>CAYNNP010000050.1:0-30437 GCA_964398215.1 uncultured Pirellulaceae bacterium | reverse complement strand
ATCTGGTGGAATCGTAAATGCATGGCATTGGACTTGCCCTTGTCGTAAGTGCACCTGCCTTGAAGCTATACGCCTTGGTCTCGGAACTGTTGCTGAAGATCGTTTGCCAACGCGCTAAGTTTTTCTTTAGATAGTTTGTGAAGCGGCGTTGACGCTAAATCAAGTAACACACGAAGTGTTTCAATTTACCATTTCGCAAAATGAGGCAGTGTCGAATTTACCAGATGTTTTTCGGGGATTCTCCGCCCTTCTGTTGTTACATCCGTCAAAAACAAGTTTTTATCGCGAGTTTTGTGGTCGTTGTTGTCGCCGATTTTCGGATCGACCCCGGGTGCCTCCACAACCAAATTAACAGAGATTGCGGCGTACGTCCTTGAAAATCATGCCCCTTTACTAGCTTAATGAAATACGGGTCATCGCTGTATCCACTACTCACGGGAAACATTATGCAAGCAGCAAGGAGGACTAACTTTTTCATGCGTTACCAGTTACCAGTTAGGTTGGATTGGAAAATAGTTGTCTGAGTTTACATCTGACACCCAACGTCTCAGCAGCAGATACATGCTGAAGCATTTTGCTCACATGTCCTCCGTTGTCGTACTGCAAGAAAATCCGGGCCCAAAACTTGTTGGATTCGCTGACAGGCAAACTACTGGTCATGCCAATTGGCTGGTGCAAATGCTGTGGACGTGCGATGATGTTTGCCCCCGTTCCTCTTGAAAGCTACGAACATGCCAGCAAATTTTGATGCATTCGGCCTCCGATTCCTTTATCCAGATAATTGGACCGTTGCCGAGCGTGACGAGGACGCGGGTGATGATGGTGTGACCCTTGAGATGCCTTCGGGTGGGTTCTTTGCCATTGAGCTGGATTCAGAAACGACGAATGATGCAGATAGCATCGAGAAAGCTGCTGAAGTGATTCTTGCTGAGTATCCCGATGCGGAGCGGGAGCGTGTTTCGCTGCCAGATCAACCGGACCTGAGCGTATGTGATTTCAGCTTCTTTTACCTTGATATGTTGATCGTTTCGCGGCTGATCGCGATCGGCTCCGATGGCGAGCGATGGATCATTCAGATCCAAGCGGAAAGTCGTGACTTTGACCAGAACGAACTTGTGTTCGCCGCGATCATCAAGCAGATTCGAGACGGAATTTAGCAAGGCTGCAGCCCTGGCAAGCCTCGCTTACATCGTAGCGCGGGCGATCCAGAATGCGACGACTGCAGCGATGATACCAACGGTGGCTGCGATCGCGATCACCAGCATTGGATCGATCCCAGCCTTCTGGTTTTTCGATTTGCTGATCGATGAGCGGTGCACGTCGGATTCGGCGCCAATGTGAACACTTGAACGACCTGAGGTCGCGCTGCTAGCAGCGTGCTTTGCAGTTGTATTTTTGGCTTTGGGTGGAGCGTCAGATTTTTGGTAGCCCGATTCGATTTCCAGGTCCAAAAAGCTGCCGTCCATCATGCCAGCATGCTTGCCCCGCACATCGACTAGTCGTCCGCTATCACTGGCACTCAGCCCTTTTTCGCGGATGACCTTGGAACGACTGCTGGCAAGCGTATCATCGTTTTTGTTACTGACCGTATCGCCTTGAAGGCCCGAGTGGCTTTCATCATCAAGCGAAATTGAGGAAGAACCATCACCAATGTCGTCCCAGTCCGGTGCGTCTCCAAGCCCAATTCGAACCGGCTGACCCTTGGGGACTTTTGCTGCAAAGTTCTCAAGGACTGTGGAAACATCGGCTGCGGACTGATATCGATACTGTGGTTCTTTCTGCATCATTTTGACGCAAATGCCTTCCAGTTCACCTGGAACGTCAGGGCGAATCTCGCGAATGCTCTTTGGCATTTCCTTTTGGTGTTTTGCGATTCGCTGGGCCAGCGTACCTTCATTGAAAGGCGGTTGTCCGGTTAGCAAAAAGTACAACGTGCATCCAAGCCCATAGATGTCGGCTCGGTGGTCAACTTTGTGACTATTCAGTGCTTGTTCGGGAGCAAGGTAATCGGCAGTGCCTAAGACGTTTTCGTTGTTGGCAACCGTCAACGATTCGTCATCGCCGGCTGCTACCAAGGCAAGTCCCATGTCCAAGAGACGAACGATATTCTTGGAGTCGATCAGTAAGTTTGCTGGTTTGACATCACGATGAATGACGCCTTTGTCGTGGGCATGCTGCAATCCACTGGCGGCTTGGGAAAGCCAATCTGCGGCTGTGGACGGATCTGCGGGGCCATCCCGTTTGACCAATTGTTGCAGGTCCAGTCCATCGACATATTCCATCACGATGTAGTGCACATCGTCGACGTTATCGATATCGTAGGCGAGCACGATGTTGGGATGGTTCAGCGACGCGATCGCCTTGGCTTCGAGTTGAAACCGTGCCAAGTACGTCGCATCCTTGACACGTTTTTTTGGCAGTACTTTGATCGCACGGCGGTCGTGCAATTTTGTGTGCTCGGCAAGATAAACGCTGCTCATTCCGCCGGTGCCGATATGGCCCAGCAGTTTGTACTTGCCTAGAAAGAAGCCCTTGTATTTTCCATCGAGCAATTTTTCGATGTGCCAATCTGTGATCAGTTTTTGGCGTTTGAAAATCTTGGCGACTTTGGTCGCGCTGGGGAGCCTTCCGTCATTGCTTTGACGTATTTTGTCCGCAAGTTTCTCAATCTTTTCTTCTGTGGCCAGCCCACTCTTGGCGACCATTTTGAGAAATTTCTCGGATGAAACGTCGGCCATTTAGTTCCCTGCCAACTCATACGGATTCAGGAGACATGATTAGTAATCCCTTTGACGGACTATTGAAAATAGTAACCTAAATCCAAAGAAACGGTAGTCACTAGGCCCGTATCCGCGTCAGAGTTTTTGGGGGAATATCCAGGATCGAATGATCATCGCAATAATAGGATCCTGATGAGCCGATTTTTGACATCCGCCAATCCTCGTTATGGAACAAAATGTGTCGTCACACGACAGCCAAAATTCACCGGATCTTGCAGGAAAACGCAAGGTTTTAGCAATCATGGCCAAGTACTGGACCCCCGGTAAGGTCAAGACGCGATTGGGAAAAACGATCGGGATGGATCGATCGGCGAAAATCCATCAGCTCTTTGTCCAGCATCTGGTGCAGCAGTTCTCGGGCGATGAGTTCGAGTCTTGGATGGTAGCAACACCAGATTCTGCATTGGAAGCCTTTCGGAGTGAATTACCCCCACATTGGAGCTTGAAGCCTCAGGCCGATGGCGATTTGGGAAAACGCATGGCCGCTTGGTTTGAGTACTGCATCAGCCAGCAAGCAAGCAGTGTCCTGATCGGTGCCGATTGTCCAGCACTGTCCACCGCGGAAGTCGATGTCGCATTTGAGCATCTTGGCGACCACGACGTCGTTCTTGGACCGGCTGTTGACGGAGGCTATTACCTGATTGGTCTTCGTGCACCCGCCAAGCCAGATTACTCCGATCTATGGCGCGAGATTTCGTGGAGTACCGAAACGGTTTTTCAATCCACGCTCAGTCGTGCTGAAGACATGGGGCTTTCCGTGGCAATTTTGCCTGCTCGTGAAGACGTTGATACAGAAACCGAGTTGGAACACCTTTGCCAACAGCTTGCAAATTCGACGAGTTCAGCCGACAAAAGTTTGCTTGATTCTATTCATCAAATTTTGAAAGCAGCCTGATTTGTGAACACTCAGAGCATTGTCGTCGGAGGCGGCGCCATCGGGCTTTGCACCGCATGGGAATTGTCGAAGCGCGGCCACGATGTCCGACTGCTTGACCGTGATCAAATCGGCAAAGCCACCTCGTGGGTCGCGGCTGGGATCCTGCCGCCAGCAAATCTATCCACCGCAACGGATCCGATCGATCGATTGCGCGGCTACAGTCACCAACTCTTTCCGAGTTGGGCTCGAGAACTGAGCGAGTTGACGGGCGTCGACCCTGAGCTGCGTCAATGTGGTGGGTGGTATCTTGCAGATTCGATTGGCGAACATGCGGCGATGATCGGCATGGCGGATTTTTGGGGCGAGCAGGCAATCGTTTGTGAACGCACTGATCTAAAAGACCTGGCTGCACGCGAACCGAGTTTGGCAACTTGGATTCAGCGGACCAGTAACCTTGCTGCGTGGTGGGTTCCCGATGAATATCAAATTCGAAGTCCCCAGTACCTTAAGTCGTTGATTGCAGCTTGCGAAAAGAACAACGTCAAGCTTCACGGCGGTGCAGAAGTGATCGACATTCAGTCGAGTAGCAACGGGGCAAGCGTGATCACTGCCGAGCAAACATGGCAGGCGGATCACGTCATCGTTTGCGCTGGAAGTTGGACTGGGCGCATCGCGAAACGATTTCGCCTTGAGCAAAGTTTGGTACCAGTGCGCGGCCAGATTCTCATTCTAAAATCGGCTAAACCGCCACTTCGATCGATCGTCAACATTGGTCAGCGATACGTTGTTTGTCGTGATGACGGTCACACTGTGATCGGGGCTTGCGAGGAAGAAGTCGGTTTTCAGTTGGGTAACACCAGGGGCGCCATCGATCAGCTGCGCGAGTTCGCTTTTGCGGTCTGCCCCAGCTTGCAAGCATCGATCGAAGTTGGTCAGTATTCCGGTTTGCGACCGATGACGTTCGACGGTTTTCCCATGATCGGCCAAGTGCCCGACACCAAGAATCTGTATATCGCGACGGGCCATTTTCGCAGCGGTGTGCATTTATCACCCGCGACAGCTACGGCGATCGCCGATCTGGTTTGCGGTGAAAAACCAAATGTTGATCTGACGTCGTTTCAGATCGCTAAACAACAGTCAAATCCTTTTCACCAAACAAACGAACACCATGAGCGATGATTTAACACTTGACCCACCAGGCAGCATTGCCGTCATCGGCGCCGGCCCGATCGGGCTTGAAGCCGCTTTGTACGGCCGGTTTCTGGGTTACAAAGTGACGATCTACGAAGCCGAGCAGATTGCGGATTCGTACCGTGATCGTGGTAGCGAATCGCTGCACATTGCGCCGGACCGTTCGGTTTCGCCACTTGTCTTGTCGGCGCTTAGCGCGCAGTTTCCAGAACTTCAGCATTCAACATTGCCGACGACGATTGACGCTTGGATCAGTACGCTTTTGGAGCCTTTGACGGAAACCGACTTGCTGCGGGGCCGTCTGGAATGTCCCGCGCGGGTAAACGCGATCTCAACCGTTGATGTTTCTGGAGATACGGAAGCGAGCGAGGGATCAGACCTTGATGACGATGATGAACTTGTTCCGCCCGATTTTATTTTGTCGATTGAGCAATTGGGTTCGGCAGACCCAAACGAAAATCGGTACGAGGCAGTCATTGTCGCTTGTGGTGAATTGGAAGCGATCGAATTGGGGTTTGAGATTCCAGCTGATTACTTCTTTAGGATCGATGGCGAGGACACGGAAAAGTGTTTGCAGCAGATTGTTTCGATCTACGCAGGACTAGCCGGTCGTGAGGAGTTGGATCTGTATCGCCCCAAGAGAATTTAACGACCCAAGCCGGGCTTCAACCGTCGAGCCAGTTGTACAAGCGGATCACTTTTGTAGGTTAGTCGCGTTTTGCTATCACAAGAAATCTGGGGTAAATCTGTCGCAAATTTGATTTGATTTGAAGACTACCCGCGCTGCCGGTCGATAAACCCAATGTTTCTGCTCGCTTTGCGCTAAGAAAGTCTCTTTTCGCTTTACGGATTGCATCCTGGGACAAGGATCGCGGCGCCTGACGACCAACGCAGAAACGGTCATTTTGTATCGATCTAGGAAGGTTGGGTACGTTTGATCTGGTCATTACTGCGCTACCGCACCCATCATTACAGCTGGAATGGTCTGGTAATCTTGCCTGATCGCTGCTAATTGATGGATAGTTCACGTCCCAAAAGGGGAGCAATCAGATGCAAATTTATGGTCCTTACCGAGTCTCTACGACTACCGGTCCGTCAAGCGTTCAACGCACACAGGCCAAAAAACCGGCCGAAGAGGCCCAAACTCAGCAGAGTAGCGGTCCCGTCGATCAGCTGGATCTCAGCAGCACTGCTGCGGCCAATCGTATGGAAAACACCACTCCCATCGCCGGTGGTGGTGAAATCCGTGTCGACCGAGTTGCGGAAATTCGACGCCAAATCGCCGATGGCACGTACGAGACGCCGGAAAAATTGGATATCGCACTCAGTCGAATGCTTGACCGTTTCGCGTAAGCAAATCCTAACTGTGGCTAATTCTCCAATCGACCACGATAGGAGATAACCGCTGCAGAATCACTTTTCGCAGATGCCCATCACCTGCCACGTCGTCTAAAATATGGCGGGGAGCGGAATGTTTTCGCGCCCGCCTTTTTTGACTTGTCTCGTTTGATGTGGCACTCCCATTTGTGATAGGAGCAACGCTTGTCTGATTTTACCGGTGAGGGGTCGACCTCACTTCAGCCACTTAACGTCTCGCTTTCTCCCGAAGATCGCTTCGAGGAGTATCTGCAGTCGCGCGGCCTGCGTCATACCAAGCAGCGGCGATTCTTAGTTGAAACTGTCTTCAGCGAACATGAGCATTTTGATGCCGAGCAGTTGATGGAACAATTGCCTCGTCGCGGTGAAGAGAACTATGTGAGTTCGGCAACCGTCTATCGTACGTTGACCGAATTTGTTGACGCAGGTTTGCTAAAGAGTTTTCAGCTTGAAGGCCGGACGGTCTACGAGCATGACTATGGCTATCCGCAACACGATCATCTGTACTGTACGCGTTGCCGTGAACTGTTTGAGTTCCAAAGCGATGAGCTTGTGAAACTGCGAAACGAAGTCGCCGCCAAAGATGGCTTTCGTGTCACAAGTCACCGCATGATTATCCAAGGTGTCTGTAAAAAGTGCAGCCGCAACCGACGCAAAAAACGTAAACAAGATCTTGTTTAAAAGCAGTGGCGCCGGTGCTGTCAAAGCCTATTCATTGGCGATGCAAAACAGATTCTTTTCGCCTCGGATGAACAACTGATCGTCGACGGGCGCTGGTGTCGTATCAACACCTTCACCAACAGAATTTGTCGCGACGATCTGAAATTCATTTGAATCTTTGATCACAACGGTTGTCCCGCTACGTCCAGTCAAAAAGACAAAGCCACCACTTGCGACTGGTGAAGCATAGGTGCTGTTGATCCCGCTGACTCGTCGTGTCGTGTAATGTGGATTGCCAGTCTTTGCGTCGACGCACGAAAGAAGTCCGGTTTTTCCTTTGTGAAAGTAAACGCGGCCATCGGACAAAATGGGTGACGCGATATCGGGAGTGTCTCGCTGGATCGTCCATGTGACCGAATCGCTACCTTCAAGGTCACCACGACCGTCCAATTGAAAAGCACCCATATACGATCCGCGGAATCCGCTGCCCACAATTGCC
Source organism: uncultured Pirellulaceae bacterium (assembly GCA_964398215.1). GTDB lineage: Bacteria > Planctomycetota > Planctomycetia > Pirellulales > Pirellulaceae > CAYNNP01. Next base: position 23,053 of record CAYNNP010000050.1, on the reverse strand, counting down.
AGGCCATCGATCGAGACAGCTGAAGCCACTGGCCTTTGCGTTTGACCAGCACAGCGCCAGAGTTCTTTTCCAGTTTTTAAATCGTATCCGCGCGCATTCGTCTGGCCGTTCATCACGACCTGTTGCTCGCCTTTGTGCTGCACGACCAGTGGTGTTGCCCAGCAAGTTGGTTCATCGCGATCTGTTTTCCAGATTGTCTTGCCCGTCATTTTGTCAAGCGCGTACAGCGACGAGGGGCCTTCGTGATCCCAGGGAACCAAGATCCAGTCGTTGACCAGAGTTGGTGAACTTCCTTCGCCAAAACTATTCCTGGTCACCATTCGGCCAAAGTCTTCGCGTTTCCACACAAGCTTGCCGGCCATCGTGTAACAGAACAATCCACGCGAGCCAAAGTGGGCATAGACGTGCTTTCCATCAGTGCATGGTGATGCCGATGCAAAGCCGTTGGTTGAATGGGTGCCTTGGTGTGGCACAGCAACTGCTGCCGTTTGCTCCCAGAGTTTTTTGCCTGTATTGCGATCGTAGGATAAGAGCTTGAATCGCAATGTTGATTGGATTCGAGGGTTTGGCACGGCGGTGACAACGAAAACTTGATCACCCCAAACAACAGGCGACCCCGATCCCCGACCCGGAATAGCGGTTTTCCATTTGATGTTCTTTGTCGGACTCCAACTCGTCGGTGGTGTTCCAGTTGTGGCAACACCATTGCCTGTCGGGCCACGCCAATGCGCCCAGTTGTCAGCGAGCGCGTGCGAAGCAAGAAGAGAAGCTGTCAGCGCAAGGAAAACGTATCTACGAATCACTGTTTTATTCCAAGAGAGTGTCTTTGCGATTGATTGAAGGCTGCGCGTTCTTGAGCGCAGAGAAAGCCGCATGCGCAGCAAAAGGATTGCTTTCGCAAGCCAATCGATACAGATTTTGGCTTTCGAATTCGGCTTATAGAATCGTGGTTCGGCAGGTCAGCGTCAACTCACGTGTTTCAGAATCGACACTTTAGCGCTGGTAGATGGGCAAATATCCCAAGTCCATTTGCATCATGGTCAAGTTACATGCGGTCACGTAGACAGGATGTATTTGGCCTTCCCAGTAACCGTCGGGACGCTGGGTGCTAATGATGCGATCGTAAAGTTTGTTTCGGAACGGTTTCCAAAGCTCATCACCTTGGCGATAAACCACTTGGCTGTAGTACATATAGGTGTACTGCCAGTGACCAAACGCTCGAGTACCGTCGCTGATGTCGTGCAGCTGACCCTTGGTGTACTTCAGCATTTCAGGAATGTGTTCTCCTTTGTACTCGCCAGCGTTGTAGAGCGCTGCGAGGGCTGCGGCCGTAATCGCCGGACGGCTACTGCCGCGCTGGCGGCTACTGTAGCTGATCCCACCGTCTTCGTTCTTGCATCCGTAGATGTACTCTTTAGCACGCTCGATAATTTTGCTGCTAACTGGGATGCCCGCATTGCGACAGCCACGCAGCCCTTGGACTTGAGTGATCGTTGTGGATCCTTCGTCAAAGTCATTTCCTTCGCGAGCCGAAACGTAGCCCCAACCACCGGCAGCCGTTTGTGCCGAGCCGCTGAACTTGACGGCTTTGGTCAAGACTTCGACTAGTTCTTCACGCCGATCCAGTAAGCCTTCTTCGCCCAAGACTTGCGACAGAAACAACATCGCGAATCCGTGGCCATAGGTGTACCTCGCGTCCGTTTGCGGATCACCGATCAAACCGTTGTCCCGGCTCTTGCTGATCAAGTAATCGGAAGCTCGCGAAATCGCTTTGGCGTACGGGCCTTGTGTTGTCGTGGATCCGCTACTGATCAATGCTGTTCCCGCAAGCGCGGCCATCGCAGTTGGATAAACCTGTGTGTTCCATTGGCCGCGCGATGATTGTGTGCGGCTCAACCAGTCGAGTCCCTTTTGTGTGGCTGCTTTCCATCGCGGATCGCGTTTTTCATCTGCAAACGAAGGAGCCGTAGTGATGCCTCCGGCAGTTAGAATTGCTGCGTTGCGAAGCCAAGCACGGCGGGTTTGAGGACTCATCACGACGGATCCTGTAGAGAAAATGAGCTGCCAATGGTCTTTGATCAAAGGTTCTATTGTATCGCTCGGTTTTTCGGACGCGAAAGATCTATCTCGCATTCGGAAAAATTGTCACGATTTTCATGCGATTGTCGGCAAAACCGTTGGATGTAAACCGGTTTTTCGCTGGCAAACCGGGCAGAAGAACGTACTTCGTTGGGCTTGAACGATTCTGCGAATCACTCCCGCTCCGCAACGTTTGCACGGTGTGTCGGCTCGATCGTAAACCAAGTGATAGTTTTGATAGCCTCCTGGGTCGTTCAATGCGTTTCGGTAGGTTTCGTCGCTGAGCGTGCTGCCTTCGTGCAAAATGGCTTCTTCGAGGATCGATTTCGTAGCTGCTTGGATTCGATCCCACTGTGGCTTGGAAAGCTTGTCACATCTTGTGCGTGGATCCACACCTGCGACAAAAAGAATTTCGGCAGCATACAAATTGCCAATGCCCGCCACGGCTGATTGATCCAACAAAGCAACTTTGATCGCTCGCCTGCTCTTGCAGAGTTTTTCGCGCAGCTCAGCCGCAGTGATCTCCAGTGCGTCGATGCCCAGTTTGTTGTCAACGTATTCTGCAAGCTCTGATTCGCGCAGCAAGCGAACCGTTCCCAAGCCGCGACGATCCCAAAACAAAAGTTGTCGATGAGTACCGCCACGCAGGTTCAGTTGTAACCTCAAGTGCTCGGGGCCTGGCGGATCGGCCAGCAAAACCAAGCCCGTCATCCGCGGTTCAATCACAATGACTTGTTGGTCATCCAGTTCAATCATGACACGTTTACCACGCCGGCCGATGTTGGATATTTTTCGCCCTTGAACACGACGATCAAAAGCATCTATCCGTGGCGAGAATAGAATCGGGCGACATTTGCATGGCGGTCGCTGGGCGGATTCAATCGTGCTACCGACGATTGGCATTACGCCACGGCGCATCGTTTCGACTTCTGGAAGCTCTGGCATAGGATGCATTAAACGCTTCTGAAGCGACTTGGCAAACCGCCTGAGGATAATTTTTGGTTGCCAAAACGAATTTCTGGCGGTTTACAACGCACTGATTGATCTGAGTGGCATTTTTCTTGCTCAGATTTCAGATTAAACAAATGCGTTGCCCTGAAACGCCGACAGCGTCGATTGACCAATTCAGGTTCTGCAGTGAAAATTACAAGCCAACAATCCGCTCATAGAAAAGCTTTGCAATGAGTACTGCTCCTTCCGAATCTTCTGCCTCCGCTGCTGTCCCCGACGACCGAGGACGATTTGGCGATTTTGGTGGTCGCTTTGTCCCCGAAACATTGACTCGTGCACTGGACCAGTTGGCCAATGAATATGAGTTGGCCAAAAAGGACAAAGAATTTCAAGCCGAACTAAAACAGTTGCTCAATACCTTTGTTGGTCGCCCGAGTCCACTGTATCACGCGAAACGTTTGACCGAGGCCGTCGGCGGTGCGCAGATTTGGCTCAAGCGTGAAGACACGAACCACACCGGCGCCCACAAGATCAACAACACATTGGGCCAAGCTCTGTTGACTTTGCGGATGGGAAAGACTCGTGTGATCGCCGAAACCGGTGCCGGCCAACATGGCGTCGCGTCGGCAACCGCTTGCGCCCACTTTGGTTTGCCATGCACTGTCTATATGGGTAGCGAGGATATACGTCGTCAGAAACCGAATGTCTTTAGCATGAAATTGCTGGGAGCCACAATCTGTCCCGTTGAAAGCGGTAGCAAGACTTTGCGCGACGCGGTCAACGAAGCCATGCGTGATTGGATGTCGTCGGTCGAAAATACTCACTACATCATCGGTAGTGTGATTGGCCCACATCCATTTCCCATGATGGTCCGGGACTTTCAGGCAGTTATCGGCGACGAGACGCGGGAGCAGTCGCTGCAAGTCTTTGGTCGATTGCCTGACTGCGTTGTTGCGTGTGTCGGCGGTGGAAGCAATGCGGCGGGAATGTTCTATCCGTTTGTTGAAGATGATGGCGTACGGTTGGTTGGTGTTGAAGCTGGTGGCCGAAGTAGTCAACCCGGCGATCACGCATCACCGCTTTCATACGGTAGCCCGGGAGTATTGCATGGAAGTTACAGTTATGTGATGCAAGACGAAGATGGGCAAACCTGTGACGTTCACTCCATGAGCGCTGGGCTCGACTATCCAGGAGTCGGTCCGGAGCACAGTTACTGGAAAGATACCCATCGCGTTGACTACTTGGAATGCGGTGACGATGCTGCGATGGTTGCTTTCGATCAATTGGCACGCACCGAAGGCATCATCGCAGCCTTGGAATCCAGTCATGCTGTTGCCAAAGCCATGACGTTGGCAGCCGAAATGCCCAAAGATCAACACTTGGTCGTGTGCTTGTCTGGCCGCGGAGATAAAGACGCCATGGAAATTGCCAGACTGCGCGGCGAAGACTGGTAGGTAAAACTAAATCTCTTTCCCTATTCACATTCCAAAGTATCAGAAATGACAAAACTGACGTGGTTGTCTCATAGCAGTTGGTTGATCGAAACGAAACAGAATCGAATTTTGTTAGATCCGTTTCTCAGCGAGAATCCCAGTGCGATAGCCAAACCGGATGATTTCACCGACATCAGCCATGTCTTGGTCACGCATGGCCACTTTGATCACATCGCCGACGTCACCGCGATCGCAAAGGCCAATCAAGCCACTGTGGTTGCAATCTACGAAACAGCAACTTGGTTTGCAGAAAAGCATGGCATTGAATCCACGATAGGAATGAACCTAGGCGGGGCGACGGACCTACCGTTTGGTGCCGTAAAAATGGTACCTGCACTGCATAGCAATGGTTTGCCCGATGGCAGTTACGGTGGCGATCCAGCTGGTTTTGTATTGACGATCGAAGGCAAACGAATCTACTTCGCTGGGGATACAGCACTGTTCAGCGACATGAAACTCTACGCGCATGGCGTTGATGTTGCAGTCCTACCCATCGGTGATTTGTACACGATGGGCGTTGATGACTCGGTGCAAGCGACCAAGCTGATTGAGCCAAAAGTTGTTTTGCCAACTCATTACAACACGTGGCCGCCGATTGAACAGGACGCACAACAATGGGCGAACCGAATCAGCAAGGAAACCAGTTCCACTCCGAACGTGCTGAATGTTGGTGACACTTTTATCGTTGGCTAATTTGAAGTTGTGCTGTTACAAAAACGTATCCTGGTTCGTTCGATCGATTGGGTGAAACGTTGAACGGGCGACAGTATTTGAACTTACTTCATCGCAATCCGTTTACCACAAATTGGGTAATGGGAAAGAAGCGGATCATGTTGCGGTTTTCAACATCGGGTGAGCCGAATTTGGAAGCCCAAAACGCTGACGCGAATTCCGAAAACGCGCAGAAACGATGATCAGATGCTTATCAAGAGACGTTAGCGTGACGGATCAAGTAAATGGCATTTACGGATCGTAAATGGCACCGAAATCCTGGGCACGGTCTGACTGTACTTTGGTCTTTGCTTACTGGCATTCGTTGCAGTAGCCGCGCAGTAGAATTTCCGTGATCGTCCCGATTTTCTCACTTGCTCGCTGACTACCAGCGGTCAGTTTGACATCACCCAAGCACGACACAGCTCCACAGTCGACGCACAAGAAATGCGGATGCCCACTATCGTGCTCAGACGAGATTGATTCGAACCGCCAAACATGATCACCGACTTCAGTACGCCTCAGCAATCCTGCGTCTACCAAGTCATTTAGATTACGAAACGCGGTCGCCTTGTCGACACCGCTGGCGGCCAGATGATCTGCTACGACCGCGTGAGTGAGTGGCGCACCGGATTGGCGAAGCAATTGTAAGGTTGCCATTCGCGCCGGCGTGGCTCGCAACCCCGCCTCGCGAATCGCCTGCTTGACCAGGTCAAGCGATTCGTCATTGGTCATTCCAGGTTCTCTTCGGTTGATTTCATGCAAACCATCTAATGCTACCCACTTGCAAAAGACTTGCAAGTCTATTCGAGGGTGGCACGGTACGACACACTGCTCATTTTGCCGTACACACGAAAAATAGGCTACGTCAAACAGTTCAATTGGCCTTGTGACTGGCCAGAGTTCTTGCCAAAAAAAATTACAGCCAACAAAAGATAGCGATTGGTCATGAAACCCAATGGTTGATACACTTGCATATATATTGCATGTGCAGTAATATTGCAGTTTGTTTCTTTGGAGGACTGCAATGTCTCGTCTTTTAGTGATTTTCACTGCTGTCGTTTGTTTGTCTGGTGCCGATGTTCAGGCCGCTGGGCCACCCAAGTTGTTGATCGCCGCGTCGCATCATCGGGCTGCCTCGTCATTGCCGCCGTTGCCCCACGGAACGCTGGTAGTCGTGTTGATTGAGGACAATGGAGATGACTATGCAACGATCAACACGAGGGCGATGGCCGTACGTCACGCAACACACTTGGTCTTTGACTGCGAGGACCAGTCGCTGTTAGCTCGATTATTTCGTGAACGTTTGACAAAGCTGGGCGTGATTCCGATCGACCTCCGGAAGTCGCCGTCGCAACTCCTCGGGCTACAGTCTCAACCCCTGCGACCTCGAGCACTGTCGCATCCCCCAAACCATCTTCGCTAAACCTTTTTGCAGAGCCGCAACAATGACCCGATCCTTTTCCAAAAATCGTCTACCCGTGACTGTCCTCTCCGGATTCCTCGGGGCAGGTAAGACCACCCTGCTGAATCACGTCTTGACCAACCGTGACAACCTCAAGGTGGCAGTGATTGTCAACGACATGAGCGAAGTCAATATCGACGCGGCTTTGGTCAAGTCGGGTGACGCCAACTTGTCACGAACCGAAGAACAGCTCGTCGAGATGTCCAACGGTTGCATCTGTTGCACGCTCCGCGAAGACCTGCTTGTCGAAGTTCGACGACTCGCTCGTGATGGACGCTTTGACTATCTGCTGATCGAATCGACTGGCATCAGCGAACCGATGCCGGTTGCCGAGACATTCACATTCGAGGACGAAGAAGGTGAAAGTCTGTCATTGGTTGCCGAACTCGACACGATGGTCACAGTCGTCGATGCAGGAAACTTCATGAAGGACTTTGGTTCGTGGGATGATCTGGCCGATCGGCGTATGGGGTTGAGCGAAGAGGACACGCGAAACATCGTGGACCTTTTGGTTGACCAAGTCGAATTTGCCAACGTGATCATTATCAACAAGACCGACCTGGTGACGCCGTATGATCTCGCGCAATTGAAGCGTATCCTTCGGGAGCTCAACGCCAACGCCAAAATCTTGAACGCGACCGAAAGCCGAGTCGAACTGTCAGAAATCATGGGCACCGGCCTGTTTTCACTTGGAGAGGCAGAGTCGCAGCCCGGTTGGCTCGCCATTCCGCGTGGCGAAGAGGAAACCGAAACAGAAGAGTATGGCATCTCGAATTTTGTCTACCGCCGAGAGCGACCTTTCCACCCCAAACGGCTGACCGAAGTGCTCGATACGGACATGGAGGACGGTTTGTTCGCTGGTGTGCTGCGAAGCAAAGGGCTGATGTGGATAGCATCGCGTCACGACTGGGCTTACGACTGGTCGCAGGCCGGTTGTTCGATTCGCATGGCCCCGGCTGGTTTCTGGTGGGCTGCCGCACCCGACGATGAATGGCCCGATGATGAAGAGTTGATTACGGAGATCCGTAGTAAGTTTGTCTGCGAGTATGGCGACCGGCATCAAGAATTGGTGTTTATCGGAAACGTAATGGACCAACAGCGAATCACAGAAATTCTGGACGATTGTTTATTGACTGATCTGGAATACGTGCAAGGCCCAGGTCTGTGGGCGAGCCTTGAAGACCCGCTGCCAGCGATCGAACTGGAAACTAGTGAAGAGTTCGTGGGAGAGGAGTTTTGATCATGTCTGATACGATGCAATTCAACTCGAATACTTCACGCAGTCCAGGTTGAACGCTCCGAAACGCTTTGGCAGCTACCTCCGGTTGGCAAGATTGGATTTGGATCGTGGCTTCGATTGGCTGTGCGATTCACTTCGCCGCGATGCCTTCGGTAGTTGCCTTCCGTAGTTGCGTTCCTTCCAGCATGGGTCAGGTTGCCGCTTTCGAAATCGTGGGTGATTTCTGAGCAGCGTGTGGATCAGTACCAGAACTTGGGTCTGGGCTGAGACCCAATGGTTGCAGTAAGATACCAAGGCAGCCAATTCGCTGGGGCTTGTTAACCACTACTCGGAATCCTGCTTTGAATGGATGTCACAAATTGCGCCGTTGCTGAGCGATACCGTGTAAGAGCCTTTCACAATGAAAGTAGTTGATGAAATCAAATGCATCGTGATTGATCGCTAACTCTTGTATCTGCAGTCTGAGTCGCTGACGACGGGTTGCTGTTGCAATCATCATGGTGCGGATTGTTTTGCCGGGGCCTGTATTTGTGTGGTTTGGCTTTCGACGTTTTCGTTTGCACGCTACCCTAGCGTGGTGGCAAGTTGAAACCCATAAATGAGTAGTCTCGTGAGTAAAGCCAAGCTCCTTTGTTTTTTTGCCCTTTTTACGGTCGTGGGATATTTTACACGACCGTTGATCGAGAAGTTTGTGACGGGCCGCGAAGCGGAGCATGCAACGCCAGAGTTGGGCACCATCTATCAGCGCAGTGCGACTGCTCCAAACACCATCCGAAACCCAGTCATCGTCATTCCGGGAATGATGGGTTCCAAGCTGCAAGACTTAAAAACGAATCGCACGGTTTGGGGAGTCTTTGATGACAAATCGATCGATCCCGATGTTGCTTCTGATGTCAGATTACTGGCTTGTCCCATTGATGGAACAGACCTGGACCAGTTCGACGATGGCGTTCATGCCACTGGAGTACTGGATACGCTAAAAGTTAACATTGCTGGTTTGTTGCTAAGACACAAAGCCTATCTCAATATTTTGCGGATGCTCGGTGTGGGAGGTTACCGCGATGAACAGCTTGGGATGTCAGGAGCAATTGACTATGGCGACATGCACTTCAACTGCTTTCAGTTTTCTTATGATTGGCGGCGAGACAATGCTGCGAACGCGAGACGTCTACACGAGTTTTTGTTGCAACGCAAAGCCTATGTCGAAGCAGAGCGAAAGGAGCGATATGGAATTGATGAACCAGTCAAGTTCGACATCGTTGCCCACTCGATGGGCGGGCTGATCACACGCTACTACCTTCGCTACGGTGACCAAGGTCCAACAGTCAACGGCGCTGCGCCCGAATTGAATTGGTCTGGATGTCAGCACATTGATCGCGCCATCCTGATTGGCACTCCAAATAACGGATCTGTAAAGTCACTGATTTCAGCGCACGAAGGGTTTTCGTTTTCAATTCTGCTTGATGCTTTTCCCAGCGGATTGGTTGCGTCACTGCCGTCGATCTATCAGTTGCTGCCTAACGGGCCTGAGTACACGGTTTATGACGAGCAGTCAGGGCAACCACTGAATCATTTTGATGTGGAGACATGGGATCAGCGTGGATGGGGAATGTTGAATCCAGATCAGGATTCAGTCTTGCAGCAACTACTTCCCAACGTGGCGTCTGCGAGCGAGCGGCGCGAGATCGCCAAGGCGCATGTTAAACACTGTCTTGATCGCGCAGTCGCGTTCCATCGATCTCTTAACGTGCCAGCGTCGCCGCCTGCCGGCACAACGATCCACCTGTTCGCAGGAGATGCGATGCCCACGATCGATTCGGTGAATTCCAATTTGAAGCTCAAAACACTCTCGCCTCGTTCTTCATCACCTGGCGATGCAACAGTAACGCGAAAGTCCGCGTTGGCTGATCGGCGATCCGGGCAGAAATGGGGACCAACACTTCGTTCGCCCATCGCATTTCGCGATGTTCGGTTCTTGTTCGATGATCACTTTGGTTTAACCAGCAATGCTGAATTTACGGACAATGCTCTGTATCTGTTGCTTGAGGATCCCATGAAGTCGTCGCCGGCGAGAGCCTTGGATTTACCGCAAGGCGACCAAGCTGCACCGGTCATGCCAGGCAAGAAAATGATGCAGTAGCGTTGGCTCGTGCAGAAGGCGACCTTATGCGTGAAATGTGCATCCTTTTTCTGGTAAGAATTCCAGTGGTTGAAGCGTCAGAACTACAGGCAGTGCAGGAAGATAAAACCAACACAAGTCGAAGGAAGTCGCTACAAACGGTACTCAACGTATAACCTGTAACGCGATTTTACTTCATCGCCGCACATTCATGCCCGACCTAAACAGGTCGGGCTTTTTACGTTGGTAAGACAGTATCTGATAGCACCGTCTAAAGGATAGATCCTTTGCTCGTTTCGCAGTTCGCCTGCCAGGAATTCTGAAAAAGCGAAGGCCTAACAACTTTTCCTACCATTTTGGAAACAAAACAATGTCCAACACAAAAAAGCTAACAGCCATATTAGGGATAGCCACGGTTGTCGTTGTATCGGTTACTTGGTCCAGGTCAAAACGGGTGCGAGCCGAAGTCTTGCCGCTTCCCAATAACGTCGAAACAGCTGTTTTTGCCGGCGGTTGTTTCTGGTGCATGGAGTCGCCGTTCGAGAAAGTCGATGGCATTGTCAGCGCCGAGTCTGGCTACACGGGCGGTCAGGTCGAGAACCCAACTTACGAACTTGTCTCCCATACAGAGACCGGCCACGTGGAAGCTGTCCGAGTGACCTACGACCCGACACAGATCAGCTATCAAGATGTGGTTGAAATCTTCTGGCGGCAAATTGATCCTACCGACGATGGTGGTCAATTCGTTGACCGTGGTACGTCCTATCTATCGGGGATTTTTGTCAACAGCGAAGCGCAAAGAATCGCTGCAACAACTTCCAAGCAAGAGCTTGAAGCGTCTGGTCGTTTTGACAAACCAATTGTTACGCCGATTCGCGATGCCAGTAAGTTTTACTTGGCAGAAGACTATCACCAAGATTACTACAAAAAGAGCCCGCTGAAGTACACGTACTACCGCTTCCGCAGTGGACGTGACCAGTTCTTGGACAAGTGGTGGGGTGAGGACCGTAACTATGTTCCCAAGCCAGTGAAGGTGACTTACAGCAAACCGTCTGATGAGAAACTCAAGATGACACTGACGAATTTGCAGTACCGTGTGACACAGCAGGATTCCACCGAACCATCATTTAGCAATGACTACTGGAGCAATACACGATCAGGTATCTACGTGGACATTGTTACAGGCGAGCCACTGTTCAGTTCAGTGGACAAGTACAAGTCGGGAACTGGCTGGCCATCGTTCAAAAAGCCAATCGAGCCGGGACGGATTGTAGAACACACGGATTACAAGCTGATCTACCCGCGAACGGAAGTCCGATCCAAAGCCGGTGATTCGCACTTAGGCCATGTTTTTGATGATGGTCCCGAACCTACAGGGCTTCGCTACTGCATCAATTCGGCTTCGCTACGATTCATCCCGGCAGAGGAATTGGTGGTGCAAGGGTATGATCGATACAGCCACCTGTTTTCAAGTGGCATGAAAAAGGTCGAAGCCCCTGAACCTCCTCAGCCCAGCGATTCGAATGATGAAAGTGATTCCGCTGCAATGGAAAAAACTTGATTTCGAAGCCATCCGGTTGCACAAGTTGCACTAACTCAATTCACAATTCTATGGCAGTGTGAATTGAGCTTCGGATTTTTAAAGGCCGATTGATAATTGGCCAGCCATTGGTGGACATCCACTGCAGTTCACCATCTGCCTGCTTTCGCGATCACTCTCCTGCACAGAGTGATATCCGCCCATAACCAAATCAACCACGCCACCGTTCTGTTTTTACCGTTCAACCAAATCTTGCCCATTCAAGACATAGCGAATTGAGCCATGATCCCCCTTGCTAAATCACAGCCGCAAGACGACCCAACAGTGTCCGACCGGACGTTGATTGCTTTTGCACGGTCGGGTGATTGCCGGGGCTTTTCAATGTTGTTTGTTCGGTATCGAGAACGGCTGTTCCACGCGATGTTGCGAATGGTCGGATCTCGCTCTGTTGCCGATGATCTTGTTCAAGACGCGTTCTTGCGTGCGTTCGCAAAGATCGATACTTTCCGAGAAGACGCGCAATTCTACAGCTGGATTTTTCGCATCGGAATGAACCTACGGCACGCCTACTTTCGGCAGCTGCCAAGGGAGATTTACATTGCCGACCTGGGATCGTGGTGCGACCAGCCAAGTCCCGCTTTAGCTCCGGATCAAAAGCTAGAAGTAACTGAAATAGTTCAACTTGTTCGCGTCGCATTGATGCGAATCGAGCCGCATCATCGCTCAATCCTGATTCTTCGCGAATACGAATGTCTCAACTACCAAGAAATCGGAGAACGACTTGGCGTTGGAACCGGGACAGTTCGCAGTCGGCTCTCAAGAGCTAGAGTTAGAATGCGAACAGAAATCGAGTATATAACCAACAAAAACAACGAGTGGATGCACAGCTAGGCTAGGTGAGAACAGCCTGCAGTTGTAATCAACCGGGCGATCGGCTGTGTGAAGATGCGAGCGTCGCTACGCTGGCGTTTAGGCGTTTGCGAGTGCTTCAAGTAGCGCGTTGCGTTCATCACCGCAGCATGGGCACTGGTCGAGATGTCGTTTGACTTTCTCTAGAGTTTCTGGAACTTCACTGTCCAGCAATTCACGGTCAATCAGATCCGCTAGATGTTCATAGCAACCGTCGCAGTCGAAGCTATCGGGCTTTGCTGTCGCAATCATCTGCAACAACGCCTTGGTTTGTTCAATATTGAGTTTCATTTTTCTGCTTTTTACGCAAACACGGTAGCAAGTACATCAACAGAAATCCCAGCGGATTCCAGTCCTGAACGCAGTTTGGCTCGAGCGTCATGCACAAGCTTATAAACTGAGTTGCGATTGCTTCCCGTTTTTTCTGCGATCACCTCGACAGGCAAGCCTGCCAGAGAAGCCCGAATCGCGAATCGTTGTTTTTCACTGAGCGTTTCCTCGATCAGCATTTGAAGTTTGCCCACCATCGATTCGCGATCCAATTCAGTTGAAACGGTCACGACATCAACGGCTGCTACTTCAAACTTGCCTCCATCATTGTTGAAGGACTCAATCGACACATCTTGGTAGTGCTTGCGCCGCATTTCGCTAATACCAATCCGCGTCGCGACTGTCATCGCCCAAGTTGTAAATCGGCTTTTCCCAGCAAACTGATCCAAGGAATCCATGATCTTGACCAAAGCGTCTTGAACGACATCTTCGGGTCGGTAGCCGCCGCCGTACCTGGTTGCCATTGACTTGGAAAGTCCGCGCAACAAGAACTCACGAAGTTCATCCAGAGCCGCGTCGCGGTCTGCTGGATCACCTTTCAGCCGAGCGATCCAAGGGTCATCAGCGGGCGAATGGTTCGCATTCGTAGTATCGCTCAAGATTGAATTTCTCCCATGCAGATCCGAAAAGTTTGGATGGCAGCTTAAGGGTTCAAAACAAAGCCGAAACCCTCCCATCACGCAAGATCTTACGGACGAACGTTGAAAAGAATAGCCTGACCACCAATTGATTTGGCATTCGGTTCTATCAATCTATGGCCAATATTTTTATTCGTCCGCCGTTTCCCCTGATTGCCGCAGGCCAGAATTGCCCGCAATATTGGCTAAAAATCCCGTGTAAGAAGCACGGAGCCAAGTTTCAGAAATCGCCCAGGCTTCCTAGTTCACCTATGGGAAAGAAGATGACATCTGGAAGCCAAAAAGTGCCTTTGCCTAGCTAGCCACTTGATGCTGCTGCTCAAGCAAATCGTGCTCGTCCTCACCAAATGTTCTCAGTTGATCTGCTCGTTGTGATGACTCCTGCTGGTCATCATCGCGTGGCTCCTGATCGTCAAAAACGCTAATCAGGGGCCGTGAAAGCTCGTTTTGGGGCAGTTGGAAATCGATAGCAAGTCCGTCTTCGCCGTAGAGTTCTTCTGGCTCGGTTGCTCCGAAAACGACGTCGAGAGCAATAGGGTTGGCTGATTGAGCGGCACTGAGGAAATCGGAGGTGAATGGTTCGGCTGGTTCAATAGTCTCGGCTTGGATTTCAGCTTCGATTTCGGTGAACGTTTCAGGCAAAACGGGGCCAAGTACGTTGCCAGGCACGCTTGTATCGATTTCCGCCGGGATATCGACCGTAGCGACTTCGGTTGCCGGCTCAGGTTCCGAATAAAGCTCGAGTTCGCTGAACCCAGTGTCGGCAGTAAGCATGGCCCGCGTTTCAAGTCGTTCGATTCTCAGACAATTGTGGACTGATCTACGAGAGTAAATTGATCGATTCGTGCGAGGCATGGAATTGGCTGATTGGGAGGGTTATTTATTGGTTACAAATTTTCGACGCAATCACGCTGAATTTCCTTACCTGTCTTTTTTAGAGATAAATCTCAAGTTTCTGGAACTCGGTTTTGGGGCTTCTTTTGGATCTCATTTGGCAGCGGTTGCCTATAAAGAAAGCAATTAAGAATGCAATTTTCTTTCTGTGGGCGCCGTTGAACGACCTGCCGCTCACAAAACAAAAGTTCATACCCTCTTCCGCCATGCAGTGTTTGCCCGTTCGGCCAGTAACGCACGGGTTAACTGGCGTGCCCCGAATTGATGGGCTGATTGTATTTGGGAGGAAACAGTCAGATTCTTGGTAGGACAGCGAAGCTCCACGGCGTCCCAAGATTGTAGGCAAAATCAAACACCCTCTCAGAATCAAACATTGATGGAGACTGTCATGCACCGCTTCGTAATCGCTTTCGTTGGAGTTGCTTGTTTTTCTGTCGCAACCTCGACTGCATACGCACAATCCGGAAGCCGAAGTCCCATCGGTGGTGGCGGTTCATCATCGGGCGCATCCAGCGGTGGCGGCGGCGGTGGTGGTGGCGGAAGCGCAGGGGGTTCATCATCAAGCGGAAGATTTTCCAACGTTCGCTCTCAATATCGAACAGGAGTAACCCTCGCAGAACGCGCAGCACTACAACGGGCTCAATTCGCTTTGAATCAGAGTCAGTCTGATGCAGCACGTGCCCTTGCTGAAAAAAATCTTCAAGCATCACGAAAGGCTTTCTACGATGGTCAAGTCGCAAAGCAAAGTCGACGCACTACAAGCCTCAATCAGCAAGAGCAGGACATCGCAGATCTACGCCAACGCAACCTTGAAAAGCGAAAACAGCACGAGCTTGCCAAGGCGGAAAAAATCGCAAACATGAGGATTCACTGGCCCCATGCCTTGCAAAGGAGTGATTATGCGGAGCGATTGAAAGAGATCGAGGCGTTCGCAAAACTGCATGCTAGGTTACGCGAAAACGATGGTATTAAAGCTGGTTTTCACGTTGCAGTCCGAGGCCTGGCACTTCAGATCTTGCAAGACGAACGAGAAGGCACCTTAAACAACAGCGATTCTAAAGAAGTCAAAGTGTTCGTCCGCGCTCTGAACAAGAACTACGGTCAGTTTCCTAGCATAATGAAACAATCAATGGACGATGAAGGCATGCTTGCATCGAAAATGTAGCCAGATGGCTGCTCTTGATTCGAGACACATTGATAGAGATGACTTCGTTCGCGAAGTCATCTCTTTTTTTGTTTGGTGATCACATGTGGTTGCAGATTTTCACCCAATACGACTGCGTTCTAACTCCGCGCGGAAACTATTTCTAGAATCTTGATTTCCTGGGTAAAGAGATAGGGGGCACGGTTCGTCTCAATAGTGCAGACGGATCAAACAACTCAACCAAAACACGTGGGAAACAGTCATGCAACGTCCAGCACTCACACTCATCGCAGCAATTCTTCTTGCCAGCTCCACATCCAGCTTGCTGGCACAGTCTGGTAGCCGAGGCTTGATTCCGATAGTTTCGTCAGTGGAACGCACCGCAGGCAATCACGTTGAATCCAGTAACTTTCAAAGTGAAATCAGTCGTCTTCAAAGCGAAGCCAATACGCTGCAATCGATGGCGCAAAGCGACTATCGTGATGCTCAGATGCTGCTTGAAGATACGCAGTCTGCAATTGAAACGCTAAAAATGAATCGTCGTCAGCAAAGAGAGCAAGCGGTTACCGAGCTTCGAGAAAAGAATATTCGCAGACATCAAGAACTTGAAATCGAAAATGCGATGAGGCTTGCGAAATCAACAATCGCATGGCCAAGCTCTCTGCAAAAAAAGCGATATGACAAACACTGTGCTGAAATCGAAGCGTTAGCGAAACTGTACGCTCAGCAGGGAGACAGGGCATGTGTGAAAATTGGTTTTAACACTGCCGTTCGCAACTTTGCCAAACAGATTGTCCGTGACGAGCAAGCAGGTGCCTTCGACGAAAGTCAATCACGCGAAGTCAGAGCTTTCGTGCGTGCGGTGAACAAAAACTACGGACAGTTTCCTGGCCCAATGAAACAAAAGATGTCGAAAGAGATGCTCGTATCAAACATGTAACACAGCTTTGATTATTCGTCGGCTGAGATGCTCAGAGTTGTTAAGGAGATGGATTCGCATTTGCGATTCCATCTCTTTTTTTTTGGAATGGGCCATCGTTGTTGGGAACCAGAGGCGTCAAAAACAGGCCAGATGTTTTGAAAGTCCTGGCAGTGGATTGGGGAAATGATGGGCTGTGTTTGGCTACTGGCGACCTATGTTTTCGCGTCTTTCGCACTTAACGATGTGTGGATTCGCGAATACTGAGTACCCCATGACCAACCAATCGTCACAATCGGAATCAACCGAATCGCCCAAGTCCATTTTGTGGTTCGCAGCGACTACTTTGCTGGGAGCATTTTTGGTTTTCCAAGTCCAACCGATCATCAGCAAATGTGTTCTTCCCTGGTTCGGCGGCACGCCCGCTGTCTGGACGACGTGCATGTTGTTCTTTCAGATTTTGTTGTTTGGCGGTTACCTCTATGCACACTTGCTGCGGACACTGTTGCCGCCGCTAGGCCAAGGCATTGTGCATCTCGTTTTGCTAGGTGCCGCTGCGATGATGCTTCCGATCGAACCATCGGACCTTTGGAAGCCAAGCGGTGAAGAGGCGCCAACACTTTACCTATTGGCAATGTTGGCGGCACATGTCGGACTGCCCTACTTTGTACTTTCAAGCACCGGGCCGCTGATCCAAGCGTGGTTAAGCTACCAAGATTCCAGTGATCGCGTTTACAGACTATATGCCCTGTCGAACGCTGGTTCGCTGATCGCACTACTAAGTTATCCGTTCGTGGTAGAACCGATTTTGTCGGTTTCCAATCAGTCGCTCGTTTGGTCGCTGATGTTTTGTGGCTTTGTGCTCGTTCAAGGCGCCGTTGCAATTGGATTGTTTCGCGTTGGTCGGCAATTGCCCACCGAATCTGATAGTGACAACGTGATTGTGGCAAAACCGAATCGCTATGTGAAATCACTTTGGATCGCACTGCCAGCACTCGCCTCGACGGCTTTGTTGGTGGTCACCAATCATGTCTGCCAAGACGTTGCTGTTATCCCGTTCTTGTGGGTGCTGCCTCTTAGTCTGTACCTCGTCAGCTTCATCATTTGTTTCGACTCGCCGCAGTGGTACAAACCCAAATGGATTGCGGCAGGAACACTGGTCGCGCTCACGATGATTCAGGCAAAAGGGATCTTGCCAGGTAGCGTCCAGCTGATCGCGGAAGCCTCTTGCTACATGATCATGCTGTTGGGCGTTTGCCTACTGTGTCACGGCGAGGTCGCTCGATTGAAACCGCCAGCAAGATATTTGACAAAATACTATGCGATGCTTTCGGCTGGCGGTGCGATCGGAGGATTGATCGTGGCGGTGGCATGTCCAATGATGCTAAGTAGTTTTGTAGAGTTGCCCTTTACGCTTGCCCTCGTTACAGCGCTTAGCTTTCTGTTGTTCTTTGCTTGTAAGAATTGGAATGAACTGGATTACGACTGGTCGGTTATCAAACGACTGGGGTTCGCGGCTTTGATCTTGATGGTTGCGCCATTCGTGACCGTGGCTGTAACGGCGAAAGGAAAAACCATCGCATCGCACCGCAACTTTTTTGGTGTCCTGAGAGTCGAGCAAGACGACACAGGAATGAGTCTTGTGCATGGCAATACGTTGCACGGTAAACAGCGCCCGGCACCGTTCGCAGATCAGCCGACGACATATTACGGACACACAAGCGGCATCGGCAGTACTTTCAAGGCACTTGGTAAAGATCGCCCAGGGATGCGTGTTGCCGTCGTCGGGCTTGGGTGTGGCGTGTTGGCAACCTACGGACGCAGCACAGATCACTTTGACATGATCGAAATCAACCCTGCTGTATTCGACATCGCGCAAACAAGGTTCTCGTTCCTAAAGAATTGTCTCTCCAGAATTGACAATCACTTGGGTGACGGGCGGTTGGTCTTGGAAAGAATGACAGACGCTCGCTTCGATCTGCTAGTTTTAGATGCGTTTAGTAGTGACGCGATTCCAGCGCATTTGTTGACGCGCGAAGCGATGCAGTTGTATCGCGAGCGGTTGGCAAAAGACGGCGTGTTGGCGATCCACGTTTCGAATAATCATCTGGACCTTGTTCCGCTTGTCCACCGATTGGCGTTTGATACGGGGCTTGTCAGTCGTGTAATGCGAGTTGGCGGCGACGAAAGGATAGCGACAACGCACTCGACATGGATGTTAATTACCGCTGATCATGAACATGCATTGTGGCAAATGGAATCACTGGCAGATGCGGAACCGCCCTCGGATGTCGAGTTGCAAACCGCGCCAATTTGGACGGATCAGCATCACAATTTGGTAAGCGTGCTAAGGCTCTGGTAGTCTATATTTCGGGTCATTCTGGTAACCCGAAGCGTGATTTTTGAAGTTGCGCTAAGCGTCGTTGAAAGAGTGTTTCGCCGTAGAAATCGTGTGGTAACGCGTGTTTACGCATCGTATGAATATCAATACTGCGGCACCGAAAAGACAGCCACTCCATGGCTGGTTTTCCCATCTTGTTGAACGATACTTCCATGCGATTGGTTTTAATGTGGTGTTTGGTTGTAGGCCGGACTAAGGACGCGATAGGTGCCGGAACAGCGCAAACGCCTCCATTGTGTCGCGGAGATTACGCTATCAACGACGTTTCTACTTGCGTCCGAAGCTCCGGCAATTGTAGCGTTTGCTCGGTCCGGCCTACCCCAAGATCGCAACTCCAAAACTAACACGAATGCTTATGCCCTGGATGGCGATCACACACGCTTAACTTTTAGACCAACGCGATTGTTACACCGGTGGTGGCCGAATCTCCTGGGCCGAGTCGGATCGCATTTGGATCGATGTTGGCGGTTTCGATACAGCACATGCGTGGGTATTCGTCGTCACCAAAGTCGTCCATTCGCTTCGATTTTTCCACCCAAGGATTCCAGACGACAGTTGACCGTGATCCGCTTGGTTGCAGTGCAATGGTTCGGCCAAGTGAACTATCTGCGAGCAAAATTTGCTTTACCTCACCGTGATAGATTCGATCCGTTTCGGCGCTGAATCCAATCGGCTCTGCTGTGGCGGGGATTGTGTCGCCAGTCAACTGATCCAGGAACTCGGCGTTTTCCAGACCCGTGATTTTGACTTTGGTAATGTCATCCACCGTGAAATAAGTGTGGAGCGCCAGTTCGCACGTTGCCGCAGACGTTGAAAAATTGGTGATGCACATTTCCAAACTCAACTGGCGCCCAAACGTGATCCGATAGTTCAGTTGAAACGTATCGGTCTTGCATTGCAGCGTAACCAGCACACCCAGGTCTGTCCGCTCAGTACCGGTAACCGTCCAACGTTCCGTTCGAACGGGGCCATGCGATGGCGATTGTTTGGCCCCAAACCAGGGAAAGCAAACAGGGATTCCACCGCGAATCGCCTTGCCCTCTTGATAAACCGCTTTGTCGCTCAAGAACAGGACCGGTTCTGCACCCGACGGTTGAAACTCGGCAACATGCCCGCCGTGAAGATAGAAGCTGCCGCGACAATCATCCGTCGTGATGACGCCTTTCGCCAAACCGCCATTACCATCTACAAATCGTAGCTCACCATCCAGTTCAAACTCTTTCAAGTCCATGTGCTTCTTTCAAACCTAATCGTTGCGGCGGTCGTTTCCGGTCAGACCATAGTTTAAGGCACATCGACCCCGCTATGCCAACGCGTGAAACCCAGTGCTCGTCGCTATCGATGAACTTAACTCCGAACCGCAACGCGAAAGCACAAGCCAGGCACGTTACTCGGATGGTTCTGTGAGTGCATTCAGTGTTTTCCTGGCTGCCGTTTCAATGTAGGGATCTTTGGTGGATTCCAAAATGGATTCTACTGCTTGCAAAGTTTCCTTCGAGTCGGTCTTGATCGCGGCGAGCGCCACCAAGCTTTGGTGAAGAATCGTTCGACTCTTTTTTTGAAGTAATTGCGTCAGCTTTGGCACAGCGACTTCTGCTTCTGGACCAATATGGCGGATTCCTGAAAAAGCGTAGTACCTTTGCGTGGAACTTGTTGAGTCCAAGCCGTTCAGAAACAGCATGATGACACGATTTGCGTCACGTTCGATGCGATACAGCTCAACGGCTCTTTGCAGCCTGTTTTTATCTTCGGCTTCTTCGAACCGTTTTAGAAAGTATGGTAAAGCCTTCTTGCCGTTTTCGCCGGCGGTCAATACGGCATGTCGAATCCACCTGCTGAAGTGTATTGCGCCCACAATCTTGTCGACTGTCGCGCGCTGCTCTTCCGGGCCGAGTGATGTCATGGTAATCGCGATAGCACGATCAACTGCCAGAGTTCGTTGTTCCAGTAACTGCTGCTGAATTTTCCACGCTTTCTCTTTACCAAGGTGTTCCGCGTGAGCGGCAGCTGCGAGCGCTAGCTGCTCGTCCACTTTGGCATTTTTGATCGTGTTCATCATCCGAAAACACAGCGTCACGGATTCATCACGATGGTTCTTGTTTTGGTTCAGTGCTTTGGCGACAGCAAGTTGGACATTTATGTCGGTTGATTCAACAAACGGATTCAGTTCAGCAAAGTGACTGTCAAAGTACCCGCGCGCGGCCAAAATCTCGATTCCGGCAGCACGATGCAATGGATTGGAGTTATCAAGTAGCCCGATCACATCGGGAACAACGCTTTTGGTGCATGATGACAAAATGCGAATCGCTCGCTCGCGGGGCTTTGTTGGCGAATAACGACGATTTTCAAAAGAACGAACGTCATCAAGTAACTGAAAGACGAGCTGCTTCGTTTCTGCGGACAGATCCTTGGTCTTGTCTTCGTGCATCCACCAGGAGTGTGCCAGACTGCTGACCAGCTCCAACGACTCTGCTGTATTTAATTCCGTCCGTAGGAGAGTCGCCACAGCGGCCCGACATTTGGAATCTGCCGTAACGGCGCGATTTAGCTGAACGACCAATTCACTTTTCTGGACTTCGTCATCAGAAGCCTTGAATTGCCTGATCAAATCGTCAGCAACTCCGTCCGAAAACGCTGAATTACTGGTCAAAATAATACACAGCACGGCTGCCAGAAAGAATCGCATTGCATTCCCATTCAGTTGAGTTTCGATAGTTTCACTGAGTCTACTAAACAATTTGCACCACAATCTCAGACGAATGTCAAAACCGTGTAAGTTTAACCCAGGGCAAAGCAGTTTTTCAAACTGCTTAAAGTAGCTCGGCTCTCCGAGCCGAGAAATCGGCAGGTCTCGGCTGGGACAGCCGAGCTACTATGTTGCCTACCTTGAAAAACTGATTTGCCCTGAAGTTTAACCAAGGCTGGTAGACAGCGTTCCAGCTGGCGAGTAGCTTCGTGGATTGGTTCACGCCGTCCATGCTCCATTTTCCCAGGCGATTACAGGTAGAATGCTGGAGTGAATACAAAACGAACAGCGAATTTTAATTGCTCATTCTGTTGATGTTTCGGCTAGTCATCCAGCGTACGCGAACAAGAGTGGAAGAATAGAATGGCTGATAGAAAAGTGGTTCTGCTGGACGGCAGTATGGGGCAGGAGTTGGTGCGACGCGGGGCGGCGCAAAACAGCCCGCTGTGGGGCGCACAGGTTTTGCTGGATTCTCCTGATATCGTGCAACAACTTCACGAAGACTATCTGCGGGCCGGCGCGCGTGTGATCACCCTGAATGCTTACAGTGTGACGCCTGAGCGACTGGCTTACGTCGATATAGAAGATCAGTTCTGCGAGTTGCAGCAAAGATCCATAGAACTGGCGACTCGTGCGCGCGACAGTGTTGGCCTGCCAAACATTAGTATTGCCGGGTGCTTGCCACCATTAAACGGCAGCTATGATCCGCAAAATGCTCCTGCATTTGATGTCGCATTTGCCACTTATCAACGCATTGTTCAGCAGCAGGCTGAATCCGTTGATGTCTTTCTATGCGAAACAATGAGCGCCATCTCCGAGGCGTTAGCTAGTGCTACTGCAGCAAAACAGAGCGGCAAACCCGTATGGGTTGCACTAAGCGTGGACGATGATGGCAGCGGTCGGCTGCGCAGTGGTGAATCCATTGCTGACGCGTGGCATGAATTGAGTGCGATATCCATTGATGGCCTGCTACTCAACTGCAGCGTGCCCGAAGCCATCGATGTGGCTTGGGGCCAGATGGAAACGATACCAGTGATTACCGGCGCCTATGGAAACGGCTTTACCAGCGTGGCGGGCTTACCGGTTGGTGGTGGCGTCGAGATGCTGGAGGCCAGAAACGATATGGGCCCGGAGGTCTACGCGCAGTTTGCTTTGGACAAAGTAGCTCGGGGGGCAAAAATAATTGGCGGGTGTTGCGAAATAACGCCGGCCCACATCAAGGTGCTGGCAGTTCAGTTGTTAGATAATGGCTATGAAATAGTCGACACTCTTGATGCGCCCGACAAAAGTAGTCAGGCGTGTTAGGTTTTGATATTGCGATGTTTTAGTTACCCTCCTGCGCAGCGGGAGGGTCGGGCTCTCAGGCCCGGGGAGGGCCCTCTCCGGGCCTGAGAGCCCGACTCTCCCAGCGGGCCCAGCGGGAGAGTGATTCATTCACGCGCTGTATCGCGAGCTAAAAACGAATCTTGTCGTT
>CAYNNP010000049.1:0-30648 GCA_964398215.1 uncultured Pirellulaceae bacterium | reverse complement strand
TAAACTTCTGCCTGAAATTTCTGGTGCGTTTCGATCGAACGTGGTGCCGCAATCACTTGACCACGTTGCACTCCGTCCGATTTCACGCCACGTAGCAACATGCCAACGTTTTCACCAGCGACTGCCTGATCTCGCTTTTCGTGGAACGCTTCGATACCAGTTACCACCGTTTCGACCGCGCCACCCAAGCCAAGAATCTCGACCGAGTCACCCATTTTGACCGTTCCACGATCGATCTTTCCCGTTGCGACCGTTCCACGACCAGGGATCGTGTGAACGCCTTCGACGTACATCAACATCGGTTTGTCGACATCGCGTTGTGGATCAGGAAAGTGATCGTCCATCGCAGCCAAAAGTTCGCTGATGCAAGCACTGAATTGGGGATCGTCTGGATGATCCGCTGCGCCCTTTGCGTTGCCGCGAATGAAGGGAATTTTGCTTGAATCAAATCCGTACGCATCCAACAACTCGCGTGCTTCCAGTTCAACCAGTTCGATCAACTCATCGTCCTCGACCAAGTCGCATTTGTTAACGAACACAACCAATTCGGGCACGCCAACTTGACGCGCTAGCAGGATGTGTTCGCGCGTTTGCGGCATGGGTCCGTCGATGGCCGAAAGCAACAAAATCGCACCGTCCATTTGCGCCGCGCCGGTAATCATGTTCTTGATGTAATCAGCGTGGCCTGGACAATCGATGTGCGCGTACTCGCGCGTTTCGGTTTCGTAGCGCACGTGACTGGAAACGATCGTCACCGTCTTGGTCGCGTCACGCTCGATTCCGCCTTTGGCAATTTCCTGATAAGACTTTGCTTTTGCGAAACCCTTTGCGGCTTGGACGGCCAACAGGGCGGTCGTAAGAGTGGTCTTGCCATGGTCGATGTGACCGATGGTACCAACGTTGACATGAATCTTGTTCATGTAAGAAAAATCTCCCGATTGTTTCCACTCTGCAATGGCAACAATCAAACGAGCAATGCAGTGCGTCCACCCAATCGCTACGCTAAAAAGCGCGATCTTTTCTCCACAACGAGTAAAACCAGAGTGTTGGTCACTACAAATCTGCCAACAGGCATCGATCAAGAGAAGGCCTAAGCAGCAAAGAGGTTCGCGCGAAAGAAAACTCCGCCGGGGTAGCACATTTGCAGGTCAAACGGGTCTCTGACAGCTCACTCGGACGTGTATTCATCAAGCTCGTGACCGATTTGAATCGACCTTACTGGATCTGCGGAATATTCAGGACAAAAGGGTTGAAAGGGATCCGCTTCTTTCACGTCTTCTCTCTGCTACTTCGAGCAGCAACATGGCAAATCGCATGATTATTCGAGCCAATTTTGCAACAAAAAGCCGACTTAATCTGCGGGTTAGTCCTAACATTTCAGGTCCAAGCTTTGCCCATAACGATACGAAGTTCTGCGTCAATCGATGGCAGATCAACATAATCAAAAACGGAATTCATGCCCTACCTACACACCACAAATCGAAACTCAGCCGTCGGCTTTTGGCGCGATGATTGCGGTCTGGTGGTGTCGTTTGAACTTCTGCTGGTAGGACTGATTGTTGTGATGGGGATGATAGTGGGATTGGCTTCGCTGCGAGATTCTGTGGTCAGCGAACTATCCGATGTCGCAGGTTCCGTGCAAGACTTGAACCAATCGTTTGCTGCCAATGGAACGACAAGTACTCATGGGACAACCGCAGGGAGTGACTTTTTCGACCAATTCGATATTGCCGACGATACCGAAGACCCAAGCGGGGCAGCCGACAATGGAATCACTTTTGATTTTCTTCCAACAGAGGAAAGCGTTTCAACAGAAGCACTGGTCACTTTGTTAAGCTTCAACGGGAATGCAGATGACATATCCGGATCAGGAAACGACGGTATTCTTCGAAACGGTGCGAGCATAGTAGACGGAAACTTGGTGCTTGATGGCGTCAACGATTTCGTCACGATCAACAATACAACTGACATCAATCTTGGCACGCACGAGCAACGAACGATTCATGTTGAATTCACACCAACCGAGGTCACCAGTCGACAACTGATCTACGAAGAAGGCGGCGGCATTCGGGGTTTCAATATCTACATCGAAGATGGGCAGTTGTATCTGGGAGCCTACAACATCCCAGAAACAAATTTCCGACCTACTTACCTTTCGACGTCCATCACCGCTGGGCAAACCGTTTCCGCCACAATCGTGTTGGATGCAGGACCTACGATCACCGCCGACTCATTTTCTGGATTCGTCAACGGATCACTGATTGGCAGTGCTCCTGCAACGCAGTTGTTTGGCCATGCAGGCGGCATTGGAATTGGTGGTGCCAACGGAAATACGGTGTTTCATTCTGGCGGTTCACTAACTGGATTCGTAGACGGCAGCCCAATCTCCACAGCACAATCGGCCAGTGGCGCCTTCTTCGGTGGCACGATCAGCGGAATAACACTTTTCAACCGACCACTAACCGCCGGTGAAATCGGATCTTTGTAGCACTTCTGACTTCCTGAAACATGGCCGCATATTCAGCCCGGCTTTTGATGGGAAATTTTGGGAACTCGATGAGGCCATTGGACGGCCGCTCTTTGCGATCGGAATCACGCCAATTGGTTGCCTTTTCGGTCGGGCTACGTCGCTCGGAGAGCGACGGCCACTTTGAAACATGCAAGCAACCGCCAAGCCGCGTTTGACCGAGAATGTAGCACCAAGAGTACAAATGCTTTGCCTTGTGCAGCTACTTTCGATGATCGTCTCGCGAACCACCAAATGGTTCGTCATCATCACGCCGCGACTGGTATCGATCAAACGCCTTTTCAGCCATGAATCCGAGGCCGTAGCCGATGCCAACGCCAAGAACCAAGGACAAGAGATGGTGAAAATTCAGCGCGCGACCAACCGTGACGGTCGCTATGATGCCGCCCATCCACGCCGCATAGAACACTCCTTCGCGAGGTGTCATATTCATATTTTTTGATCCGTTCCGTTTTGTCTTCGTTACAGCAGATTCTCGAACAACTTTAGTCTAACCGCATCAACAGCAAAGAACTTGATCACACAGTCCGCAATCAAGAATCCTGCTCCCAGCGACCATCGCAATGCGCGCCTCTGTCGTGTGGACACTGCACGTCCAGCAAAGAAGCGGAAGGCTAGCGAGATCATTTCGTATGTCACAAAAAGATATCCCAGGCCGCGCATGATTGACCACAAATGCCAGCCAAACCCGACTGCTCGAAGCTCGTCGTTGCTGATGCCTGTCAACTGGGCGTTGTAGTAATTCATCATGTCAACTTGCACGAATCCATCGTGAAAAACGACCGTGCCAAACGATGTGAATGAAAAGATCGAAACGCCAAGAAACATCTGGATGTGAGCCGGTAACCAACTCGCAACCTTGTATTCTTCATTCACGCCCGTTGTGATCCAGCGATGCTGGCGATCCCAATAGTTCCCGGCTTCTGGCATGATCTGAGCACATCGCTGTGGGTCAGAACGCGAAAGCACAACGGCTACCGCAGAGTGCGCAATGAACGCGAGAGCAATCGCAGTGATGCAAGCAGGCCATCTGTCTTTGGCGACAAATCCCAAACAAAAGAAGGACAGCATCAACGCCGAAACGACAGGGTGGCCGGGAACCCCAAGTAAAAAACTGCCAAGCAACGGCAGCGTTCCGATCAGCATTGCCACAAAGGGCCAAGCCTTCGCATCACTAAAGAATGTTGCCCGGTCAGCAGCTGTTTGTAAAGCTCGCCCCAATGTTGCTCGGACGCGCCGGATTGGTCCTGTACTCGCGCGACCATCTTCTGGCCGCACGGATTGATCTTGCGTCAATTCAGTATCTTTATCGGCGAATTGGAATCAGGAAGATACCTGTTGTGTAATACAAAATCAGATTTCCGACTCCGAAGATTGCGATAAAAATCACCCAACCCATGATGCCACTATCGTCATCGCCCATTCTGTGTCCCCTCTAGATGAAGTATCGTTTTTTCAATCTCATTCGCCAATTCATTCAACCTTCGGCGTTGTGCCCAAGCCTGTGCCTTTTCCAAAATCGGTATCGCGCTCGTGTCGCCTCCCAATTGAACGAACTCTAACGCTTTTAACCGCTGCTCTTGAGAGCCACACACCAGCGTTCGTTCTACTCGTCGAACGAACCTGTCTGCGTCGATGCTCACAAGTTGTCGAGGCAATTCACGAAGCTTTGGTTCGGTGGCAATCCAAAAATCATACAAGCTTGAACGCTGAGTTTCTGGAACCTGCTGATAAAGTTCTTGAATCGGCTGCCGCATTTTGATTGCTTCAATCACAGGTTGCAAGCTATCTGGAGGTGCGAAATAGCTTTCCTTCATAAAACCTTCCACCCAGTTGCGATGATAAACCAAATAGCCTGCCCCAATTGCGCAAGCGACAAATAGTTTCAGCACCAACAATAGCTGAAATTTCAATCCATGGCGGTTTCGCTTACTCATGAAACCACTCCAGGTTGCAGCGCCGACGAATGGTTTTTCGCGAGTAACGTTGGGCAACCCAAGTCACGACAGCCAACAGCAATAGATAGCCACAAAACCACTCGAGCCGCTCGGACGCAAGATAATGAAGACCGCCCAGCGTCATCGCAATGCTACCCACGACACTCAACAGCGGCGCGATCGGTCCCAACATCTCTCCGCGACCCAGCGGCTGCGAAAACGGAACTTGGCGAAAGACAAGGCCAGTGGAAACGAATGCCGATATCAAAATCACCAGCGCAGCCGCTACCAGGTGAAGCGAGACACTCAGCATGTCTTGCCAAGCAACCGAAAATACGATGCCAACAATCAGCAAGAATGGACACATCACATACAGCACGATCGCTTTTTCCATTCCGCGTGCGAAAGCTGCTGAGTCGCGAATCGGTGCCACACTTAAAATCCAGCCCGATTGATGATCTTTGCTAAATCGCATCGTATAGAAAATCGCGGGCAGTGGCAAAACCAGCGAATAGAGCGCCGTGAGTGTGATGCCAACGCTCTTTCCACGGCTTGCCAATGGGTCGACCAATTCGCCCGTGAACAATCCGATTCCAATGAACGCGATGGTGATCCCAAAGGTGGGCCATATCCGCATGCGAAAGTTGTGATCTCGCCGCAACATGGTTTTGCAAAACCAATAAGCAGTCCGTTCATCTGGATTTTGTGAAACGATCTTTGCATCAAAACCCGCACCAACCAATTGGCCTGCGGTTCGCAGCGGCGGCAGTTCCGCAGGGCCAAGATTCGATGTGGTGGACGGGAGTTGTGCGTATGCCTTGGCAAGCGTCAGGTAGACCAAATACCAAATGCCCAACGTTAAAACGGCGGCTGCACCCATGATCCACCAAAGTATCTCGGCTGGTGAGTCGTTCCCCGAGACAGCAAACTTTGCCAACAGCCCTGGCGGTGTCCACTGGATCCATTCCGGCAGATTGTAGATCGCCATTTCCAACTGATCTCGCTTGTCTCGCAAAACCGCTTGCCCGCCGTAGCCGGTGATCAACATCAAAACAGCTTGCGTCCAAGCCAATGTTTCTTGCACCTTTGATGACGGGCTCGTAAAAAAAGCAACGTACAACAGGATCAGTAGACCGGTTACCAAAAAGCTGCCGACGACCGCTGCCAACGGATAAAGCAACAAAAACCATCCATTGGTTTCTCGCATGCCGGCTCCCAAAATCATCGGCACGACATTCATCGTCAGAATCAGGTAGCTAACGTACAAGAACAGATTTGCTAGCCGCGCGACCGAATAAGTCTTGTAGGAAACGGGTTGGTGTCCAAGCACAAGGACATCATCAGGCGACAAAATCACCTCGTTGAATTCAACGATGATCGACGTCATGCAGACGACCATCGAAACGCTTAAGCAGACAAGTGCAAACGCAAAGGATTCAACCCGCGCAAACAAGATTCCAGAAACAAAACAACTGATCAACAGGTTCTGTCCGGTTACCCAGTACAGCGGCGAAAAAATATCCGTTGCACTTGTACGAGTTACTTGGCCAAACGCTTGGTTGCGAAAGTCCATGACCAAGAACGAATACAGCAGCACTTTGACGCTTCGCCAATCAATGCCACCCGAAGACCTACGTTTCAGTGCCCCGCCGCTCAATGCTTGTTTCTCACTGCGTCTGCGAACTGTGATGCCCTTTGGTCGATATCCGAGTTCCCCGTCAGTTTGCGAAACGCCTCTTCCAGAGATTTCGCTCCCGATTGCTGGATCACGGTCCCCGGCGAATCACTCGCAATGATTTTTCCATGGTCCAAAATCACGACTCGATCACAAAGCCGCTCGACGATGTCCAGCATGTGCGAACAGTACAAAACGGTTTTTCCACGGTCGGCCATTTCACGAATCAATTGCTTGACCGACTGAGTGGCGTTTGCATCCAGCCCTGAAAGCGGTTCGTCAAACAGCAGCACTTCAGGATCATGGATCAGCGCGCCGGAGATCAAAACCTTTTGCCGCATTCCCTTACTAAGTGTGCTGATTCGTTTGTTGATCGCTTTTGGAATTTCAAACAGTTCCATCATTTTGCGGCCACGTTCATCGACATCACTTGGCGCGATTTGATGAAAGGTTCCGACCAGCGCAAAATACTCCGCAACACTGAGTGTCTGATACAAGTGTGCATTTTCTGGCACATATCCGATTCGTCGCTTGACCTCCACGGGATCCGACTGGACATCAAAGCCTGCGACCAGCGCGGAGCCATCCGTTGGCCGCATGACTCCGGTCAAAATCTTGACCGTTGTCGACTTTCCAGCCCCATTTGGCCCCAAGTAAGCGCAGATCTCCCCAGGCGATACTTCAAAAGACACCTGTGCCAAGGCCAGCTGGTCGCCATATTCTTTACTCAGTTTTTTTACAGCAATCATCCAAACAGGGTATCAGCGACCGCAATCAATGACAACTTAATGCGAGTCTCAGGGCAGCTTGCTGGATTCTGACCTGCGCTGGGGCGATCAATTTTGTAGAATCATGGTGTTAATTTCATTGCCCACAATATTTGCTTAAAAAAAGATGAACCTACCTTCCGAAAAACAACCCAACGAAGAACCATCCGACGAGAGCCAATTGGTTGTCAATGCGGAAGAAGTCGACAACGATCAGATCCAGCAGTTTGTTACAACCATCAAGAATGCTGAGCAGCAAGTCGGCGAGCACATCATCGCTGCGCTGCAAACCAACGATACTGTTGCCGTGATCACCACTGTCGTCATGGGACCCGATGGACAGCAACGTGTGGTTTCAGCGGCGCTGAACCCAGAACGGATGCAGCAGGTCCAAGATATCTTGCAAGCCGCCAGCAAAGAACGCGAGCCCGAACAACCATGCGTTGGTTTTCACTGCCTTGTAAAATCGAAAAGCAGCCCGGCCTGACAAACAGACTTGCTTGATCAATAACCAGGCCGAACTTCTCGGTCGTTGTCCACACTGTCTCCTGGTGTGCAACGACCGTTATCGACCTGTGTTTTTAACAACGCGATCAACTCCTGAACCTTTTCGGGATTCTTTTCGACCAAATTGGTTCGTTCAGATCGATCGGTTTCCAAGTTAAAGAGTTGCATCTTAGGCAATCCTTTTTTCTTGGCTTCAGCCTCCCGTGGTGCGCTCCATCCACCACTGCCTGCCGACAAACACAGTTTCCAGTTGCCTTTTCGAATGGCGAAAAAACCACCAATGCTGTGGCTGACCAAGGTGTCACGTCCTGATGTTGCAGCCCCTTTGAAAACCGGCAACATGCTGAAACCGTCTTCGCCGCCAAGCTTTTTGCGCGGCTGATCGACGATGTCTTCAAGTGTGCTGTAGATATCTGTCAGGCAAGCCAAAGCAGTGGTTTCGGTACCAGGTTTGATATTGCCGGGCCAACGAGCAATCAGCGGCACGCGATGGCCGCCTTCGTAAATGTCTGCCTTGTGCCCACGGTACCCGGCGCTCGGATCGTGCCCGTGTTCCTTCAACACTGGAAAATTCCCTTCTGGTGAACAGCCATTGTCGCTAGTAAATATCACCAATGTATTGTCGTCTAAACCAGCGTTCTTGACCGCTGCCAGAAGCTCGCCCATGTGATGATCAACCTGCATCACGAAATCGGCGTAAGCATTCATCCCACTGGCGTCTTTGAACGGCGGGATCGGAACGATCGGTGTGTGTGGTGCTGGCAATGCAAGATACAGAAAGAAAGGTTTTCCGCCGTCCGATTTTGCGCCGCCCGCGAATTCCTTTACATGCGTGATCGATTTGTCGAACAAGTGAGGCAGAACTTCTTCAATCACAAAGTCTTTGCCAATGGGTCCCTTTCGATACCAACCGTACTGGTCTTGTTTTTTCGAAACACCCTCTTCGCGATTTGGTGGCGCCGTAATTTTTCCCGTATCGACCCAAACGTACGGCGGCATGTCCAAGGAACCACAGTGACCGTAATAGTGATCAAAACCGTTGATGTCAGGACCATTCTTGACTGGTTTTGTAAAGTCGATCGATCCGCCTACCTTGTGCCAGTCCCAACCCAGGTGCCACTTGCCAACCATCGCAGTGCGATAACCAGCGGCCTTCATCAAATGCCCAAGCGTCGGTCGGTCCGCTGGGATCAAATGCTTGCTGCGCCCGGACAAAACGCCTTTTGCCAATTCACTTCGCCAGTTGTATCGACCAGTCAACAAACCGTAGCGAGTTGGTGTGCAAACAGAACTAGGCGTATGGGCATCCATGAACGTGAGACCTTCGTCTGCCATCTGTTGCAAACGCGGTGTCTTGATTTTGCAATTTGGGTTCGTCGGTGAAACGTCGCCAATCCCCAGATCGTCCGCCATGACGACGATTACGTTGGGCTGCTTCTGCGCAAATAGCGATGCACTGACGGTGAATACGATGGCAAGACAAGCGGCAATTCGATAGATCATGGGGCGACCACAAAAGAAGGGAATAGATCCTTTGGCCGACATGATACTTGGCATCCGCCGGCGCGTCCAAGCACTTGAGCAAATGCGGACGGCAAATCAGCTTTTGATTCTGGCTCATTTTGGCAACCCGACGCGTGAGCGAGGGACAACGAGAATCCCTCGCTGACGCGTTTTGGAGTTGCGATCTTGGGGTAGGCCGGACCGAGCAAACGCTGCTATTGCCGGAACTTCGGACGCAAGTAGAAACGTCGTTGATAGCGAAATCTCTGCGACACAATGGAGGCGTTTGCGCTGTTCCGGCACGTATCGCGTCCTTGGTCCGGCCTACAACGTAACACCACATGAAAAAACACAACTCCAAAACTCACGCACCCAGTTACCATTTCTTCAGGAATCTCAGCCTGAAACAATGCTTTGCCCCGGGCATTTGCGGAAGAAATGGAAAAACGAATTACCCAAACCACGATTTGGGCCACAATCGCATTCGTGGGCGTTCATCCGAGTTGTTTGCGACAAATACTGTTCCAGGTGTCATGGCAAAAGCGATCGGAATGTAGATTTCGGCCTAAGATAAAGCGACCGAAATCGTTACCTTCCCGCAGCAACAACTGTAACTGTCTGCTATCGCCCGGTTTCTTTTCTTGTGCGTCCGATATGATTGGCTTGTCGAAAAAAGTACTGTCCCTCCTTATTGTCTTCATTTCCCTGGGTAGCTGCGAGGTTATGGCCGAACCGATCGGATTGATGGAAAAGTTTGCTTTAGCGGATGATCGCCAAGCAATGTTGGCAGAATTGATCCCTGGCAGCGAAGAGCATTTCTTCTTTCATTGTTTGCACTATCAGAATACTCGGCAACTGGAAAAGGCTGACGCGGTGATCGCGGATTGGCTGGCTGCTAACAAAGGCCGCCAATCAAATTCGATCAGAGCGATGGTCGATCGACAGCGTCTGTTGACCTACGGCGACTCGCCGCAAAAAACAATCGATCATCTGATCAAACGAATGGGTGTCCAGCTTGATCATGCGCCGCCAGCAGTGCAGGGCGAAAGGCGCTATCCAAGTGAATTCGACGCAGCGCTACTTGGCGTTGATCGCTTGGTCAAAGACGCGCTGAACCGCCAAGATGCTTTGACTGCTGCGGGAATGAATTACGTTGCAGAACAGTTTCATAAATCTGACACAGCCGGTTTAAAGATCACTCTGCATGATTTTCTTGCCCGAGTTGATGGACCGTATATCCGAGATCTTGATCAGCTTGTCATTGCCGAACTTAAATCGCGAAAGGCAAAGGATGTTGCTTTTGGCATTCTTCAAGCTCACTCGTTCTTGACTCTGGACGAAATGGAGCGAGTTGGCAAAGCGGTACCAGCGGTCTTGGATGACAACGCGTTTGTTGACGCTTGGCTGCGGCACTTGCGCCCTGATGGCGACAAGGACATCAGCCAGCAAGCCGATGCCAGACTGCAATTTCTACAACGGGTTCACGACTACGTCACTACGTTGCCCGATAGCTACAACTCCTTGAAAGCGTGTGCAACGTTCCGCTTACTTGAAGCGAAGATGGTCGCCGGCAACTACGATCAAAAACTGTTCACACAGTACCTAAAACTGCCTCGCAACAGCCCGATCATTCATGTCACTTGGGCCAAACGGCCATTCCCCAAAGCGGATTTGAATCAGAACTTTTTAGACCAAGCGTTACTTTCACCAATCGGAAACGAAGAAGCGTTGGTTCGCGCGCACTTAAATCACTTTCTGGTGGCCGCCAACGATGCAACGGAGTTCGCAGAGTATCTCAAGCCAGAATATTTGCGACGTGTGTTCGCCGAAACCAAATTGATGGCCGGCATTGGAGATCCGCAAGATTGGTACAAGATGCTGGAGCCACAACAGCGTCAGCGCGTTCGGGATGCAGCCCAGTTGCGGTTGGCTCCGCAAAACAAGATTCACTTTTCGGCGGACGATCCAACTGAGTTGATTGTTGATGTCAAAAACATCCAGGAACTGGTGGTCCGTGCGTACGAGATCAATACTTTGGCGTACTACCGCAGCAACGAAAAACAACTGGACACGGATATTGACCTGGACGGTTTAGTCCCGACGCTTGAGCAAAAAATAAGTTACAACCAGCCTGCGATCCAAAGGCATCGCGAGACGATCGGGTTGAATGAGATCAGTGGTCGTGGCGTCTGGATCGTTGATTTGGTTGGCAAGGGCTTGCGAGCCCGCGCGATCATTCGGCGCGGCGATATTCAGCACGCCAGCGAAAATGTTGCCGATGGGATGCTGTTCACAATCATCGATGAAAACGAACAGGTAATCCCTAAAGCAACGATGTTGGTTGCAGGACAAGAATTGGTTGCCAACGAAAAAGGACAAGTCGTCCTGCCGCCCGTCAATCAAAACGCTAGCCGCCGAGCGATCATATCTGACGGAAAGGTTTCTCGGCAAATCACGATCCAACAGCCCAGCGAACAATATTCGCTGACCGCTGGCATGTTCATCGATCGAACGTTGCTTCAGACTGGTGGCAACAGCAAATTGTTGATCCGACCGCGTTTGATGATGCGAGACCAAGAGGTCGATTCGTCGATGCTGACTGACGTGTCCGTTTTGATTACTGCGACCGACACCGATGGTGTGGACACGACCGCGCAGTTCGACGACCTGAAACTCGCTGACTCCAAAGAATTGATGATTCCGGTTCGCGTGCCCGCTCGGCTAGCAAACCTAAGGGTTGATATTTCTGGTTCAATCGCTGGGCTTTCCGATCGAAGGCAGCGTCAGGTGCAGACCAGCAAGACATGGGACATTGCAGGGATTCGCGCGACGAACCATACCAGAGATGCCTTCCTAACTCGCGACGGCGAAAACTATGTGATCGAAGTGCGAGGCAGATCGGGCGAGCCGATTTCTGCCGAGACGGTTTCGATTTTCGTCAACACGAAATACAGGAACTTACATGTACAGCAAACGCTGCAAACTGATGCCACTGGACGAATCAATTTGGGCAAACTGCCTGGTGCAACAAGTTTGCGTTTCTCGTTGCCATCAGGTATCGCTCACAAACGTCACTTGCAGATGGACCGAGTCATTTGGCCTCGTGAAATCCATTCCCTCTCGGGTCGCCACGTGCAGCTTCCAGTTGCCGGAGACATCAACGATCTAAAACAACGCTATCGACTGTTTGAAATTCGTGGCGGCAATTTTACGATCGACGCCAGCAAAGCGATCACTGTTGCAGACGGATTCCTTTCAATACAAGGTTTATCCGCAGGCGATTACCGTTTGTTGGACAAAGCCACCAACACCAGTACCAATATCGTTCTGGTCGAAGGGCCGGTTGCCGGCAATATCGCAACCGGAAAGATTCGCCATCAGTCGCTGTCGCCAGCAAGTGGACTTTCGATCCAATCAGTGACACACGACGCGAAAGGCGTGAGCATCCAACTTGGTGGCAAAACGGATTTCGCAAGGATCCATGTGATCGCCAAACGATACTTTGACGACAATGATCCTCTGACGTCCCTAGCCCTTCCTGCACGCAGGTTATATGGCAGAACCATTTCGCGAAACAGCAGTGGCTATATCAGCGATTTAAGGCTGGGTGATGAATACCAGTACGTGCTGCGGCGAAGGTTCGCTGCCAAGTTTCCTGGGGTGATGTTGCCGCAACCGGGGTTGATTTTGAATCCTTGGGAAACCGAAGAAACAACCAGCCAAAGTCAAGTCGCTGCTGGTGGCGACGCCGTTGGCGCGGCAGGGTCAGCTCCAAAGTCTGGAAAGATGCGTGCCGCGAAACAACAACGACAGCAAGCAGCTGCCTCGGCGGGATCCGATTTCGATTTCTTGGCCGATTCTGGCGTGTTGATTAGCAATCTAGTGCCCGACAAAGATGGTGTGGTCAGGATCTCGGCTGATGCGATTGATGGTCTGCCTCTGATTCAAATTGTTGCTTGTAACGGCAGTACCGCAATGCTGCGAACGCTTGCGACAAAATTGGACGCGCCAGAATTGAGCGATCTCCGGCTGCCAAAGTCGCTGCCGCCAGAGAAACCATTCGGCTTTGAGCGCACAGTGACGATCGCTTCCAAAGATCAGCCCTTGGACATTGAAAGCTTGGGATCGGCGCAACTGCAAGTTTACGGACATGTCGGCGCACTACTTAAACTCTACAAAACACTGACCAAGGACGCTCGGCTGGCAGAGTTCGATGAGCTAGCGGTTTGGCACCAACTTAGCGAAGCCCAGAAACTGGCGGCGTACACTCGTTTGGCTAGCCACGAACTGCACCTATTTTTGTGGTCGCATGACCGTGAATTCTTTGACCAAATCATTCGGCCTTATTTATCAAATAAGAAAGAAAAGCAATTCATTGACCACTGGGTTTTGGAGCATGATCTTTCCAGCTACCAAGTACTTTGGCGATACAATCAACTGAACGCTGCGGAGCGATCTCTGTTGGCATTGAGGGTTCCCGAAGTCGCCGATGCGGTGCGACGGGAGTTTGCAGAATTCATTGCCAAGCAGCAGATAGACCATGACAAGATCCGCTACAGTTTCGAGAGCGCCCTGGAAACAAGCACACTCATGGCGCGCGACGGCGGAATCGCGTTGGGTGTTGCGAAACCCGAAAACCAGTCATTAAGACTAGGTGATTTGAGCGAAGATTATGATGAGATAGACGGATTGCAAGACTACAACAAACCCTCGCGCAGTTCCAGAGGCAGAGAGCGATCCAAAGAGTCGATGAGGTTGGAAGAACGAAAGGATTCTGACTTTGATGACGTTGAAAAGCGTGAAGTGTTCTCGCGCCGAGGCCCAGTCGTTGCCGGTGGACGGAGCCTTTCCCTCTATCAAGAATTGGACACGACGAAACAATGGGCTGAATCGAATTGGGATCATGTGCGTGTCGTTGGCGGCCCCGATCCAAGTGGACTGATCACGGTAAATCCTTTCTGGCAAGACGTCGCAAGCGGCAAAGCGATGGTTTCGGATGACTTGCTGATGCCAATCCAGAATCGCCATAGCGTTCTGGTTGCTTTGGCTTTTTGCGGATTGCCTCTGAAACCTGGCGACATTGCCCTCCCCGAAAAAGCTGACCAAACATACGCTCCTGAACATCCCGTTGCCGTCATTACCAAACGTCTCTTGCAGCTTGCAGACGCTGATCGCGAATACGGAATTTTGGTTGGCCAGCGATTTTCCAGAGT
The DNA here is from genome assembly GCA_964398215.1 of uncultured Pirellulaceae bacterium. Taxonomy (GTDB): domain Bacteria; phylum Planctomycetota; class Planctomycetia; order Pirellulales; family Pirellulaceae; genus CAYNNP01. Next base: position 16,519 of record CAYNNP010000049.1, on the reverse strand, counting down.
CAACGCAACGCAAGAGGAAGCCAAGATTGCGCCCACTGAATTCTTGGTTGGTGAAGCCTATCGCGGACGAATCGTCGTCTCCAATCCAACGGATGAACAATTGACCGTCGATGTCTTTTGGCAAACGCCTACAGGCAGCATTCCACTGGCGGGTCACCAAAAAACGAACAGCAAAACAATCACACTGGAGCCATTCGCAGTCGGCTCGGTCGAATACCAATTCTACTTTTCACAGGCAGGCGAATTCGTTCACTATCCGGCAACAGTCGCGACCGATGGAAAGCTCATTGCTCGTGGGGAAGAAAAGAAGTTCTTGGCTGTTCAATCGGCTAGCGAAAATGAAACCGTGACATGGCAGAGCGTCGTTCGCAGCGGAACGCCGGAGCAAATTCAGGATTTCCTGAGCAAGGCAAACTTGCGAAAACTTGACTGGAATTTGGTTGCCCACCGAATGAGTGACCAGAACACCTACCAAGTTGTCATCCAGGCGCTTCGTGAAGCACAACTGTATGTTCCGGTCTTGTACGCCTATTCGCTGAAGCACCGTGACGAGCCTCAAATGCGACAGTACTTGGCGGCCAGTGCCGATATGGTTTCCACCGTTGGCCCCCGCCTAAAGAGCGCGGTCTTGGACGTGCAACCCATCGAACAGCGGACACATGAACTGTTGGAATATGCGCCGCTGGTGCGTGCCAGGATCCATCAGTTGGGAGCTGAAAACGAAATATTGAATCCAGCGTTTTTACGACAGTATCAAAGTTTCGTCCGGATGCTTGCCTACGAAGAATCGATTCCGGCCGAAGAAAAACTGACGCTCGCCTATTACCTGTTGTTGCAAAATCGGATCGAGGAAGCGATCCAACGATTCACGCCGGTAAAACGCGACGACGTCGATACAAAATTGCAATACGATTACTTGAACGCCTACTTGTGCATGCATCGCGAAGCCTTTGAACAGGCCGAAGAAATCACAGCCAAGTACGCGGATTACAAAGTGCCGCGTTGGAAAATTCGATTTGACGAAATCGCTACTCAGTTGGTCCAGCGGCGTGGACTGATGCAAACGCAACAATTGGCTTCCGTGAAAGGCGAACCAGCTGAAGGGCAGCCGATCGCAAAAGGATCTGGTGATCTTGCATTGATCGACCGCCAACAACACCAAGCCAATGCGGCCCAACAGTTGCCCGAAGTGGTCGTTCGAGTGGATGGTGATTCGCTTCGGATTGACCACCGACGTTCCAAGGAAGCAAAGCTTAATTTGTATGGCGTTGATCTTGAATTGCTGTTCAGCAAAGCTCCGTTTGTTCGTGACGATCTGAAAAAGCTCGCGATGGTTCGCCCAATGCGAACAGAAACGCTTGGTTTTGATGAACCGACAGGAATTGGACGCTTCGACTTGCAGGGCGATTTGCGGCGACAGACGTTGCTGGTCGAAGTCGTTGCTGGTGCTTCGCGTTCAACGGCTTTGTATTATGGCGGCGAAGTCACCACCTATATTTCAGAGAGCTTTGGCCAACTGCAAACAACCGACGCCAAGTCGCATCAACCGATTGCCGCAGCGTACGTGAAAGTCTATGCACGGTACCCCGATGGCAGCGTCAAGTTTTACAAAGATGGATACACGGATTCTCGCGGCCGGTTTGACTACTCAAGCATCAGCGCAGCCGACGCTCGTGGTGCGCAAAGGTTCGCGATTTTAGTTCTAAGCGAAGAAAAAGGAGCGACGCTTCACGATATCGCGCCTCCAACGCAGTAACACGCGGCGAAAGAATCGCTTTTCTCGTGTAACGGTTGGCACATCGTGTCTTTTGCCCGAAAAAACATCGGGCGCGCCGCGAACCTCTTCCTGTGGTCATGGGTCTGCACCTGTAACCAAAAACACTTGCCGTAAGGACAGGCTTCTCTCATGTTGGTATTCGCAGTTGACGAGTGATCTGCCGTAGTTCGCAGATCGCATTCTCTACGACCACTGTCATCCGCAATTGCGCTATCTTGCGCTATCGCACTGCGTTGATGGCATTCTCCATCCAACTGTTTTTGTTATGTCTAAGAATCAATCTCGCGCTGTACCTGCGCGCCGGCGGGTTGACCGCATGGTCTCGTATGGAGCACGACTGTCGCATGGTTACGCGTGGCCCTATTGGCGCCTTGTCGATTCCGTACGCCAATCGACTAGCCTCCTGCATCACCGGAACTTTGCACTACGCGAACCCAAACTGAAGGTCCGCCGCATTGTTTTGGCATTGTCAAAACTCAGCATGACGAGTGAACATTGGAATCGGCCGCCCGAGACCTATGTACCGCAACCCTCTACCAGTCTTTACAACCAATGGATTGGTTTGGTGGGACATCTGCTGGAACAATACCCTTGTCCCAACTGGATGGCTACGTCATGGCTGCAACACGAATGCAAACCATGGTGGTTTGAACTGCATTCACACTTGGCTCGTGGCGAAAATCCGCGGATGTTTCGGTTTCCAATTTATGGTCGGTGCAATCGATCTCTGCTGCACTGGTTGATGAAGGCTCCCTCCGACGCCACGCCATGCCAAGCGTTCCGATGGGCGCAAGTGATCAGTCTGCAAAAACAATTTGGACAAGAACCAGACACCAAATTCGCTCGCCAAGTCATGTTCCAAATGCCAATGTCACTAACAAAAGACGAAGAACGGTTGAACGAATCTCTCACCCGATTCTTTGTCAAAAACCCTGTCGAGCCAAGCGAGATGAGCCAAATGATCATCGTCGCGCGGCGACAACCGTCCAATTCAAATCGTCCGTTTGACCCAAGCCGATATACACTGTATCGATTTCGCGAATTGATGCGGACATCCTCTGCACCAGCCGTCTCCCAAAAGAGCAAGAACTGGCTTGGGATTGCGTTGGATGACGCAACATTCGAGGATTATCCAGACTGGCAGATCGTTCAACTAAAAAACAGCGGTGAGCTTTGGGCCGAAGGCAAATATATGAAGCATTGCGTGGGGTCTTATACAGCTAGATGTCGTCGCGGCGTGTCATCGATTTGGTCGATGCGAAACACAGAATCGCCCATTCGTCGCGCTGTAACAATCGAAATCGATCCAACGAAACTTCGAGTTGTGCAAGTCAAAGGCTACTCGAACCGACGACCAAACGCGTTCGAGAAATCGTTGATTCGCCTATGGGCCAATCAAACAGGAATCGAAATGAAAGGTATCTAGCGTTTTAGCTAGCCTGAATTTCGGCGTAGCCCGGAGTCGCCAGACTTCGGTAACCAACGGGCCTGAATTCTGGCGAATCCAGCTACCCAAAATTAACCTGCTCAGAGCTAGTTGCCGATAGCGGCTTAGAGTTGGACGGACTTCTCCGCCGCACCGATGACTTTCGCGTCCGTTCTTCCCTGGACATAGGCGATCACTTTCGCTGACGACAATTGAACGTCACTAGGAACTTCAAGCTGGATGCTGCCGCTCTGATCAGTCAGCGCAATGGTTTTGTAAGCACGAACGACGTTCACATGTTCAAGCTTTCGGCCACCGTTTTCACCGCGAGGAACTGCGTTGGCTTTGGGGGTGTGAACCAGAGCGAAGTTCAAGACCTGCTTTTCCGCTAGATTCGACATTTGATAGTCCACTTTTACCTTTCCATCGCCAATCGACTTTACGCTTGGCAGCGATACTTTGATGCGAGGTTTTTGCTTCAGAGAATCATTGATTGCAGATAGCGCCGTCGACTTTCGCGAACCGACAAATTCCTCGGCTCCATTGACGATCATTTGTGGTGTGTAGACCCGGTCCGAGCCCATTACATTTGCATAGGTTCGTTGTCGTCTTGAAAATTCAGGACTGCTGTACGGATCGTCCCAGCCCAACCGATTCCAGTAGTCGACATGAAACGACAACACATAGACTTCTAATTTTCGATCCGTAGCCTGCGTCTGAATTTCGCTCAGCACTCTGTCGGCTGGCGGGCAACTGCTGCAGCCTTGCGAAGTGAAAAGTTCAACAACGGCAAGTCCGTCTTGAGCTTTAGCACTGCACGAAAACAAAGCAAGGATGATGGCGAATGAAGTGGTTGCCAGGCAAGTTCGTGATCGAAGATAGGAATTCATCGTTCATTCTGCGGATAGGGGCGATGGAGCTGTATATCTTTGATATGTCCATTTCGCAGCCTCATTCGCCACCATTCAGCGTTGGAGACACAGAAAAAGCCCAAACAGGTCTCTGGATTCTCAAACAAAACCAGATGCTAGCGGATTACTGACCTGAACCTACAACACTTTGGACACAGCGGCCAAGACGTCGCTTGTCACAGCGTCGGGCGATTGATCCGCATTGATAACGAAGGCATGATCGGCGCTTTTGGGCAGCTGGTCCAAAAACGTCTGCCGAACGCTCTCCAGATAGTCCACTCCGCGCGACTCCATCCGGTCGGCTGGTCCATCCAACCGCTGCACGGACTGGGCTGCAGGCATGTCCAACAAGATCGTGACATTGGGACGAACGCCGCCAGCCGCCCACAGTCCCATCTCCCACAATTCGTCGGCGGGCACATCACCACCAACACTTTGGTAGACAACGGTCGCCAACAAGTAACGATCCGACACGACCGTTTTCCCTGCATCCAGCGCTGGGCGAACCGTCGTTTCGATCATCTCACTCCGACTGGCCATGAACAACATCGCTTCTGTCCGACGATGCATCGACAAATCGCTTTCTAGCAAAATTTCTCGCAACCGAGCCCCAACCCGAGTACTGCCAGGATCGCGAACGGACACAACATCGCGTCCCAAATCCGACAAGTGGTCAATCAGCTTTGCGATCTGCGTTGACTTCCCAACGCCATCGATTCCGTCAAAGGAGATAAATGTCATTCAATGTGACTCGAGCTGGTCGCCCTTCAAAACTTGGCCGGCGAAAACATATCCGGCTTTCCATTCAGAGGCGTATGCGTGTAATCGATCATTTTCCAGCTCCCATCATCGTCTTTTTGGAACTGCAAGAAAAGTCGGCGTGGAACAGGCGTATCTTGGAATTGCCCGTTTCCAACAACGCTAACTCTCGCCATCACATTGATATCCACCTCAGCCTGGGCAGGATTTGTATTCTCCAACATTTTGACCTGCATTTGACTGACTTTGACACGCGAAAATTTGTACCGCGGCAATTCAGTCAACGCCCGTGCCTTGATTCTTGAATCGCCAATCGACGCAACTGCAGCATTGTGGTCATTGGATTCAACAGCCTTCGCCGTATCGTTGATCAGGCGTGTGATTTTTTCGCGATCGGTTTCCACCTGAAGCGATAAGTACAGCGCCAACGGAGTCAAAACAACAAAGACCCCTCCCGCAATTCCAATCCATTTGTTGCCCGTTTGAATCCAACCGTATAACAAAACAGCAGCAATGGATCCGATCATCAATCCCAATAAAATCGGTTGCTCAGTGAACAAACTCATGACGGACCTTTTCCTTTGTGAGAAGTCTTTTCCTGGGTCCCAGTTTCGAACGACTGGTCACAAAAATCAATTGGATTACCAGAATTGGCACCATTCGATTTCACGACAACGACGTCTTCGTTGGTCTTACGAATCCAGTCGCAAGAATTTTCTTTGCGTGCAACCTTCCTACGTTAACAAACTGGACATGGTTCGCAGAGAAGCACGGTCCAATGTATTTCGTCGCCCAGAAAGTCAATCCATAGTTGGGATTCGTCGCCTCGTTCACTACGGTATATTCTGACCTGCAACATCCTAATGCGAAAGCACGCCTTATGCATACAGCCAACAAATCACTCCAAGATGATTGAAGAACTAAACGAAAGCGGGTTTTGCATTTTGCGAGAAACGTTTTCACCAGCGCAGTGCAGCGAATTTGTTGCACAGCTCCAAAACATGTTTCACTCCGAGCAACAAAACGCGATTGGGGCGGGGCAGGGCAGGGTAGTGGGCGGCAGAAACCTGCTGGACCACTGGAACGGATGGAGAGCGATTTGGGAATCACCGGTTGTCAGTGATTTTATCGCAAAGATTCTTGGCCCTGAGGCTGGGCTGGTGCGCATCCTGTACTTCGACAAACCACCTGGTGAAAGCTGGGCGTTATCGATGCACAAGGATCGAACCATCGCAGTGAAACAGCACCTTGACCCACCGGATCCTTTTTCCCGGCCAACCACTAAAGCCGGTGTGCCGCATGTTGTCGCAAATGATCAGACGCTCGATCGAATGTTGACTTTGCGACTTCACTTGGACAGCATGCACGACGACAACGGACCGCTGGTCGTGATCCCTGGCTCTCATGCTGGAAACAGCAATGCAGAACTCCAAACGATTCATTGCCAAGCAGGGGACGTTTTCGTCATGCGTCCTTTATTAAGCCACAGCAGCAAAGCCGCTAACCCAAACACGACGGATCACCGGCGAGTCATCCATCTGGAGTTTTCAGCCGACGCCGAGCTTGCTGGCGGATACCAATGGCATGGCCGAAAAACGATCCATGCGTAGCCTGATTTGTGCAACAAGCTGTTGCACCATTCTACTCTGGTTCGTAAGCCAAATTTGGTCCCAGCCAACGCTCAACTTCTTGGGTCGATTGGCCTTTCCGTTTCGCGTACGACTCGATTTGGTCCTTGGTCACTCGGTCAACCGCAAAGTAGCGAGATTCAGGGTGACCAAAATACAAACCGCTGACACTGGCTCCTGGCGTCATTGCGTAACTGCTGGTCAGCTGGACGCTAGTGTTTTCTTCGGCTTGTAACAAGTCAAAGAGCGTACGTTTTTCGGTGTGATCTGGACAAGCAGGATAGCCCGCCGCGGGGCGAATCCCACGGTATCCTTCAGCGATTAACTCTTCCTTGCTGAGCCCTTCATCGGCACCAAATCCCCAATCCTTCCTTGCGGTTTCGTGCATCCGTTCGGCGAACGCTTCCGCCAAACGATCGGCAACCGCTTGAACCATGATCGCGCTCTCGTCGTCCAAATCGGCTTTGAATTTTGCAGCCAACTCATCGGCACCGATTCCGGCCGTTACAACAAAACCACCGACGTAGTCTTCTCGGCCACTATCATGCGGCGCCACGTAATCTGCCAGCGAACGGTAATCCTTTTGTCCTCGTCGTTCCCATTGCTGTCGCAAACAATGGAATCGTGCAATTTCATTTCCCCGAGTTTCATCAGCGTAAATGATAATGTCGTCGTCATCACTGGCAGCAGGCCAAAAAGCATACGCCGCGTTTGCGGTCAACAGTTTCTCGGCAATCATTCTGTCCAGCAATGCGTTTGCTTTGTCGTAGACCTCTCGAGCAACCTCACCTACGACTTTGTCATCAAAGATCTTGGGATACTTGCCCTTCAATTCCCAGGTCATGAAGAACGGAGACCAATCGATATAAGGCCGAATGTCTGCGATCGGAAAATCCTTCAACGTTTTGACGCCAGTGAACGACGGTTTGTCGATTTGCACATTCGCCCAATCGGTTGCAAACCGTTTGGCCAATGCGTCCTGATAAGAAACCAGTTTCTGCTGTCGACCCTTGTAGCTAGCGACAAGCTCTTTCTGCAACTTTTCGTTGTCGGCTACAAAACCCTTGCGTACTTCTTTGTTGATCAGTTTTTCCACAACACCAACACTCCGGCTGGCATCCAACACATGAACCACCGGGTTCTCGTACACGGGCGCTATCTTCACGGCGGTATGCTTTGCACTTGTCGTCGCACCGCCAATCAAAAGCGGGATATCCATCTCGCGGCGTTTCATCTCTCGCGCAACCGTGACCATTTCATCCAAGCTAGGCGTGATCAAGCCGCTTAAACCGATCATATCCGCATTGTGTTTGACGGCTTCTTCAAGAATCGTTTCACAAGAAACCATCACGCCCAAGTCAACGACTTTGTAATTGTTACATTGCAGCACGACACCGACAATGTTTTTACCAATGTCATGCACATCGCCTTTGACCGTCGCGATCAAAAACACACCGCGTTCGCTAGAACCCTCGGTGCCATCGGCCTTCTTCTCTTCTTCCATGAACGGTTCAAGGTAGGCGACCGCTTTTTTCATTACGCGTGCAGATTTCACAACCTGCGGCAAGAACATCTTGCCTTCGCCGAACAAGTCGCCAACAACCGACATACCGTCCATCAACGGCCCTTCGATCACTTGCAAACAGCGATCGAAATGCTGACGCGCCTCCTCGGTGTCTTCCACAATGAACTTGTCGATGCCTTTGATCAACGCGTGCTTCATGCGATCAGCAACGGGAGCTTCGCGCCAGGAAAGATCCTCGGCCGCCTTCTTTTTGCCGCTGCCTTTGACTGTCTCGGCAAGATCCAACAGACGGTCGGTTGCATCGTCGCGACGATTCAGTAGCACATCCTCAACATGCTCCAAAAGGTCCGCAGGGATCTGCTCGTAGATCTCCAATTGGCCAGCATTGACGATCCCCATGTCCAAACCTGCTTTGACGGCATGGAACAAAAACGCACTGTGCATGGCTTCACGAACGCGATCATTTCCGCGAAACGAGAAACTGATATTGCTGACACCACCACTGGTTTTCGCGCCAGGGCACTCTTGCTTGATGCGCCTAACCGCGTTGATAAAATCGACCGCGTAATTGTTGTGCTCTTCGATCCCAGTCGCGACGGTCAAAATATTGGGGTCAAAGATGATGTCTTCAGGTGGAAAGTCGACTTGATTTACCAAGATATCGTAGGCACGTTTACAAATACGAACTTTGTTCTCTTCGTCGGCAGCTTGCCCTTCTTCATCAAATGCCATCACAACAGCAGCAGCACCATACTGGCGGACCAGTTTGGCACGTTTGATAAAAGCCTCTTCCCCGTCCTTGAGCGAGATCGAATTCACAACCGCCTTGCCCTGAACGTTGCGCAAGCCAGCTTCGATGACCTCCCATTTACTACTGTCGATCATCACAGGCACTTTTGCCGCCTCGGTATCGCACGCGATCAAACGCAAAAAACGCGTCATCGCCTCGACTCCATCTAACAACGCATCGTCAAAATTGACATCGATGATCGTCGCGCCATTCAGCACTTGCTCTCGCGCAACATCAACTGCTTCTTCGTATTGCTCTTCGCGTATTAGCCGTGCAAACTTACGACTTCCAGTCACATTAGTGCGCTCCCCAACCATTGTGAAAGGGATTTCAGGTCGCATCGCCATCGGCAACGTGCCAGAGAGACGCGTGTAGACAGGGCCGCTCGATTCCTGTTTGGGTTTGCAGTTCTTGACTCGCGCTGCCATTGCACGAATGTGATCGGGTGATGTCCCGCAACAACCACCTAAAATATTGATCCAGCCATTGTCCGCGTACTCGCCGACAGTATTTGCCATCGGTTCAGGTTGTAGATCATGCAATCCCATCACGTTGGTGTCACCAGCGTTAGGGTGACAACTGATTGGCAGATCGGTTGCCTTACTCATTTGCTCGATGTGCGATCGCATCACGTCTGGGCCAAGCGCGCAGTTCATTCCAATCGTGAATGCGGGGAAGTGCGAGATCGCTGTCACAAAAGCTTCAACGCTCTGACCGCTCACAAACGTACCGCCCCCCGGACCAAAAGTAGCGCTAATCATCACCGGCACACGGCGCCCGCCCTCATCAAAATAGCGTTTGATTGCAAATAAACATGACTTCAAGTTCAGCGTATCGATCGCCGTTTCCGGCAGCAGAATATCGACACCGGCCTCACAAAGCGATTTAACTTGCGCGAAATAACTGTCCTCCATCGCCTGGAAAGTCGTCTTGCGATGCGCCGCATCATCCACATCAGTACTGATCGCCAACTGCATCGTCGTTGGCCCGATTGAACCCGCGACGAAACGAGGCTTATCAGGAGTCTTCTCATTGAACTCGTCTGCGGCCTTCCTTGCACAAGCCACTGCTGCGATATTGATCTCATCAACCAACTCCAGCGGCAAATCAAACTCCACCATGCCGACCGGCGAAGCGCCAAACGAATTGGTTTCAACAATATCGCTGCCAGCGGCGAAATATTCGCGGTGGATATCGGTGATCTTGTCTGGGTGCGTTAAGCACAGAATATCTGAAAAGTTTTTTAGATCCTTGTGGTGATCGGCGAAACGGTCGCCCCTCACGCCCGCTTCATCCAGCCCCAAACGCTGGATCATCGTTCCCATAGCACCATCTAATAACAAGATGCGTTCGCGGATAAGCCCGGAAAGCAGCGATTCGGTAGAGTCAGTTCGCAACATGAATTCGTGTTTCACGACAGGGTTTGAACAAAGTTGTGCCGGTGTCATCTTCGTTGGAAACTCGGCGTTTCACAAGATGAACCGTAGTCGAACTAGCCAACTTCACCATTTAGTCTTGCCTGAATGTCTAAGTTTTACTATTCCGCAAATGTCTCAAGATCGAAAGTATCAACTTCCGATGTAGAGATGAAAGCACCCTGCGGGTTCGGCTCCCGCCCCAGGTGCAATTCACAACATAGTGCATTACGGACGATCACATGACTGCCGATCCAACGCGGACAGGCCCTCGTATGCGACAACGCGTGCAAAATCGCGACAGCGAATTACAATCGCCAGCTTTACCGCCAGTTCTCTTTGAACTGCCAAGCTTGGATAGCGAAGAACGCTCCTTTGCGAGGATTGATCCTCCGCAATCGCCGCTTAACGCTGCAATCAGCCCAACGGAACCAAGCTCCGACGACGAAACGGTTCAGGAAAGCGAAAGCCTTCTGGGCGAAAGCCCACTCGCGGAACGCGAAAGCCTACGCGAGGAAAGCGAAAGCCCACTCAGCAGCGTATCGGCGCCACCCCCAATCACGAATGGGTGGGGACGAAAGGCTACCGTCATTATGCTGCTGGGCCTGATTGGCACCGCGATATTGGTGATCCACAAGCATCAATCCACAACAACTCCAACAGCAGACAAAGCCGGAACTCCAGCGGCTCCAAAGGAGTCTAGCGATTTGACTTTGCCGTCAATCCAGCTCGCTACCACCGAAAAGAGCAGCTTGACCGATTTGTCAGCGCCAACCTACCCGCTGCCACCGCTGGACCTAAATGTCTCGCAAAAACCAGTTGCCCCTACGCCCGCCGACGGCTTGTCCGACTTGAATGCTCCGATGGACGTGATGCCAGAAGAGATTCCTGAGGTAGCCGAAAGCGTGGACCCAGAAGCATCTTTTGAGCAAGCACGTGCAGCACTTGAAAGTGACCCGAAAGCGCTGGCCGGTTTGGAACCACCAATCACAAAGCCGCTGGAAGAACTTGCTGCCACGACAGAAACAATGCTAGATCAAGGTGCTTCTGAATCAGTTGCATCCGTATCGACTCTACCAGGCACACCACCAACGGCAAGCAACCCGATCGCTCAGCCAACACAGCCAGCGGAACCCGCGCCTCTCATTGTCCAACCATCAGCGGAGCCTGCTCCACCAACCTTCGACCCAAATGCAATTTCTCAACCTGATTACGGGCAAGAGGAATTGCCGGACCTGAGCCAAGCCACACAACAACCATCGATGAGCCCAGGCTTGTCAATGCATTCGGGCTTGCCGACAAATTCAGACTTGTCAATGAATGCTCCATTGACGCAGGGCGAAGGCCTCACAACACATCCTGTGTCGACAGAAATTAACAACTCGGCAAGCTCTGAATCGGCTACGACCGTCAATTCACCGTTCCAGTTTTCAACGACCCCGATGGGGATTCCCGACTGGACGAAGTATTTTCAATATCCAACCAACCAGCCCTCTGCGAACAGTCCTTCGAGCGGCAACAACATTACTCCCTAGTAAAATCGCATGTCATCAATCGATCAAGCTTTCATCAAGGCATTCGCGCGTCGAAACAAATCTCGTGACGGCGACAGCAACGCCGAACAACAAGACGTTACGTCGTGGTCCGACGAATCTTCCGGTCAAGTCAACCGTGTTGACCCAGCACCGACAGATTCGATCCCAACGCCCCATTTGCCGACGCGAATATTTTCAGCCGTCCACTTTCGAAGCGACTATGTTTTTGGTTCAGTAACAGACACCATCCAGGTGAAAGAACCAGAACAAACTGAGCTCGAATACGCGCCGTCTGCAAAATCAGCGGACGTTCTTGAACCAGAAGATGTCACCAGCCAAATCGAAACGGACGACGTTACTGCCGAACCCGAACCAGCGACTACGCTAGCTGACACGCCTGCAGAAAACACTGTGTCGGCAGAAACACTTGAAGACATCGACTCTGCGTCGAACTCGATTGATATCGAAACCACTCAGGCTGATTCTGAGCCAGTTGACGACGCGGTCACCCAAGCCGTTGCCGAACCAGCCAACGATGCGTTCGTTGCCGATCAAATCGATGAAGCAACGCCGCCCGAGCCTACAGGCCCCAGCCAGCAACAAACCGTAGAGCTTGACCGCACACCTGAGCCCGAGCAAGTTCAAACACCTGAGCCTCTTCAGGAGCCTGAACCAGTTCAAGAGCCCGAGCCAGTCCAAGAAACGCCGGCAGTTGAAGAAACAGAAACTCAATTTGAACCAGCATGGGAAGTCGATGAATTCGAGGTCCCCAAAACGGTCGCCAAACTATTCTTTGAAGAAGAGTTCTTTGCAGAAATTGCCACACGGATTCAGAATGCCGTGGCCAACGGTTTAAAAAGTGTGATCGTTACCAGTGCTAGCGAAGGCGAAGGACGAACGGTCACAGCAATCGGAATCGCCCTCGCAGCAGCGTCCAATGGCAAACGAGTCGCACTGGTCGACGGCGATATCGAGAACCCAACACTGCAACACGACCTCCAACTGGATCTTGACAGTGGGTGGGTTGAAGCAATTCGTGGCGGGTTACTACTCGATGACGTGGCCGTCCACTCAATCCATGACAACTTGACCCTGATTCCGTTGTTAGCGGCAGGCAGCGAAGGCTTCAAGAAAGCTTCCGCGACGGATCTTGTCCGAATGGTTGATCAGCTTGATGGAAAGTTCGACCTGATCGTCATTGACGGCTCCACGAGCTCGACAACCAGCGTCCACAATTTCGCAACGCTGGTTGATACAGCTGTCATCGTGCGTAACAAAAACACAACCGACTTGGACACGGTGAACGAACTGGCCTATCGCTTACGCGAATCAGGCGTCACCGGCATCGGAATTGTGGAAAACTTTAGCTAGTTCACAGCCGCTGGCATCAACAGCACTCGCCAGGTCCACAACAACTGTCAGCAATTGTCAACTTCAGAGACTTGCCCTTGCTGACTTTCGGTGACCGTTCCTTGGCTTCGCCATCGCACACAAACGGCTTGGCGTCCGCCTCGGCGATTTCCGTGCATGGCTCGATCGCAACAAAGCTGTCGGCATAGGGCTCGCGAGTCAAAATTTCAAACGTCTTTCGGCATACGGCGACGCGCTTTCCGCGCTCATAAAAGTGCCCCAGGTCATCGCAAACCTGCTTGAATGGACCACGGTAGATCACAGCTTCATTGTGTTCCATGCATGGCCCGTCCTTGCCTTTATAGGCAATCACAGTGGCGCTTCGGAACTCGATTCCTTCCACCGTCTGCCAAGCATCGGCCTGCAAAACAGGCATTTCTACGCCGTAAAAACCGACGTCAACGAATGCGTTCAGGAAGTCACGTTCTTGCAAAGCACCTGAAATGCATCCGCTCCATAACTCAGGATCATTCTGCATGTGTTGCGGCACCTGCTCATCACTGACGATGTCACTAATGACAGCGCGACCACCGTCCTTCAGCACGCGGTAAATCTCTTTGAACAGCTGCTGCTTTTCATCAGAATCAACAAGATTCAAAACACAATTGCTGACAACAACGTCGACGCTATTGTCAGGAATCATGGGGCTGTCGCGGCGAGAATCAGAGATAAAGGTCTCCAGTTGCTGCAGAGCCTGTTCGTCTGTGACTGGATTATTCTTCAAGTACTGATCGACCTGATCACGATCGATCGTCATGTCTTGAATACGTCCTTTCAAGAAACTGACGTTGTTATAGCCAATCCGCTCTGCGACCACCTGCTGGCTCTCTCGTGCCAAGGCCAACATCTCGTCGTTCATATCGACGCCAATCACACGCCCTTTCTCGCCAACGACCTGCGATGCGATGAAACAGATCTTGCCGCCACCGCTGCCCAAGTCCAAAACAGTCTCGCCTTCGCGCACAAACTTTGATGGATCACCACAGCCATAATCACGATCAATCACCTCTTTGGGAATCACCTCCAAGAACTTTCGATCGTAATCCACCGGGCAGCACAACTCGACTTCGCGTGCCTGTGCTGCTGCCGAGTATCGTTCGCGTACGGCGTTTTCTGTGTCCAATGTATTTGACATTCGTCAACCTTCCTTTATTTGATTTTTGTGCGTGCAAAACGTTCGATGGAACAATTTGCTAAACGATGTTTTTGTTGGTTTGAACTAGCTGACAACTGCGCCACCGCAACTGCTTCCGGCACCTGCGGTGCATCCATAGCAGTGGTCCGCGACGGCGATACGCTGATCGACTAGCTGATCAAATGATTCGATACTCCAAACCGTTTCCTGTTGGCCTCCGCCAATCGGCATCTCCAACATTTGGTTGAAGTCACAATCGTAAACGGTTCCATCCCAACCAATCGAAACCAATGTTCGGCACATGACTTGGTCTGCAGCCAAGGGGTTGAAGTTATCCGAAAGTAACTTCATGTATTCCTCTAGCCGACCTTGTTTTTGCAAATACTTTGCATACCGCTTGATCGGGATATTCGTGATCGTTAGCAAGTTATCAAAGTCGATCTCAAAACGCTTCTTGAGTTCACGCTTGTAATCCGCTTGCAGCGATTCCTGATCTGGTGGCAGAGCAGGACCAGTCGGATTGAAAACCAAATCCAACCGCAACGGGCCACGACCGTAACCAAGCTCATTGAGTTCTAACAAACCATCGATGCTGCGTCCAAACACGCCCTTGCCACGTTGCCCATCGACGTTGTCTTCTAAGTAACATGGCAGCGAAGCGACAACGTCGACACCATTCTCTGCTAGAAAACCCGAAACCCATTCAAAACCATCTTCACTTAGAATTGTCAGGTTGCATCGATCAATGACCCGCAAACCACGCTCGCGAAAATGCGAAACCAATCGTCTAAAGTGCGGATTCATTTCCGGCGCACCACCGGTCAGATCAACCGTCTGCAGTTGCTGACAGGAATCACTGAGCATGATGATCCGGTCGACCGTTTCACCATTCATGTTCTCACGTTTTTTGGTCGGTCCCGCTTCAACGTGACAGTGCGTGCAAGTTTGATTGCAGAGCTTGCCAAGATTGATCTGCAACTCGGCGACACGACTTCGGACCAGCGTTTTGTCCAACGCCTCCAATCGCTTACCAAACGGCTCCACGACCCCGGTTGGCAATCCGGCATCAATGATCGGCAAGATGGCTGACATATAGTTTTTCGTTTACAAAGAAGGCGGCGATTTCTTGTACCTGCGGTAAATTTCCGTTCATCCGCCGTACGAATAAATACAACCTTAACAATGTTCGCCCCAACTTTCGATCCGCCGTCCTCAGAACCAGTCAAGTCACGCTTCAGGCGGCCATCACAACCCGTAATTTCGATCCGCGTGCGGGGGATTTTGTGCATTCCTTGCTGTCAGATCCGACGGTCTAAACTGTGCTGCAACGGCACGATTTCCCGCCCAAGCAATCAAAAAGGGCCAACTCAGGCCGTCGCGTCGCGGGCCTGCATCAGCAACTCAATCCAGGGGCCAACGTAGTGACCATTGTCATGAAACGTTCTGCCGCTGACTAGGTTGCCATCAATCACGCAAGCCTCGTTCACAAAGGTCCCGCCGCAAACCTCCAGATCGAACTTGCACTTTTCGACCGTTGCCATTCGGCGACCGCGCACACAATCTGCGTACGCCGGAATCTCGACTCCGTGACAAACACTAGCAATCGGTTTGTTACTTTCAAAGAAGTGTTTGGTGACCCGAACAAGATCTTGATCGTATCGAATGTACTCGGGAGCACGCCCTCCACTGAACAGGATCCCGGCATAATCATCAGGATCGATATCTTTGAAAGCGATATCTGCTTCGATGGTGTAGCCTTCCCATTCTTTGGTAATCGTCCAACCAGGTTTTACTTCGTGCATCACCATCTGGTAACGGCGCTTTTCTGGCGCGGCTACCACCGGTTCAAAACCGGATTCTTGCAAGCGGTAATACGGATACATCGTATCCAAGGTTTCTGTGGCATCGCCAACAACAATCAGGACTTTGTTTGCCATCGCTTCACGTAGTCGTGTAAATACTCTCGGATCTGGAACGAGTATCTATCATACAGAAGTTCTTGATAGGCCGAACCCAGCCGTCTTTGCAACACAACACAATTGGAGCCATTTTGTCTGTTCCTGCGCCACTCCATGTTTGCTCCAGGCTACAATCAAACGCCAAGTAAACAGACACATCTTCAAGAAGGATGAGCAGAAAGCAGTAGAACCGAGGACGCAAACTGCTCACAAACATGACTCGTGAGCCAACGGCGCTAGCCGCGGGCCT
>CAYNNP010000048.1:29155-30910 GCA_964398215.1 uncultured Pirellulaceae bacterium | reverse complement strand
GAAGATTTACGGCGGGGCGACTTCTTTGAAAACAAATTTTGCATTTTCATAATAACGCAGGGCAGTAGGGGAGAATGGAAAAAGAAACTTGAGTAAGTCGTTGGCTTTTTCGTTGTGAATCGATCTCACAACCGTGGGCTCTACCTATATTCGCAAGGGCGTTACGCGAAAATTTCACGGTGGCGTTCACCAACGAATGCAAGAATTGCCGATACTGCTCGTATGTTCACGTGAACATTCGGCTGTGCAGGCAATCGGATTGTCCGCCACCGGCTCGCTGGCGATCAGATCGACTCATTGTCCAAGGTTGTTCTCGTCAACACAAAGCGAGCCAGAAATATCGCTGAGAACCTTATCGCGAACTCAGCTCAGCAAAGCTTCGGATCGCGTTCTCCAAGCAATCGTAGAGAAAGCCGGTGGACAGTTTGAGCAAGAAGTCACGCTGCATCGTTTGTCCGACCGCTGTCGCTTTGAGTCTATCGACAAGGTGCGATCAATCACAGCCTGACGCACTTTGTTGTCGTACCGCGTCTTTGATTCAATATCCTCGGGGGATGCGTGGGAAGCTCTTTCCGCAGCGAGAGCTGGTAGCATATTCGTCGCAATGTGCTTCCCTCCAGAGTTCCTGCTGAAATGCTATGGACCGAACGCGGCGAATGCCGATTCGCCTACGTCGACCGAGCGTTCCAGATTGTGTGCAGGCAGCCTTTCGAGGATGAAAAGATCTTCCTATCGTTCGGAAGCGTGTTTTACAACTCTTCCCGACAACCACAATCTACGGTCTTGGGCAGGAGGAGTACCCAAGATACAGATTTCTCGAATTGAAAACTGGGTTGCCCTGAAGCCTAGGCGGGGCTGCACAAGTCGGGCCGTAAAATGGTATTCTGCGGCTTAAGAGGTGAACCAGACCGCTGGTTTCCGCGTAAGCTCTCGGTGGTCATTGTGCGCTTTCACCAAGAAGTTCCAGTCCCCATTCGCTGACAAACTGCCCGCCTTCCTTAAAAACTTGCCCATGACCTCGAGCGACGAAACCAAACGGCCGATGATCGAAGCGATCGGTTTGAGCAAATTTTACGGTCCCTTTGCCGCCTCGCGAGAAATCAGTTTTTCTGTGACCGAGGGTGAACTCGTTGCGTTTTTAGGGCCCAACGGAGCGGGTAAGAGCACAACGATGAAGATGCTGACGGGTTACATCGCCCCCAGCGAAGGGGAGGCCCGAATCGCTGGCTACAACATGATGACCAACCGCATCGAAGGTAGTCGGCAACTTGGGTACTTGCCCGAGAAAGGCCCGTTGTACTTTGAGATGACGCCTCGCGCGATGCTAGAGTTTTTCGGTGATGCGCGTGGTTTGAGTGCAGCCCAGAAAAAAGATCGAATTGAAGCGGTTGTAGATATCTGTGATCTTTCGTCTGTCGTTTATAAACCGATCAGTAAACTGTCCAAGGGTTTCAAGCAACGTGTGGGCATGAGCCAAGCCTTGTTGCACGATCCCGACGTCTTGATTCTGGATGAACCAACGGCAGGCTTGGACCCGAATCAGATTCGTGGCGTTCGCGCTACGATGCGTCGATTAAGCGAAGCCAACAAAACGATTTTGCTCAGCACGCATATTTTGCAAGAAGTCGAAGCTATGGCGTCGCGGGTCGTGATGATCAACGAAGGCCGAATGGTTTACGATGGCAACGTCGACGAGCTTCGACAGCGTGGTGAAAACGACCTGGACGAAGCTTTTTACGTGTTGACTCATCCTGA
>CAYNNP010000048.1:0-29055 GCA_964398215.1 uncultured Pirellulaceae bacterium | reverse complement strand
GACAGCGTGGTGAAAACGACCTGGACGAAGCTTTTTACGTGTTGACTCATCCTGATGATGAAGACGAAGACGAAGATGAGAGCGAAGGTGACGATGGTTCACAAGAAACGCCCGCTGACCAAAGCGTCCCAGCTGAATAGAAAGCATGTTGGTCTCTTCAAAAATTTTCTTTTCCAACCGATTATCCCACCGATAAACCATGCCGGAAAATAGCGTTGTCAGCAACGTCGTCGTTGCTTTGTTAAACCTACTAGTGTTGGATGTGATCTTGCTGTGCGCGATGTTGGTTGTGATTGCCGCGCTGGCGAGTCGTAAACGCGCAGCTTACGCCGTCATGAAACGCAACTTCTTGGCGTACTTTACGAACCCAACGGGTTACGTGTTTCTGTGCATTTTTGTTTTTCTGACATCGGTGGCCGCGTTTTGGCCCTACCAGTTCTTCAATCAAAATCTCGCGACCCTGGACCAACTGAATTACTGGTATCCGCTGATCATGCTGGTGTTCGTACCGGCAATCACGATGAGCATTTGGGCGGAGGAAAAACGGCAGGGAACGGATGAACTCTTGCTGACGCTTCCGGCTGACGATTTCGACATCGTAATCGGCAAATACATGTCTGCCGCTGCGATCTTTACATTTTCACTTTTGTTCAGCCAGCTCAGCACATTTGTAACGCTGTCGATTTTGACAGAAGGCATTCTGGATGTCGGGCTCTTCTTCACGACCTATCTTGGATATTGGTTCGTTGGCCTGACGATGATCGCCATCGGCATGATCGCATCGTTCTTGACAGGTAACTTGACTGTCGGTTTCATCATGGGCGCACTGTTCAATGCTCCGCTTGCGTTTGCCACTCTTGCGGATTCGATCAGTCCCTCGCAGGCGGTTGCAGATTTCTTTACCCAATGCGGTATCGCACGACCATTCGACGACTTTGGTCGCGGTCTGATTAGCATGTCATCGGTAGGCTATTTCCTGTTGGTCGCCACTGTTGCACTGTATATGTGCATGGTCCTGATTGGCAGGCGGCACTGGACCGGTGGCAAGGACGGCAACACCATGGCGTGGCACTACCTAGCTCGCGTGCTGGGGCTGATATTGTTCACCTCCGGCGCTGTGATGCTGTTTCGCAGCAAAGACGTTTTGCGATACGACGCAACCGAAGGGAAGGTTAGTTCGTTGGCGCCAGCAACCAAGTCGCTGCTATCGAATTTGAACCCTGATCGTCCGATCGTGATCGATGCCTATGTCAGCACCGACATTCCCGAAAAGTATGCTCGAACGCGTTATGAACTTATCAATTTGCTGAAAGAGTTTCGCACCGAAGCCTCTGCAACGAATCGTAATATCGAAGTCAATGTTTACGACAACATCGAACTCTTTAGCGAAGAAGCCAGACAAGCGTCCGACCGATTCGGCATCAAGCCTGTCTCCCGAATGGTGCGTGAAAAGGGTGTCTCGCAAACAAAACAATTTATCATCGGAGCCGCTTTCCGATCGGGCCTGGAAAAAGTAACGGTTCCTGTTTTCGAGTACGGTATTCCTGTCGAATACGAACTGGTTCGTTCCATCAATACAGTCTCTCGTGGCGAACGAAAGCGAATCGGATTGGTGTACACCCAAGCAAAGCTTACCGGTGGCACATCGATCCAGGGCATTGAGGTGGTCAATATCCCGCGGCACCCAATTGTCGACGAACTTGAAAAACAATACGACGTTGAAGACGTTGATCTTTCGTCACCCGTTACGCGTGACATGTTTGATGCACTGGTCGCCGTTCAACCATCATCGCTGCCACCCGAAAATTTCAAACGACTTATCGATGCCGTGAAGTCAGGGATGCCTACTGCAATCTTCGAAGACACGGCACCTGTCTTTCGCTCGGATATGCCAGCGACAGGGCAGCCAAGATTGACACCAGGTGTGCCACAAATGGGCGGCGCACGACCAATTCCCAAAGGTGATATTCGCGACTTGTGGCAAGCTCTGGAGATCACGTCGCCAGGTAATGCCATGCCAAACGGCTTGTACTTTCCCGATCTGATTGTTCAGCAGTACATCCCGTACCCAAGCATGCCAACTGATTACTTTCACATCTACATTGACCAAGGTGCACCAGGTACAGAAACGGACGCTCTGAACCCTGACAATCCGATTACTGCTGGCCTAAACCAAGTCTTATGTCTCTACTCTTCTGCCATCGAGCCCATCGAAAAACCAACTCTTAAGCACACTCCACTGCTACGAACAGGACGTGCGGGCCGGCTGAATAACTTGCAACTGCAGCGAGTTCAACGGGGACAAGCCGAATTGACCACGGCAGTGCAAAACACAAAATCTGGCTTCGCCCTCGCAATGGCGGTCGAGAGCCAGGATGATGCCGTTGAAAAAGAATCCGACGATCCAACTGACGAATCTGGCATCAAAGCTGTCTATGTGGCTGACACTGACCTGATGTCGCCTACGTTCTTGATGATTCGGGCGCAACCAGACCAAGTCGATGATACGCACGTTCAGTTTCAAAATGTCACGTTCCTATTGAACATCTTTGACTGGCTAACTGGCGAAACGGAATTCATTGATGTTCGTAATCACCGACCAATGTTCACCAGCCTGCGGATGATTGATGCTGTCAAGGCAGAAGAGACCGCGCTTGTACGAAACAAGACCCAAGAGTTTCAAGATAAGTACAACGAAGTGAAGCGTGATGCTGAAGAGGACATGACCAAGAACCTTCAGAAATCGAGAGAGCGAATCGAAGATCTTCAAGAAAAGAGCGCTGACGGAAAGGTGCCCCAAGAACTGCTGAACGCAGCGATCATGGAATACAAAACGAAAGAAGAACGTCTGAATCGAGGCCTTCGACTGAAGAAAGAAACCGCTGAGCGTGAGCGTGAAAACAATATCCGTGAGATCGAACGCAAAGCAAATCAGCAGGTCACCAAAATACAAAATCGTGTCAAAGCGGCTGCTGTCGCCCTGCCATGTATCCCGCCGCTTGCGGTTGGCATCATTGTGTTTGCCTCTCGACGTTTGCGGGAACGAGAAAACATTACGAAAGCAAGATTGAAGTAAGAGAGACCAATGAGTGAAACATCAAAGACGGGAACGTTTTTCGGCGTTGGCCTAATCATGCTGGCGATCGGGGTTTTCATGTCGTGGGAAAGCCCCATTCAGCTGAACAACCTTCGTTCTCGTGTGAACCAGCCAATCTTTCCCGAGTTCACAGATCCGCTGGTAGCAGCAAGCGTAAAAATCGTGACGTTTGACGACGGTCAGGGAACGTTCAAGAACTTTGAAGTCCGACGCAATCAGGAATCTGGTAGTTGGTCGATCACTTCCCACAAAGGCTACCCGGCCGATGCGGTTGAACAAATGCAAAACGCTGCCAATGTCTTTATCCAAAAAGACGTTCAGGAAGAATTCAACGTCGAACCAAGCCAGCATGCTGAATACGGCGTTGTTGAACCAAAAGAGGCAACCTACAAAGTCGGTGACAAGGGCATCGGCCGGATGGTGACCTTCAAAGATAAAAACCAAAAGACGCTTGCTTCACTGATTCTTGGCAATCGAATCGTTGATAATCCTCAACAGATCTACGTCCGGATTCCTGGCCAAGATCCTGTGTACGTTTTGACGTTGGATGACCGACCACTGTCCACGAATTTCCAAGATTGGATCGAGACCGATCTGCTTCGGCTATCAAGCATCGGTATCGAAGAGTTGGAGATTCGTGATTACAGCACCATTCCCGACCCCAAACTGAAACGCCTGGTAACGTCGCGTTCCTACGAGGCGATTATCAAACGCGATGTGACGCGATGGAAAATCCAACAAGTTCGCAAGTTTGATCCCAACAACGAACAATCCGAAGGCATGGTTTTGGAAGACCAAGCAGGCAAAGAACCCAGCATGACTAAGCTTGGGAATCTACTGAATGCTTTGGATGACATGCGGATTGTTGATGTCGCCAGAAAACCCGATGGCGTGAGTGATCATTTAAAGTCAAACAAGGACCTGATGTCCGACGACGCGGTTGTGACCTCAATTGCTCAACTTGGTTTTTATCCTCAGCCTACTGTTGATGACAAATTGGAGCTACTGTCTGCAAATGGCGAACTGTATGTCAGGATGGATGATGGCGTGGAGTACGCTCTCCGGTTCGGCAACATTGAGGGCCTTACCGAGCAACAAGATGAATCGGCAACCGATGCGAATGGTGAAAAAACGACCAGCCTGAATCGTTTCCTGTTTGTTGTCGCGGATGTCGACAAGAGCCACTTTCCACTGCCCGAACTAAAGCCTATCCCCCAAACACTCGAAGACATTGGATTGGGCGATAAGAAGGAAGGTGATGACGCAGAAAAGAAGGAAGGTGATGGGGCAGAAGACGAGGAGTTGTCGGATGACGAAAAACAAGAATACCTGGATGCGGCACAAGAGAAGGTGCGAAAGGAAAATCAACGCAAGTTGAACGAGCGAAAGGATTTGATGAAAGTCGCAGAGCGGCGCGTCCGCAACTTGAACGAGCGATTTGCTGATTGGTACTACGTCATTCCTGAAAGTACCTACAGCATGCTAAAGATCAAACAGCAAGACTTGGTCAAAGAATAGGGTCCAGTTTGCCGCCGTTTGCTTGGCGGATCGCCTACAGACGCTTTGACTCGCAGTGCAACTATTTGGTCGCAGCACTACGATCCTCGGACTCGTGTTCCATGCGCCAGCCTGGCAGAGTCACCGACTCTTGTGGCTCGACTAGTTTGGCGTACAGTTCCGGTCTACGGGCTTTGATGTATCGTTGACCTGAGGCGGCCTTTAGCTTGTCCGGTGTCAACAAGCCAACAACCACATCGTCTCCCAGCGCGTGGCTTTCTGCGACGACTTCGCCGAACGGATCCAAGATCATCGCTAACCCTGGTTTGATCGTATCATAGTCGCGGCCAACTGGATTACTGAACAGTGCATAGATGCCATTTTCGTAGGCCCGTGTCGGTAACCATCGCATCAACCACTCGCGTCCCTTTGCCCCGCGAAACTCCCGGCGCAGCCGAGCCGGATCGGTGTGACGGTTTTCCCACAACTGTGGGTCAACCAATCCACGTCCGGGCATGGCCGAAGGCAGGCAGCAAGTAACGTGCGGCATACAAATGATTTCGGCACCCATCATCGTTGTGAGGCGAACGTTCTCTGGCAAGTTATTGTCGTAGCAGATCAAGAACCCGATCTTGCAGCCCAACAATTCAATCACGCGGTATTCGTTGCCAGGCGACAAATGCGGACTCACGAACGGATGAAGTTTACTGAATTTTGTGACGAACCCGTCCGGTTCAACCGTAACGTAAGTGTTGAAAACTGAATCGCCTGAGCGTTCAAACAGACCCGCCATCACCACCACGCCAAACTCCTTGGCGATTTTGATAAGCTCATTTACTGACGATCCATTGGGGACCGGTTCTGCCACCTGCAACAGTTCTTGCAAACTCAACGGCTGGACCCACGAATACCCCGTGATGCAGGCTTCGTGAAAACTGACAAGTTCGGCTCCTTGGTCAGCGGCGGTGCGAGTCAGCTCGCGAATGCGACCAAGATTGAATTGTTTGTCGTTGTCGCGGTGTTCAAACTGAGCGACGGCAACATGGATTTCTCGCATGGATTCGCGGTGGGTTAGGTGGAGGGGCGAAGTCGTTGATAGTGTATCAACTGGTGAATTGCCGAGGGGGCTTCACCATCGTCCTGGCCGGGATATTCGCAGAAGGTTACTTAGCAACTTGCAAAGAGGCATCGCGTGAAAGCCGCGAAGGTTACGTGCCGCCTTCTTTCTTGCGGCCTTTTTTGCGGAGCCATTTTTGCATCGACTTGCTCGCTTGGCCTGTGAGTGTTTGATCTTCCTTGCGGAGAATCGAATTCTCTTTGATCAGTCGACGCGCTTGTTCCTTTTGCACTGCCGCACCGCACTTAGGGCATTCAACCGGCGGTTCTGTGATGGGGGCTTCACATTGATGGCAGAAATAGGAAATCGTTGGTCGCATAGCTGCCTCGAACAGCCCACCGACTTCGCGCGCCTCAAACCATGCTGAGTCATCTTTGCGAACCAGCGATTCCGGAACGACGTCTCCCTGACGAACCAGCTTTAGCAATTCAGCTGGCTTCAACGGACCTATCATCTCGTTGATTTGAGTCGGATCGTCACTCGGCTTTTGAACATACCACTGAGTCACGGATTATCCTCGTTGCAAACAAAGCTCTTGGACTCTTGTAGACATCAAATCGTTTCGATGTGAAGAGCTCGTCGGCGGCGTTCCTTTCGCCTGATATCGTCAATCAACCCGGATACATCTTTGACCTTTGCGATCCCAGACATTTTGAGTTCTGGGTGCGTTCGGTCGCTACCGGTCAGGACAATGGTCCCTATTCCGAAAGCCCGTTGAATCGGACCTTGCGAATAGCTGACATCATCAATGTCGATGATCTCAATCCGGTCCGTCTTCCGAGTCAAGATCCCAGTTTGATGAATGAACCGCTGAGTGGTCAATTGGTAGCGCACTCCCAATCTCCGTTGCAGATAGATGCAAATGACGATTGCCCACAAAACTAGCATCGCGATAAACGTCCAAAAGACCGGCAGTTGCTCGATCATGAACGCTGCGATCATTGCGGCGATCGTCAGTACAACCATCCCGATCCAAGATCCAATCATGGCCTTGGGGCTGTAACCGCCTTGCCAAAGGTTTTCCTCAGGCTCGTAATCGTCCAAGTTTGACTTTTTCGCTGCGATTTCCTGACGGAATTTTGATGCTGCAGTATCTTCTGCATCAATCGGAGTCCCTTTTGACTCAAAATCGGCTTGGCGCTCAGCCATCTCGTTAGCATCGATGTCAGGTCCCTTGGTGGGTTCAGATTCCGCTGGATTATGA
This sequence comes from uncultured Pirellulaceae bacterium, assembly GCA_964398215.1. Lineage (GTDB taxonomy): Bacteria > Planctomycetota > Planctomycetia > Pirellulales > Pirellulaceae > CAYNNP01. The sequence goes on along the minus strand of CAYNNP010000048.1, from coordinate 22,140 downwards.
TCGGATTCGGACATTTAATTTCCCAGATATTGCTATCGCGCGTCCGCGATTGTGTGAAAACTTGGACGACAGATTCCGCCGTCTCTGATAATATAACCATCTTTGCGTCGCACGTCAGTTCGAGGCCTACTAATGCGTTGCCCCTACTGCCATAACGATAACGATCGTGTTTTAGAGACACGTACGGCTGAAAGTGGGTACATGGTCCGCCGGCGACGCGTGTGCAGCAACTGTCAGCGGCGTTTTGCGACCCTGGAAAAGATCGAGCAATTATCTGTTCGCGTCGTCAAACGTGACGGGACACGTGAGCCATTGGACCGAAATAAGATTTGGCGTGGTATCGAACGAGCGTGTTCCAAGCGATCCACTACAAGCGAGACGATTGAGGCGCTGATCCAAGGCATCGAAACTGAGATTTACGCGAATTTTGATTCGGAAGTTCCAGCCAAGTCAGTCGGTCAAATTGTGATGAAGCATTTGGCGAGCTTGGACCAAGTCGCCTATATCCGCTTTGCAAGCGTGTACCACGAGTTTGACGACGCTCAGGATTTTGTCAGCGCCATTTCTGCGATGGTAAAAGGTGACCAAAGCGAAACTGTCAGTGCGGGCGCCGATCGTCCCAGATAGCCTCTGTCGATTCAGCGCTGGAAACATCGTCTAGGTTTTCGGCGCGTCTGATGACTTGCGTGCTACCGTTCTCGCGAACCAAGATAACGTTGGGCCGATACTCTATGAACTGTTGCCATTGACTGCAGTTGTACGCCCCTACTGGCGAAAGCACCAACTGGTCGCCACGCCGAAGCCGGGGCAGTGAAACATTTGGCTCAATCACGTCCACATTCATGCACAGTGGTCCATAAAGCGACGTGTCGAGCATTTGCTCGGATTCGGTGTTCCGACTCGCTACGTCGACTTTGTAGTGATACCAAGGAGCCGTTGGCAGCAGGTTGGTTCCAGCATCGATCATGCAGCACTGTGAACGATTCGGTTCCGCCTTGGTCGTGACGACACTGGAAATCAACATTCCAGCATCATCGATCAAAGCTCTGCCCGATTCGACAATCAAAGTTGGTCGATAGTCCTGCGGCAGTCGCCTTTGCAAGGTTTCACAAATGGCTTCGGCATACTGATCGTCCGTTGGCAGCGGACGATCTGACTGGCTTCTGGGCAGGCTGCTGGATGCAAAACCGCCACCAATATCGATGGACGAGATCTTTCCATCAATCGACATTACAAAATCAGCCAGTTTCTCCATCATCTTTCGATACAAGCTGACGTCGCGTATTGAAGTGCCGATGTGACAATGGATCGCGTTCAAGTTCAATACGTTCGAACGCTGGATTCGATCGGCAATCGATTTTGCTTCGCCAGATTCCAGCTGAAAACCGAATCGCGACCAGCGTGCGTCATCACCCACATCAACATTTAACCGAATGCCAATGTCGGTCGGGTGAGCCTGCTGTCGGGCAATTTCCTCGACTGCGTTAAGTTCATCAACATGGTCGACGTGAAGAATTGCGTTGCCACGAATCGCTGCATCCAGCAATCGTTTCGACTTGTTAGGGCCATTCGCAATCAATCTTTGGTCAGAGTGCAAGAAATGGCACGCTTTGTCGTATTCCATGTCTGAAACAACTTCAGCCCACAAGCCATCCGAATGCATGATCTGAAGTATCGCCCCAAGGCAGTTTGTTTTGTAGGACCACGCGAACTGCACATGAGGATAGTGAGCATCAAACGCCGTTCGCATCGACCTGATCTTGGATCGAATCTGGTGTTCACCGAAAACAAACAGCGGAGACCCGTAGTTCCGTACCAATTGCTGAGTTGATATTCCGAAAATCGAACTACAGGAAAGTGGTTTTTGGGTGCGGGGCACATTGGGATGACTCATGACCAGAGTCTATCACGCAGCAATTGACAGGGCGAATCGCTGTTTCAAGCTGAGATGCCCGAAGAAATGGTAACCCAACGTGTATTGGCGTAGCGTTTTTGGGTAGGCCGGACCGAGCAAACGCTGCAATTGCCGGAACTTCGGACGCAAGCAGAAACGTCGTTGATAGTGCAATCTCTGCGACACAATGAAGGCGTTTGCGCTGTTCCGGCACGTATCGCGTCCTTGGTCCGGCCTACAATCTAAGAACGAAAGCCGCTAACTTTGCGGTTGCTTTTGAACCCTATATTCTCGCCAACACCAGTATTTTCATGTCAGACTTATCGCCAGAACTTGAAGAACGACGGATCGTGGCCTTGGCCGCCATCAAGAGAGCATTTGGGACGCCTGCTGACGAACACGCGGCGACCCTCTTTGTTGCTCATCATTTGGAGGAACTGCCTGCAGAGTACTGGCTGGAGCATTGCGAGAATTCGCAGCCTGAACCACAGCAAGTGCTGGAACTACTGGTCCTGCGAGTGGATGAAGCAGATGAAGACGACGAGGATGATGATATAGACCTGAACATGCTGGACTTTACCCTTCCAGGTGATGTCACCGATTATGTGATCTGCGTTGAATTAGATGATGCCGGCGCTGTCGAATCAATTTCGATGGAAAGTTAGGCAGCCTGCCGACACGGCGATTCACTTTGAAACTGTTGATCAACGGCGCAAAAAAAATGCGGCACCTTAACGGTACCGCACTTCGTTGATTTCACGTTTTCGCGAAGCTCTAGATCATTTCTTTGAGAGCTTTCAATGGGCGAATTGTCAGCTTCTTACTGGCAGGTTTTGGTTTGAGCCAAATTTCAGTTCCGTCAGCAGGGTTACGGCCCTTACGCTTTGGTTTGGCTGGAACATCTTTCTTAACGATCTTGCAAAGACCTGGGATCGCGAATTGGCCTGGACCGCCACGACCGATTGCCTTTGCGATTTCGCCTGCCAGTGCATCGAATACAGCAGCAACTTCTTTCTTGGAGAGTTCTGTTTCCTCTGCAATTGCAGCAAGGATTTGGGTCTTGGTGGGTGCCTTTGGCGCAGCTTTAGCCATGTGCGGGAACCTTTTCTGTTTAGCGGCTATGTATGGTTTGAGACGGGATAAATCGTCCACGTCGACTGTAATGGCAAAGTGTTATTGCCCTCAGGGGGTCGTTGCAACCCGGCTTGGAACAAAAAACCCCTTGTTTTTACGGGGCCAAAGCCAAATTTTTCAGCTTTGACTGTCCATGCATACATGCCTTACGAGCCACGGCTTCGCAAGGAAAATCGCATAAATCAATCAATTCTAGCCGCTCAGCCGAGCTGGCGTGAAAACGCCAGATGGCTTTAGAAACAACGTTTTGACCGTGTTTTAGCGGGTTTTTGAAAGTCGGCCGGCTCAGATTCCGCTCAACAGAGCATCCACCGCTTCAGAATTTGTCGCCTGTTCTTGAGAGTCTTCCAGCTCGTCACTGGGGCTGAAATCGACCAACTCTTGGGCGAAATCTTCGATTGCCGAATCTCTGGAATTCCCCGTGATTTTTTCCGTATTTTCCTGATACGGACCCGTTTCGGCGGTCCAAAGGTCATTTGATCCCAATGGCAAAACCAGCGAACTGGAGCTAGCCAGGAAGTCTCGGGTTGTTGGAACAACAACATCCGTACGGCTGACTCCCAGTGTCGATTCGCCCTCAGGTTCGCTGATTGACGGCAATGAACTGGCAGAAATAGGAGTACTCAATTCGGCCAAAAGCGATTCGGTGGAAACCAATTCGCCTTCAGGTTCGCTAAACGATGGCAATGAACTGGTAGAAACAGGAGTACTCAATTCGGCCAACAGCGATTCGGTGGAAACCAATTCGCCTTCTGGTTCGCTAAACGATGGCAATGAACTGGCAGAAACAGGAGCTTCGGCGGCAATCGATTCGCCTTCGGCTACCGACGATGCAGCGTCTAGGCCGCTCGACAATTGAAGAGCAATATCGTCGGCTTCAACGCTGACGCGGTACAAACGCACGTCGCCAACCTGGCCACGACTCTGAACGCGAGCGTCCGCAGTTGTTGGTATCGAAACACTGATGTCGTTACCGTCGGTACCGATTCCTTCGATCATTAGCTCGTCAGCGGCGTCATTGAGCGAGATTGTGGGCAAGGTGATACCATCAGTATCGCCACTTGGAGTCGCAAACAGGCTTGTTGAGCCAGGTTCGACGGCCGTCAATATCGATTGGCTTGGGCTGGAACCGAACCAATCCCGCACGGAAATGAATTGGGGAAGCAGCCGACCAAGATTCGCTGTGACTAAGGTGTCACCGTCTTCAGGCGCACTCACCACGGAAATCGTCTGTGCTTGATCTCCACCGATCAAAAACGGTACGGCAGGAATGTTGATTTCATACGTTCCAGGCAATAGGTTTGCAAACTGCAAGGTATCGGCATCACGGGTGATCAATTGGTCCACGGGACTCCCGGTAACGGTGTTGCCGACCAAACGAACGTCAAGTGATTCAAAGGAAAAGGCGTCGGAGGCAAATTGCACTTCGATGTTTCGCGTAGTGAAATCTTGGACATCGACTGTGATCGTGCCATTGGACGAACCAAAGGCGTCGCTCACTGTGTAAGTAAACGTGTCTTGGCCCGTGAAAGTCGCTGATGGAGGCGTATACAGGATGTCACCGGTCACGGCATCCACACTAACTGAGCCACCTGCTGTGGGAGTCCCCAAGCCACCCAGTGTCAACGTTTCGGAAGCCCCATCGACATTGGTTGGCAAATCGGAAAGCTGCACAACGGGTGTTTCATTGGTTCCGCGACCAACATTGACGGTGGTTGTCAGCGAGGGAGGCGGATCGTCGACGCCTGCGACCGTGAACGTCACAGTTCCAGTCGCAACGCCACCGCCAGTATCACGAATCGTGTACGTGACTGTTTCGGTACCAAAGAAGTCAGCAGCGGGTGTGTATTCCAGTTGCAGCCCATCGGTACTGATGTTCGCTGAACCACCTTGGCTTGGTGTTCCGATGCTTTCAATGACAAAAGACTCATTTGCTGTATCAGTTGCATCATTGATCAAGACGTCAAAAAGCCCAGTCGCAGCGTCTTCGGTAACGGAAAACGTGTCGTCGTTGGCTATCGGCGGTGAATCGGCCGATTCGACTGTCACCACGACGGTTGCGGTGGACGTTAGCAATCCATCTGAAACGGTATATGTGAACGAATCGGTTCCGATAAAGTCGGTGGGCGGTGTGTAGTCGACCGCCAGTCCATCAGCAGAAACCGACACGGTCGCACCGTTGGTCGATGAAGTCACGTTCGTAACAATGAGTGTTTCGCCCGAATCAGGAGCCGAGTTGTCGTTGGCCAAAACGTCGAGTCGGTTGTTTTGGCTGTTTTGCGGCACATTCAACTGGTCGTCAACGCCCGTCGGAGGATCGTTGATGCCCGTTACGGTAACGGTTACCGTTTCGTCGCTCTCAGCGGTCCCATCGCTTGCTCGATAGGTGAATTCGGTCACACCTTCAAAGTTGGCCGCTGGCGTGAACACAACCGAACCATTTTCCACTGTTACGCTTCCGCCGCTTGTGGGCTGAGTAACGGAGACAACTGACAGCGTACCGTTGCCTTGGGTCTGGTCGTTTTGCAAGACGTCCAAGACGGTGCTGACAGAGTCCTCGATAACGGTGAACTGGTCAGGAGCCGTAAACAATTCCTGTCCGACTACCAGAGTTGTTGATCCATAGATAACGGATTCTTCCGCGATCGCATTGTCGATGCCAAACAGCAAAAACTCCAGCGTGCTGGTGTCGGCAGGTTCACTGCGAATATTGACCGTGCCAGATGCGATTGCTTCAAACTGGATGGTTGCAATCAAACTCTCTATTTCGCCAGTCGCTTGAATTCTGTTTCCAGCGGCCCCCAGTTCATCGATCAATCCCGTTTCGAATGTTCCGCTGGGAACCGTCGTGAATGTGCTCTCGAAATCGATGGCGCTGCCAGGCACTGGGCGAATTATCGTAGGATCGAAAAGCACATCAGCGTAAGCCGCAAAAATACCTTCTGGTGGAATACGCGCATCACCACCAAAGAACCGAAGCTGAAAGTTCTGACCGACTCCTACCGTATCGATCACATTGCCGTTTGTATCAGCGATTTCAAGCCGGATCTCTCCAAGTGCATTTGCTTGAACATCCAAAGTCAACGTTTCTGTTCGGGTGTTGCCTGCGCTGTCTTCTGTTTGGAACGTTACAACGTTCTGGCCCGACTGGTCTGAGGTTGGAGTCCATGAGATCAAACCGGTTTCTGAATCAAGCGTCAAGCCAGTTGGGCCAGTAACTAACTCATAGGTCAATCCATTGCCTTCTTCGCTACTGATCAAATCCGTCTGGAACTCGCGACCAGCATTGGCTTGGGTTGCTGCGGTACCTGCAACCGGGTCTGGCTGAGTCGTATCCTGAACGAGTGTCAATACATCGGACAGTTCGCTAATCAAATCGCCGTCACGTTGCCGAGCGGCCAATGTAAATGTTCCATCGCCAAGCACCGCGATATTGTTCGTGGTGATATCGATCGTTGAGCCCGCTGCGACTCCGGAACCAACGATGGCTCCAGATGTTACATTGAAAATCTCAATCAAGTTACCGTCGTCGACACCTGTTACACGCAAGACGTGCGAATTGGCTGCCGTGATATTGTCGGTGTCACTGCGGCCGGTATCGGATCCTGCCAAAAGATCAATGGACGTCGGAGTAGCTAGGACTTCCTCGCCCTCGAAACTGAGGTTCAACAATTGCGTGTCGTTGTCTGCGCCAGCGTTTTGACTCGCTTGAACTCCAACGCTAATGGTCAGCGGCCCCGAAAATCCGGGTGCCGGCGTGACGGTTACTAGGCCCGTTGCCGAATCCACATCTACCACTGCATCGGAAGTCAAACCCGCATTTGCAAAGTAGGTAACGGGGTCGCCTTCGATATCGGTACTTGAAAGTTGAATCTCAGCTGGTTGTGAAGCCGGAAACGAGGCTGGAATGGATACGGGGTTCAAGTACGGTTGGCTGTTGGCTGTGTCTTCCACGACATCAACAGCAATGTTTTCGGAAAACTGATTGCCGTCGCTATCAGTGACCGTAATCGTCACGTTCGTTGATCCAGTTCCACCGAGCGCTTCGAGCAAAATTACAGAGTTTTCGGTGTCGTCGAAAACATCGATCGAATCGATCGTGACATCGAAGGTTGGGCGGCCCGCGGCGTTGGTCTCTTGCCCGCTGATCGCTTCACGCACGTCTTCGCCTTCGACCAACACGCCAAACACAGAGTGGTTAAAGTCCAAGAACCGCGTCGGACCTTCTGTGACAAAGAACTGTGAATCGTTGGTATCGTCACCCGCTTTCGCGAAGGACAAAATTCCAGCGCGATTGTGTTGAAGGTCTGGGTGGAATTGGTCATCAAAGTCGCCCAATTGCGAGCCACCAGAACCCGTAGCGGTTGGATCACCCGCTTGGATTACAAAGTTGTCAATCACACGGTGGAAAATGATACCGTCATAGAAGTCGGCATTGGCAAGTTCAATCACCCGGCTTGTAGGAAGTGGCGCACGTTGCTCGAAAAGCTCGAACACCTGGTCGCCGAAGCCTTGCACGTCGACGCGAATCGAGCGGTTTCCAGACAGCACCACTACATTCAGTAGACTTGGGTCGTCCACCGAGATCGTGACGGTTTGTGGGCCGCCATCGGGATCATAAACATCAATCGGCACATGCAGTGGCGATCCGATCTGCACTGTTTGTGCACCAACCGGCTCGAAGGTCGGTGTTTGACTTTCTGGGATATCGATGCCACTTCGCTCGCTGATCTCTTCCAGAGTCAAAACCCCTTCACTGCGGCTACCGTCTGGAAATTCCCATGTTGGGAAAACCGTGATGTCTTCCGCGACGCCAATCGAGTTTAGTGTGCGATCGGGACCCGTGATTTCGATGAATGGCAATTCGTTTCTACCATCCTCGAATAGGTCTCTCTGTTCGGTAGAAGCAGCGGACCAGGCGGCACCAAAAAGCTGCGTGCCTGATTCAGCAAGCGCTTGTGCGAAACCAACCAAGTCCGGGATGGACTCACCTTCTGGTTCCTCTGTCGATATCAATGTTGCCCTTTCAACAGAATCGCTTTGTGGCTGGTTTTCCACGACCCCGTCGGTGGCGAACAAGTCAACATCACCCGCCAGCATCTGACGCTTTTCCAGTGACTCCAACAACAAGCGGCCACGCTTTGCTGACAGGCCGGATTGTGGCCGAAAGAAATCAAGACAACGTTGAAGCGCTGATCGTTTCAGTTGAGTCGAATTTGTAGAAGCGGTTTTTTGTGAACGCATCGAAAAACTTGGGTCGGTGTTTCGAGAGTAAGGGTTCCAGCCAAAGATACATAACTTGGCGTTGATGATCGAATGCCGTGAAACATTCGAATTTACGGTGACAAGACCACTATGTCATCCGTTCCCTTCGGCACGCGACAATCACTCAGACAAACAAATCCGATGCAACCACCAGAGCTTTACTAGCACGAAAATATTGCCAAACCAGATCGATAAGTGTGTGTTTGTCCAGGTTTGTTGGCGCGCCCGAAGATGAGGCTTAGGTAAGACGCTCCAAATGGCCTTGGTGTTCCATTATTAGTCTATTGGGAATCCCCTGCCCCTCTTTTCCCATGAAAGCTCGATCCAGAGCCCGGCTTTAGGGGGGATCATGTCCGCCTGGATGCCAGGGGTGGCACTTTAGAATTCGCACCAACGCTCGAAAGGTGCCCTTCAGCGGACCGTTCTTGCGTATCACTTCGATAGCATACTGACTGCAAGTCGGCGTGAATCGGCAAGAAGGCCCAAGCAGCGGGCTGATACCGATTTGGTACAAGCGAATGATGCCCACAAACAGCTTGCTAATCGCCCTGCCGATCATCGTTCTGTCATCTCGATTGTCATGGTGTTACCAAAGTTGCCAGTTGCCGGTGATGACAATGTAGATTCCCAGTACCAGGTTGGTGACCACGTGAGCGACAACACAGTTCCAAAATCGGTTGGTCCGCTTCATCAACAGCGTTATCAGACTGAACCAAACCGCAGCCGCAATAAACTCACTCGGGTGGGTCAGGACTCCATAAAGCGTACCTGCTACCAATCCTTTCCATCCGATCGCTGCCAATTCTTGTTCACGCCATTGATCGGTATCAATCAGTCGCATGAAGAACGCTCGCAGGAAAAGTTCTTCCGCGATTGGCACCATCAATACTAACAGAGAAAACCGAAACGCGTAGAAAGCTGCTTTCGCTGGCGGTTCGTCATACTGGCTTGGATTAAAACTATCACGTTCTCCCAGCCAAGACAGCGGTAATCCTAAAGTTTCAAAGATCGAGTTTTCCAGATCAAGCCAACATAGCCCGATCCATAATCCTCCGCCCACAGCACCAACCAGCAAGGCCCATGTATCAACTTTAAAAGCAAATTCTTGACGATAGATCCGCAGGAACGCGACGATCAACATTCCCATCAATAGGACTCTGCCGATCACCAGTCCCAGATAGGGCCACTCTTGAACTGCCCCGTCTGATGTTTCATACGGCACCAGCGCTCCGAGCAAAAAGAATGCTGCGAGCGGAGCCACAAAGGCGATCAAGTGAATGTGTTTTGCCATGCAGGAAATCGAGGCGGAGGATGTGATGCCAAAGCGACTGAACAACGGACGATGCTAGGGTCGGTTGTTTTTCAGAATCAATCAATCAGTCGCGGGTGGTCCTGGTGGTAGGTTGGTAGCTGCGTCTTTGCTGTCGAGCATCTTTTGCATCAAGGGCATGACGACGCTGCGATACAAACCCTGAGCCATCGGAAAGCGTTTCATGGTTTGAAATGTCTGGTAAACGGTTTCGCCTTCTTCGTTGCTCATTGGCACTCGGATCTCTCGTCCACCCGAATCGACCAATACCGATTCAAAGACCATTTTTCCAGATTCATTTGTCACGCGAACGACGTCTTTGATCTGTGCCGTTTTGGTATCAAAGCTGCCGGACTTAGGAGTCTTGCGATCGGCATACTGGTCGGTGTTAATGCCGAAGGTTTTGGCAACGCTGGTGCCTGTTTGCACGACGGATTCTGGTGTCGCAATGGAGTCCAGTCTCGATAGGTTGCGTTCCAGCTCGGAGAGTTTTTCTTCGTCGCTAAGCTGGTTGACTTGATTGACTTTTGCTTGCAGCGTTTTTTCAATCTCAGTCTCGCTGATCGGCGCGCTGCTGCCGGATTGCGGGTCTTTGGATGAATCATCCGACGGGGAAGACTCGCTTTGCGAATCCGATGCCGCAGCCGTCTTCGTCCCTGGCGCGTATTTATTGATCAAGTACCCGGCAAAGCCGATGTGGGCGACGACTGAAATGATGATGGCGATTCGCAGTCGTGACTTTTTCCGGTTCGGCTGCTCGGCAGGTTTTTCTTCAATCATGGCTAGGTTTGCCCGCAGAAAATCGGCGTTACCCTCGCTCGCAGAATTCGTGCAATTTCTCAATCGCCGTCTTCATGGCATGCTGGTCGATCTCATGCACATCGACCGGAGATCCAACATCGCGCAGCATCGTGATTGTGAGTCGTCCGCCCAGGTGTTGCCGGAACTCTTCCAATCCACCCAAAAGTCGGTCGATAGGATGAAGCTCATTGTGCCACAAATGAAGTCCCATGTCGTTCATGGTCTGCAGGACTTGCTGAACCGCGAGCTGCGGAAAGCCGAATTTGATGCTTGAGTAGATGCAATCGATCGCCACGCCAATCGCGACGGCTTCACCGTGCCGGATTTCGTAGTTGGTCAACGGTTCTAACCGGTGGGCGGACCAATGACCAAAGTCCAGCGGGCGTGCTTCCAACATTTCGAACGGGTCGCCGCCCTCAGTAATGTGCTTGAGGTGCAATCGGCAGGATCGGTCGATCGCGCGGTTGCAAGTATCTGGAATCCGTTGACGAATATCCGTCGCGTGATTGCACAGCCAATCGAATTCGTCTTTGTCTTTCAGTAATGCGACTTTGACGGCTTCGCTAAACCCGCTGTGAAAATCGCGGTCCGACAACGTTTCCAATAGGCCCGCATCGTTGATCACGGCCCATGGAACAGCAAAGGTACCGACCCAGTTTTTTTTGTCGAATCGGTTGATCGCATTTTTTACACCGACGCCCGAATCCGCCTGCGCTAACGTTGTGGTCGGCAAACGCACAAGCCGGATACCACGATGGGCGATCGCTGCGGCATAGCCGACCGCGTCCAGCATGGCACCGCCACCGACAGCGACGATGTAGCTGCGCCGATCCAAGTGATGCGAATTGATCGATTCCAAAACGGTATCAACCAGCGTGTCAGAATTCTTGACCGATTCGCCGCCATCAACCAGCATCACGTCGCGGACCAAGTCGATGTTTGCCGATTCCTGTAGCCGGGTCTGTAGCTGGGCAACGCGCGAGGAAGCGGAGGCGACGGGGCGTTCGGCGATGAGCAGAACTTTGGCCGTCGATAACTCGCCTTTTTCAAGCACAGCATCCAACAGTGCAAAGTCATCACCAGCGACATCATTGGTCACGCGCAACCGATGAACAAACGGAACTTGGAACGTGATGTCCACCGAACGGTCGTGTCCTTCAGGCATTAAAATAACGTGATCCAATCTGGTTTTTAAGATTTCAGGGGCTGCGATGGTGGTTCAAGGTTTGTGCTGTTTCCAGCCTCGCCAAAGCCAACGCAGGGAATCGGGGAAGATCGTACCGGCATGTTTGCCGTCATGCGCTCCGTTTCCAAAAACCAGTTTGAAGTCGTAATTTCTAAATGCAAGGGACTTTGCCATCTGCTTGTTGGCAAGAGGCCAATTTCCGAACCGATTATCCAGATCATTTTCGCCATCTTGCAAAAGTACTCGAATCGGCTTCTTTTCTGTCTTCCGTATCATGGGGGGATAGTTGTGCCCGCCCCGAAGGTCGACAAAGCTGCCGATATGGCTGAGCACTTTGCGAAACTGGTCCGGCTGGTGCCAAGCGATGCTGAATGCACAGATCCCGCCGGAACTACTGCCACACGCCGCGCGAAGGTCTGGGTTTTTGGTTAGACGGTACGACTTTTCGATCTCAGGCAATATTTCGGTCAGCAAAAACTTCGCGTATTCTCCGTTAACAGAATCGTACTCGACGCTGCGATTGGCTGGTCGCGGCTGCCAGCCTCGCGATTCTGGCAAGTCGCCCTTGTGGCCTGGGTCGATCATGACGGCAATTGTGACTGGCATGTCTCCTTTCGCAATCAGGTTGTCAAAAACAACGGGCAAGCGAAAATCGCCCTGCGTTTTTTCGTATGCATGACCGTCCTGCACGACCATCAAGGCCGCCGGTGTCTTGCCGTCATACTGAGCCGGTACGTAAATGGAATATCGCCGTTTCGTACCAGGAAAGACTTTGCTGTTTAGCCACTCGTGTTGCGTGACCTTGCCGTGGGGCACAGAATCGCTGGGCTGTGAATCCAGGCCGTGCTTGTATTGCTGTCCGTAAAGGTTTGCGGCAAAGACCAGCAAGCAAGCGAGAATGATGTTTCGCATGGGAGGAAGATGTCTTTTGTGTTCAGTCAATGGAGCTTGGATTTTGATCTATCGTGGCTTTACGATTTCGGCCAGGACATCAGTGTGTTTCTCATTGCGAACCAGTTGCATGAACCTTGGGCCACCAGCGTAGTCGATTGTTTTGTTGACAAAGCTATCGCCGCTTTCAACCATCAGCACGATCGTGCCTGTATTGGCCGACATGCTAATCGCATCTTGCATTCGATTCTGAGAAAATTTGTGACCGTTGACGGCAATGATCTTCATTCCTGGTCCTAGGCCCGCCTTGTCCGCGGGCGTCCCTAGTAGCAGATCTTTGACGACTCCCGACGTTTCAATCACGGCGCCGATCGAATCCAACAAGTCCACGCCTCCGACCCGACGAAACGTTGTAGCTGGAATGGACGGCTTTGCATTCGAGAATTGAACGGTATAGCCCAACCGCTGAACGAATGACAAATCGTATCGATCCACCAAGGCTTCGATTCGTCGGCGGATCAATCCGTCCCAGTCGAATTCAACAGTCTTGCCAAGCGTTTGGACGATCTCGTCTCGATCAAACGGTTTGGGGTGTGTGCCGCCCGGTTCATACTTGAAAAACGCATGGCAAAAATCATCCAGCGATTTTTTGCCCTCAGATTTGTCACGGATGATTGCGTCCGCCTCCAGCCAGAACAGCATTCCTTCCATGTAATAGTCTTGGCTCCTGCGTAGTCGGGGCCAACTGTCACTTCCCTTGCGCAGGATATCAGAACAGGCAGCGGTGTCGGCGAGTGACCGCCAGTCACGACCTTGTTGGTGCATTGCAGCCCGTACTTCTGTCGCCACTCGGTGACGAAACTCGTCGGGCGACATCAGCCCAGAGCGAGCCTCGACCAATTCGCCAAGGTATTGAGTCAATCCTTCGTAGACCCACAGCAATTCTGTTTTTTTGTCCGTGTGAAAATCTTTCGTCACCATGCCAGCGGGTCGGCGATATTTTCCGCACCAAGCATGAATGTATTCGTGTGGCACCAGCAGTCGATCCCAGCCCTTGAGTTTTTTAGGATCTTGGAAAGACCGTTGACCGAGGATGTTGAACGAGCTGCTGGAATGTTCCAGGCCATTGCGTCCTAAGACATCGGAGGTGGCCAGCAAAATATCAAACTGTTCGAAGGGCTGCGAATCGAAAAGCTTGGCGGATTGATGGACCATCTTTCGCATCCGGTCAACCATTTGTTCTGGCAAGTTTAGAACCGATTCTGCTTCGCTAAAGATGTGCAGTCGATGCGGCGAAATTTTGCCGTCATGCTCTTTGGTTAGCACATAAGGTTTGTGGTTCAAGCCGCACATGACTGGGCAATCAATGAATCGCCGAATGCTGACCGCTTCGTTGCCTTGAAGTTTTTGCTGATTGATTCCCGGCAACGCCGACGCAGCCTTCCATCCATCAGGAAGCTTGAAACTGTATTTGACGCGGTCTTTGTCAATGTTGATCACTTCGGGATAAGTAAAGACCGTGTTGTTGCTGATGAATCCCAATAGCTGGCTGCCGAACGAGTCCAAGCCCGCAGAGCTTGTCGTCGGCTGATTACAGATGTAACGCATTTGAACTTGGATTTCTTTCGTTGCCGCTGGTACGGAAACTTCAATGCGATGAAACTTGCCAACGCTTCGCGACCACGCCAATTTGTTTCCTTGGCCGTCGGTGACACGCAGCCCACCAACATTGCCGATTGGGCCGCCTGGGCCATGCGAACCGGGCACCCATTTTGGATACCACAGCGCAACGGTCTCTTTGTTTTTTCCCGAACGAATTTTCTTGGTCACTGGGATGCGGACGGTTGATTCCAGCAATCGCCGCGGCAAGTTTGTTGCGTCAATCTCGATCGATAATTCATCAGCCGGAGATTGGATGATGGGAAAACAAAGCAGGATCGCGAGCAGTGAAAATCGAAGTCTTTTGGTGTTCATGGGCGTATTCTAATTCGTGCTTATGCAAACGCAGTACGTATTCGGTGATTGTGAGGGCCAAGATAGGGGATAATGGCCAGCATCAACGCAGGCGTAGCTTTCTGGCAACTCCAACCGTTTGTGCTATTTCTCCGGTTTCTAACATCCCTGTGTCCAGCCGATCGAGTTCGGCAGCGTTGCCTTCATCGGTATCGATATGCATTTCCAGTTGGTAGCTCGATTTGACTCGCACTAATACGTCGCCAAATGTCAGCGAACGGACACCCTCGTCGCCAACTTCGACGTCGACGACATCACGATCTTTGACGCCAAAGTGAGCCGCGTCCTCTGGCGTCATGTGGATGTGTCTCCAAGCACAGATCACACCTGAATCCAATGTGACTTGGCGACCGTCGTTTCCAATCAGCGTGATTCCGGCGCTGTTTTCGACATCGCCAGACGCTCGAATCGGCGCATCGATGCCAAGATGGAATTCGTCGGTACGCGAAATTTCAACTTGGTTCTTGCTGCGAGTCGGTCCAAGAACCCGGACACGTTGGATCGATCTCTTGGGCCCCACCAACTCAACTTGTTCCTGGGCAGCAAATTGTCCAGGCTGTGAAAGTGGTTTCAGCGGCGTGAGTTGATGGCCGGCGCCGAAAAGCTGCTCCACGGTTTCTTGTGTCAAGTGAATGTGTCGCGCAGAAATAGCAACTGGGATCGCGCGGTCTTTTGCGACAGCAGAGTTTGCCGGGCACGTTTGGATCGTTTGTCTAGCGATCTCCCAAGCCTCATCGGTTTGGGCAACCAACAATTTGACGCGGCTGTGCGGTTGTGAAATTTCAACAATCGGCTCATCCGATTGATCGCTTGCGTCTCGGTTACGTTGTTCATCCAATCTAGCGCCCATGAATTCCAGTCGCTGAGAAATCCGATGTCGGGCCGCCGGGCTATTCGAACCGATGCCAGCCGTGAAAACGATCGCGTCGACGCCGCCCATCACAGCTGCATAGGCTCCGATGTACTTGCGGACACGATGGCAAAATACATCGATCGCGTTGCGGCAATCTTGATCGCCCTGTTCGGCTTGTTTTTCCAAGTCGCGAAAGTCACTGCTGTGATTTGACAATCCTTTCAATCCCGATTCGCGATTAAGAATTTTATCCATCGCGTCGACGTCTAGATTTTCTTCGCGCATCAAGTGCAACAATATCGCAGGGTCGATGTCGCCACATCGTGTCGCCATCGCCAAGCCTTCCAAGGGAGTCATGCCCATGCTGGTTTCGACGCTGCGGCCAAACTCCACTCCACAGACGCTGCAGCCACCGCCCAAATGGCAAGTGATGATTCTGAGATTGCGGACGTCGTCTTGCAAAAAATCGGCCGCCGCCCGAGCAACAAATTGATGGCTCGTGCCATGAAAGCCATAACGACGGAGACCATGTTTTTGCACAAGCTCTTTCGGCAGTGCGTAGCTGGCAGCGCGGTCGGGCAAGGTGCTGTGAAAGGCGGTGTCGAACACGGCCACATGATTCACATCACCAAGCAGTTTTCTGGCGGCTTGGATCCCCGCGATCGCCGGTGGGTTGTGTAGCGGAGCCAGCGAAATCGTGTTTTGCAATTGGTCGATGACGTCATCGGTCACAAGTGTTGGTTGTTGAAAGTCCGGGCCGCCATGCACAACCCGGTGACCAACGGCAACGATTGATTGGCCTTGTAGCTTGCTAAGCAACTGGGGGAATACGTTGGCAAATACGGCTTCATGCGAATTCGCTTGTAGTTCCAGCGACTGTCCGTCCAAGGTTGCAGAAACCTGATCGGTGCCGATTCGCCCCACTCGCAATTTTGCCAGTCGCGAACCAGATTCCGGTTCGATCACATCGGCTTTCAGCGAAGTGCTTCCGCAATTGATAACAAGGATGGGCATTCGCTTTGGTCTCCAAGAAACGGAAAGACTGCGTCGTACAAAAAGAAGCCGAACGGCTGCCGTGATTCACCATTTTACCGTGAATGCCCAGGCCGTTGCTTGGTGCTGATTCATTTGGCAGCAGGCGGTTTTTCAAATCGAGCTTTCGCATCTTCGTAGCCACCAATGTTTTCCAAGTTCGTGTAGCCCAGCTTCTTCAAAGTCTCCAGTGCGGTTCCTGCGCGGCCACCAGCTTTGCAGTGCAACACAATCGCAGCGTCTTTGTCGGTCGTGACATCGGCGATTTTGTCAGCAATCTCAGTGTGTGGAATATGGATAGCCTGTTGGAGGTGACCTGCGTCCCACTCTGCAGTCGTACGCACATCGATGACAATCGGATCGGCGGTGGTATTTGCAGCATTCGTTGTGCTTGGGTCAGCATCCGCGGGGGGCTCCGTTGCCCGGTCTTTTAAATCCGCGGCATTCTTGGTGGGAGTTTGATTGTCGCATCCACCGATGCAAAGCAACGCGAGTACAATCACAGCACTGAATCTTGTTTTCATCGAATTGGGCTGGCTAAAGTCTGAGAGAATGGATGCTTGACGAAAGTCGCCCAACGTCACCGCAACACGGTGTTGGATATTTTCCTGTTAGTCAACCCAGCCACGATACTTTCTCTCTGTTCGGACCAATATGTTTCGACTGTTATTTGCCAGCTTTTCGCTCGGACTTTTGTGCGTTTCGGTTTGCCCCGGATCACAGCCCCCACGTCCAAATATCTTGTACTTTTATGTCGACGACATGGGTTGGGGATCAATCGGCCCAAACGGACAGTCTGCTCGACGCGCAAATGGATTGCCTTCAGTCAAGACTCCCAATCTGGATGAACTAGCGCGGCGAGGGATGAATTTCACACGTGGCTATGGGTGTTTTGTTTGTTCGCCCGCAAGGTCTTCGCAGCAAACGGGTTTTCATCAAGGACATACGTTTGCTGATCGGAACGATCCTGACAACGCAAAGAAAGCGATTCGCAGCGATGACGTGACAATGGGTGACGCCTTGTTGGCAGCGGGCTACACAACCGGCTATTGGGGAAAATGGGGTTACGGAGGTTCAAAAGACCAAGACGATCCCGTCATCCAGAACGTGCAAACCCTGCCGACGTCGCATGGCTACCAGCACGTGTTGGCCGAACTGCACCATGTTCGCGCTCATACGTTCTTTCAGCCAACGCTATGGCACGCGCCTGCCAAACCCGGTTCCAAGGGCGGCGTCGAATTGGTTGCCAATAGCATGGCGGCATATCAAGACAATGCGGGCTATCCAAACCATCCCGCGCTTCAGAATCATCCCTCGTATCCGTCGACAGGATACTGCGACGACGCCTATGCAATGGCGACTCTAGATTTTGTTCGCGAGCAAGGACAAGAATACAACCGGACTGGCAAACCTTTCTTTGGACTACTCGCTGTTCAGATTCCGCATGGGCCGTTCGAAGACATCATCAAATTGCCTGAATGGGATGCAGCCTACAAGGACGACAAGCATTTTCACAAGCTTCCCCAGCAGTCGCAACAATGGGCCGCCATGGTAACGCGAATTGATAGCCACTTTGGAAATATCATTTCTGCTTTGGAAGATCCGAATCAAGACGGCGATAATTCGGATTCCATTGTCAAAAACACACTTGTGATTTTTCAGTCAGACAATGGAGGGCCCAACGGATCGAACAATAAGTCGTTTGATTCCAATGGCGGATTGAGCGGCAGCAAAGGGCGAATCGAGGAGGGAGGGATTCGTGTTCCACTGATCATGCGTTGGCCTGGTAGGATCGACGCAGGTTCCACAAACGACTCAGCCGTGGACGTCACTGATTTGCTGCCAACGTTCTGCGATTTGGCAGGAGTGCCATCGCCGCTTGGGATCGACGGCATTTCGCTCGCACCGACATTGACAGGCGTTGGAGTTCAGCAGCAACGTGAATTCTTGATCCACGAAGCGGGCAATGGGAACTCGATCATTCGTGGCAATCACAAATTAGTGAAGGCTGTGGTCTACAAGAAAAAGCAGCGCAAGATGGGTGCCACCAAACTATATGACTTGGCAAAAGATCGTGCGGAGACCAACGATATCGCGGCGCAGAACCCGCAACTGACTGAGGAACTTCTTGCGTTATTGATGGGCGAACGCGTCTTTGAACCCAAAGGATTCGCCGTTTCCTATCACAATTGGCAAGGTGATAATGGCGCGGTGATGTCGGACGCTGATAACTGGTCGGACTACGAATATGCAAATGATGGAATCTCGTATTCCAAGGATGCTGGTGCGCCGCAGTTGTCATGGATCGCGCGTCTTTTCAATGACAGCGAAAAACCTAACGAAGCTGTTGTGAACGACGACTTGAGTTTCTTGGCGTTAGAGATCAGCGGTAAAAACCAGCGTCAATCCTTGTTGGTTCCAACTGAACGAACACTGACGGCCCGAAACGAATTGCGAATTGGGTCCAGTGGTGCGTTGAAGCTTCAAGGTGCAAGTATTGAAACGCAGCGGCGTGTGTCGGTGGTCGAAAGCGGTTTGCTGGTGGGATACGGATCTGTAAAGGGCGACTTGGCCAATGCGGCCGAAGTTCGCGCCGAAACGAAATCGCTCCAGATAGATGGTGACTACCTCTGCGCAGAAAACTCAACCACCGTTATCGGAATGGATGCGAATGTCACCGTTGGCGGAACGGCAACGATTGGTGGCGACTTGATTGTTAAACGTAAAACGCCAGGACCGATTCTCACGGCGAAAGAGATTGACGGAAAGTTTCAGACCGTGAAGTTGCCCAGTGGTTTTCGGTTGGTCCAAGCTGACGGATCGATTTCAATTGCTAGGTCGCCTTAAAAAAAACCAGCCCGATTTGCCTGGATGGCATTGCGAATTTAGGTTTTCGTTGTTTCCAGTCTGGCAACAAAATGCAATGACCGGCCAAAGATCAGATCTGTTGGCATGCCGTACAAAGCAAGTTTGGGGTTCCAAGTTTCGATTGGCATTTGGGTTCGCGCGAACACGTCCAACCATTCCTGTTTGCTGAGATAGTTGTACGGCAAAGCGACTCCTGTGTATGAGTTGCCGACCCAATCCATGAACCGCAATGTTGTATTGGCCATGAATCCGTTGCGCGTGTGATCCTTGATGACGAACCAATTGCGCGCGACACGCTTGGCTTCGCGTACTAAGACCTCTGGATCCGTCGTGTGGTGCAAAACGTCTACCATCATTACGACATCAACACTGTTGTCATCCATTGGAATTTGCGTGCCATCGAATTCGGCAACGGGAATTTTTGTCTCGGCACGGACCATCACATCGATGCCTTGGAGATCCAAGTTCGGCAGTTCCTGCGAGATCAGTTTGGCGAGCAGTCCATCCCCGCAACCCACATCCAAGACAGTGCCTTTGGTGGGTAGCAATGGAACGAGATTTCGCAGCAGCGATCGTATGCGGCGCGTGTGAATCTTGCTGTCGTGAATTTTGCCGACCAAGTTCATAAATGATCCAAAGGATAAAAGAGTAACATTCAACTCTATCGATTCTGCGGACTAGCGGTAAGCCGTTTGACGAACCTAGTCACCCATGGGCATAATCTGACGACAGGCACCACTACTTTTACTGGGAAAGAATCGATGGAACTTCAACACGGTGATTCGGTTCCATCGTTAGCTCCCAGCAGCGAAATGATCGAAGCTTTGCGGCTTTCGATGCTGCCAGGAATTGGGCCACGCACATTGACAGCGCTGCTGGACGCTTTTGGTAGCCCGGCGAAAGTGCTTGCGGCGCCCGGTCCAGAGTTGGCACAAATTCACGGTGTTGGACCAAAACTGATTCACACCATTCGAACAGCGTCGCATCATGTTAGCGTCGATGGAATCTTGGATTGGTGTAAAGAAAATGATACCGACATTCTGTGCAAAGGATTTGATGGATATCCAGAACAGTTAGACGACTTGGTTGATGCACCGCCAATATTATTTTCGCATGGTGAATTGACCGAGGAGGATAAACTGGCGGTTGCGATTGTTGGGACTCGACATGCGACGCAGTACGGGTTGAAACAAGCCGAACGTTTCGGTTACTCACTTGCGCGTGCAGGAATCACTGTCGTCAGCGGCTTGGCACGAGGCATCGACACGGCTGCTCACGAGGGCGCGCTGAACGGCGGCGGACGAACCATTGCAGTTTTGGGTAGCGGTCTGGGGCAGATCTATCCTGCGGAAAACAAAGGCATTGCGGACGCCATCGCAGCCGATGGAGCCGTCATCAGCGAGTATGCTCCCGACGCGAAACCACGCGGTGGAATGTTTCCGCAACGCAATCGATTGATCGCGGGTTTGTCGTTGGCCACGTTGGTTGTCGAAGCGCCCGATCGAAGTGGCGCTTTGATCACTGCAAGATTGGCGTCCGAACAGAACCGAGAAGTCCTTGCGTTGCCAGGACCAATAACCAGTCGTGCTTCGCGGGGTTGTAACCAACTCATTCGCGACGGAGCAAAACTGGTTCAAACCATTGACGACATTCTTGAGGAACTTGGGCCACTGCGGAACTCAGTGAAAACAGATTCAGGACATGAAGTTCGCAACCCCAGCGAACTGAAACTCAACGACATTGAACGCAAAGTTTTGGGAGCGATTGAGGCGACCAGCACGTCAGTGGATGATGTTATTCGGAACAGCGAGTTGCCTGCGCATCAAGTCATCGCGACCATCAGTGTTTTGGAAATGCGCCGTCTTGTGCGTCGTGGTAGCGGCCATTCGGTTACTCGGGTCTAGCCGAACGGTTAATTCACTGCTCGATAGAATTCAGACTCAAACTCGCGTAATGCCTCGTCGTTTCGGCTCGCGTCGAGCTTGGTTGTCGTTGCGTTTAGCACCGGTTTCATTGTTTGGAACATGTACTGAATCGAGTGCCTGAATCCCCACAACGTTGCTCCGGCAAGCAAGGTGATCGACCCAGCAAGAAATGGCCATAGCGGCATGGGTGGCTTTGCGAACTTCATTCCCTGTGGGAGCGTCACCGGTACCAATTCGGCAGAAACATCCGCTTCTTTACCTTTGCCCGATGGGAAGGGTTGGTATTCAAGAATATTTTCATTGCTTGTGGCGTGCTGAAGTAGCAAGTCATGTTCTAGCAACCGCGAAAGTTCAGCTTCTGCGGCGTTGTTTTTGATTTTGCTGCGGGCAATGCTACTGAGCGGCGTGTTTGCATTCGCATCATTTGCAAGCCCATTGGAGCTGATAGTCGACAAAAGCGCGATGCACCCAGTAAGGCTGAATCGAAAAACGCTTGGCTTCATTAAGCTTGTCATCGAAGGCTCCGCTGTTGGTTTGTTTTGGCAAAAAGAGCCCACTGGCGATCATCGATCAGCAAGTTCTAGCTTCACTTATCTATTGATGCGCAAGCGAAGATTCTTGGTTTGGTTTACGGTCGTTCAGGGTTATAGACGTTGACCGCCGAGAGCTTCTTTCGCAAGAAATCCGAAATCGCATGGGATTTGTGTTGCAAACTATTTGTGTTGATTTCGCAAAAACTTTTTTCACTTTCACTGTAAGGCGAGCGGCAGACGAGAATCTATCTGTAGCGAAAGTCGCCAACGGTTTGTTGATTTATTTACGTGGCATATTTTTGTGAGCCGTTGGCGCTAGCCACGGGCCAGCATCTGCATGAACTCGCCGCGCAGTTCATCCAGCTCGGCGCCGACGCGCACATGAGCCGATGGGCGATAGCCCCGGTTATTGACGGGCTGGTTGTGCTCGAAACCG
>CAYNNP010000047.1:0-31676 GCA_964398215.1 uncultured Pirellulaceae bacterium | reverse complement strand
CTGAAGTGGACCCCAATATTTGGACCACGAGTTAAGATAGAAGATTCGCATTTTGATCGGTAAAATTTGACTTGATTCAAGATTCAATTTACCGAGAAAACTCATGGCACGGAAACGCCGTTCATTCTCTCCCTCTTTCAAGGCCAAGGTAGCCTTGGAGGCAATCAGGGGAGTCAAGACGATCGCCGAGATCGCACAGAAGCATAAACTTCACGCCACCCAAATCAACCTTTGGAAGAAACAGTTGCTCGACAGTGCAGAAGACGTGTTCGTCGACGGCAAGAGTAAGCCGCAGAAGCCGTCTGACGAACCTGACTCAACCGAACTCTACGAGCAGATTGGAAGACTCAAAGTTCAATTGGAATGGCTCAAAAAAAAGTGGCCCAACACGGTGACTGAGGCACGGTCATGGATCGATTTTGAGAACCCTCAATTGAGCGTCCGTGAACAGTGCCGTCTCTTGGGAATCCATCGGAGTAGCACTACTACGATTCCCAGCCGGAGACCGAGGAGAATCTTCAGTTCATGCGACTGATGGATGAAGAACACCTCAAGCATCCGGCTCGTGGTTCAAGACAGATGATCGACTTTTTGGAGGACCAGGGCTTCATCGTCAACCGTAAACGCGTGCAGCGTTTGATGCGAAAAATGGGCATTGCAAAACGCATTGCTCTTTCTATCTAAGCATAAGCAGAGCACACTCGTGGTCCAAATAATGGGGGCCACTTCACTGATTTGTTGCTGACCATCCGTTACAATCATCAGTCGTTCAATTTCACGCGGGCGGGTGGACGCAAATTTCTGACGACGTATTGGGCTCTTTCTTGAACGATTCACTACAACAATCGACGGTTGCGCCAAACGAGTGTGTTGAGTTTACCTTCAAGCAGGGAGTCGTGCGCTTTCTTTGGTCGGCTCCATTGCTGACTTTGATTGTCTCAGGATTGTTAATGAGTTTGATGACTCTGTTTGTCGTTTGCATGGTGGCTTCGCGCGGACTACCTGCCGATGGTGTCGGTGGAGTTGCTCGAAAACTGATTGATTTCTCTTTTGCTGTTTTGGGTTTCGTAGGGTTCGCAGCTGTTCCCATAACATTGTTTGGGTGCCTCGCAGGCCGTAACCGAAAATACTGGATCGAGTCGAATGAGCTCTTCGCGGCTAAGGGTGAGGAAAAAACAACCCGGTTGGATCTCGACGAATGCACCTACTTTTGTCTTGGTAGGATCACATCGGATGTGCAAGGGTTTTACATGGGAGCATTGAGACCAAGGATCTTGGTCTCCAACGGTAACCAACATATCTCGCTGGGCTTTACCGAGGAGTCAGCAATTCAATGGTCGCAGTATTTTGATTCCGTCAAGGTAAAGCGAGAACCGCGATTTCCATTTACAAAGGCGTTGGCAGTTGGATTCGTGACGATGATTTTCGGTGCTGTGATTGGTTTTTTGGTTCATCGAATCGTTGTACTTGCCGGTGGCCCAGTGATTCCGCTTGGTTCCCTTTGCTTCATCGGCGCGCTTGATGGCGCAATCCTCGGAGCGTCTTTTGTACTGCTTCGTAGCGGTTCCACTAAAGCCATGAAACTACGAAAGAGGCCAGTGCTGCCGATACTGCTCGCTGGCATGACGATGTCCGGCTTGGGTTTACAGTGGTCAAATGTCTGGCAAGTCGGAGTGGCCAATGGAATCATTGGAGCACTTGGGAGTTGGGTGATGCTGCCACACGCTGAATTTCACGAAACTGAAATTTAGAAGTAGCTGACAAAAGGGGTAGGAAACGGCGAAGTTTTCAACAAGGGTTGTGCACAATCTTTGGCAACAAGAGAAAACCCTGAACTGTATCTGCGGCGAGCCCTTGGATTGGTACCACTGGTGCCATAATCCTGACGGCTTATCGGCAGTTCGTATGGTTGCTCGGCTGTCCTGGCCGAGATTTGGTTGGTTTTGGCCGTGCTAGGCCGAACTGATATGTTCTGCAACTTTTAAAAAGGTGATTGGCTCTGGGTTAACGGATTGCGGGGTTGCGTGTTCAACTATTAGCGTTGACATTACGCTTCGGTGCGTC
The DNA here is from genome assembly GCA_964398215.1 of uncultured Pirellulaceae bacterium. Classification (GTDB taxonomy): domain Bacteria; phylum Planctomycetota; class Planctomycetia; order Pirellulales; family Pirellulaceae; genus CAYNNP01. Next base: position 29,612 of record CAYNNP010000047.1, on the reverse strand, counting down.
GCTGGTGTGAACGATCTAGTTTTTTGTAGGTGAGCGAAGGAATGGCTGAATTACGTTGGGGGATTATTGGTACAGGCGATGTGGCGGAACGCAAAGGAGGTCCTGCGTTGTATCTGGCTGAAAGATCACGATTGACTGGTGTTACGAATCGGAATCTTGACAAGGCGCAGTCGTTTGCGACTCGGCATCGTGATCCTCAGGTTTTCCAAAGCGTTGCTGAGTTGCTTGCTAGTGAACAAATCGATGCGGTCTATATCGCAACGCCACCCGATAGTCATTGCGAACTGACACTCCAGTGCGCAAAAGCGGGTATGCACGTTTTGTGTGAAAAACCGATGGCGTTTTCGCCAGGCGATTGTGAAAAGATGGTTGACGTTTGTCGGCGGAATAATGTTTCGCTTGCGGTCGCCTACTATCGTCGCTATTTTCCGGTCGTCGAAAAAATCAAAGCGTTGCTGGATGCTGGCGCCGTCGGTCAGCCGCTTCGAGTTTCCACGACGACGGTTTCTCAGTTCAGCAGCGACTCGCCGCAACCGTGGCGATTGAATAAGGCCATCGGTGGCGGCGGGTTTCTAATGGATGTTGGCACGCATCGCTTTGACTTGATGGGTTATTTGTTTGGTCGTCCGACGTCGGTCAAAGCGATCGTTGGTACGCAAAAACTGGATGCGTCTGTAGAGGACGCTGGCTCTGTTTGCATGGAATTCGACAACGCCGTGCAGGCAACCGCTTCCTTTCAGTGGAATTGTCCTGTCGCACGTGACACGCTCGAAGTGATCGGTACTGACGGCATTCTGTGGACCGATAGTCTTAGTGACGAAGGTCGGTTGTCATTGCAGACGCGAACGCAAACCGAACACTGGGAGTTGCCGGCAACCGCGCCTGTCCATCTGCGGTTGGTACAACGTTTTGTCGATCATCTGATCGACGGTTCGCCAAACCCACTTGATGGTGATTCGGGGAGTATCGCAACCGAGATAGCGAATCGATGCTACGACTCGGCTTGACGCTGCACCGCACTGCTCGCGAGATTGAAGCCTTGCGGGGCTGTTAACCTCGACGAATTTCTGATCCTTTGAATCGAATTCCGATCCGGTATAGCTTTGACTGACGGCAACTGATCTGGCCAGTTTGCAAGTCAATTTTGTCTGGGATTTCACGGCGGCGCAGATCGATGCTCGCGTAATAACCTCGTTCTGAAAATATATCGATCAGCATTTGCAACGCCAGCGGATCGTCCAACATAGGGTCTTCCGAATTTACTGTCGCACTTCCTGAAATTGAATGCAGAATAATAATCGGCATCATTCGCGACTGAACGAAGTCCACCACTTGATGAAACAAATCTGGGTTTTCGATCTCGTACTTGTCCATCCGCGTCACAAGGTCGCGACGCGCATGCATGACAATATCGCCGGCCAGCGGGATCGTGTTCAACGTCCGAAACGTTCGCGGATCCAGTTCCAAGGAACTCTGATACTCAAGTTCACTCAGGATGTTTGCTTGTACAACATCCAACGAAGCCTGGGCGTTGATGAAATGAAAGTGAAAAATTTGCTTGAGTGACACCAAAGCATCGTAGGTTTTTTCCTTAAAGACACGGTACCGATTTCGGGCAAGCGACTCATTGAAATCTGTTGGCCGTTCTTCAAACAATTCGCCGATGCCTGAACGTTTGACTTCTTCATTGTGGGCAATGATTTCGCGCCCACGCTTCATTTGCCGCGCAACACTCTCGCCTTCGTCAACAAACAACACCATGATGTGAAACGTTGGTTGACGAAAGTTAACCGAGTCGGAGGTATCAGAAAACTCGCGCCGTAGTGAGACCATTTGGTCGTACAGCATTTTCAAACATTCAACCTGTACCGTCGTGCGTGGAAAACCATCTAAGATCGCGCCGGTTTTGTATTTTGGGTTTAGCAATTCGCGAAACACCAATTCAACGACTTCGCGGTCGCCTACCATTCCACCCTGAGATTTGATCGCTTGAGCCGCCGGCGAATCCAGCAACTGACTAACGACAATCGGGTCGGCGGTGATATCCCTTACTTCCTGAATAAACTTTGTGTTGGTGCCTTTGCCAGCCCCAGGCGCCCCGCCCAGCAGAATCAATTCTTTTGGAAACCGCAGTTGATTGCGACTCAGGTCCGCTTCCAACGATTTCCAAATGCGCTGAAAAATCAATTGAGCATCTTTGACCTCAAGATCGGCCGGCGGCTTCGGGTTGTTTGGCTCAGGTGGAATGGATCGATTCACAAATCAGTACTTTTTACAGGAGAATGGGAAGCCAACATTTTGACACGTTCACCAGCGCATTGACAGTCCCGCACAGCCAGGTTTACTGGCGTGCGGATTGGTGGCATTGTTGCAATCGCTCGGTTGCCAAACACGTGGACACGTGGCAAGGTTTGGGGCTGAAAGCAACATCGTTCCTCGAAAGTGTCGAATCAAGATGAATATGCCATTGATTGATAATTGGATCAACGGACAGTCAAAACCTGCTGAATCGGCGAATTATTTTGACGTTTTGAATCCCATCGACGACTCTGTTTTGGCACGAGCAGCAGATTCTGATCGCAGCGATGTGGATGCAGCAGTGGAGTCAGCAGCCAAAGCATTTCAGACTTATCGTCAGCTCGGCCCCAGCCAACGCGAGAAACTGTTGATCAGTGCGGCGGCTGAATTGGAACGCCGATCCGACGATTTCGTGACTTGGCTGATCGAAGAAGTCGGCTCCGCGATTACGAAGGCCAAACGCGAAATTGAAACTTCTGTCCGCATCTTGCGTGCTGCGGCCGGAGCGACCCGTTACTTGACTGGCAAAACGCTCCCGTCGGATGTGGCCGGGCGCTGGAGCATGTCGACCAGACGCCCAATCGGCGTTGTTGCTGGAATCACGCCATTCAATGTTCCGCTGATCAAGACCGTCAAGCATTGTGCGATGCCTCTGGCGACTGGCAATACGGTCGTGCTCTTGCCGTCGATGCATGCTCCCATGGTGGCAACTCAGTTCGCGAGCTTGCTGTCGGATGTTGGCTTTCCGCCTGGTGCGCTGAATATCGTCACCGGCAACGGGCACAAGATCGGGGACGCACTTACATCGCATCCCAAAGTCAAATTTGTTTCCTTCACAGGGTCCTGCCAGGTCGGCGAAACGATACGCGCCAATTGCGGAAGGGTTGGTAAACGCGTGCTATTGGAACTTGGTGGAAAGAACGCGGTTGTTGTAATGAACGATGCTGATATCGATCGAGCGGTCAAAGAATGTGCTGTCGCCTCGTTTCTATACCAAGGTCAAATCTGCATGTCGTCCAGTCGCTTGTATGTGAGTCAGGAAGTCTTTGAACCGTTCGTCGAAAAATTCTTGAACTTTGCAAGTCGACTTTCAATGGGTGATTTACGTGATCCCCAAACGGTGATTGGCCCCATCATCAATCAGCGGCAACGCGACCGGATCATGTTGCACTTGGATGACGCTGTTTCTAAAGGAGCCCGGATTTTGACGGGCGGAAACTGGACAGGCAACGTACTGAATCCGACCGTACTGGCGGATGTTTGCAAAGGCATGCATATCAACGATGAAGAAACGTTTGGTCCCGTTACGTCGGTCCACGCGATCGAATCCTTTGATGAAGCGATCGCTGCGGTCAATGATTCATCGTTTGGATTGAGCGCTGGGATCTTTACGCGAAACCTGGACCAAGCCATGGAGTTTGCTGATCGCGTCGAAGCTGGGATGGTTCATGTCAACGGCAGTACATTGCAGGAAGAGCCACATGTTCCTTTTGGCGGAGTGAAGAACAGCGGCGATGGGCGTGAAAGCACGGATGCTGAAATCGCTCAATTTACGCAGTGGAAATGGATAACGTTTAACGCAAGCTAGTGAGCCGATCGCGGCAGCGCCGCCGGCGTGGAAATTAGGATGACTTCACGATCCGAAATTCATCCTTGTCCTGATCGAATTCGACTTTTAGGTCGAGCTTGGACATGAGTTTTTCCATGCAGGTTTCCCATGTTTTACCGTCTTCGCTTTCAGTCACGGATTGGCTGCCATCGACTCCGTCTGCCAGCACGATTGGCTTATCAACCTTTTCGGAAAACATGGCCGCGACATCCGACAGACTTTTATTGGAAACTGAAATTGAACAGGTTTTCACGCCATTGATTGTGATTTCCGACGAGCTGTAAGACGAACACCCGACTGCGCCAGCCAACGATACGACAAGTGCGAGACCGATCACACGGACAAGATTCTTCATTCAAATCACCGAAAATTGTTTTAACTACACTTCAAAAGTACTCTTACGAATATTCATGCTACCCGATATTCGTGATCCGTTCTTGGTTGTCAAAGCAACGTGGCAGGCATCAGCTTGGTTTGGGTTGGGTTGCCTGAAACACAGCTCACAACGTAGGATTGGTGCATGATTCCACTACGCGACAGCATCCCCAGCCGAACGATCCCGTTTGTGAACTACGCGATGATAGCGATTTGTTCACTTGTGTTTCTTGCGCAATTGACGGCGAAGGACGGTGGCCGAAAACTAATCGAACAGTTTGGAATGGTTCCGGCCAGGGTCTCCAATCCAGATGTGGAATCGATTGTGATTGAACAAAGAGTTGCTGTGCCGACCGATCGCGGTATCCAAGAACAAATCATTCGCCAAGAATTGGCACCCGCCGCGATCGCGCCTGTGCTAACGATTATCACTTGTATGTTTTTGCATGGTGGTTGGATGCATTTTCTGGGCAACGTCTGGTTTTTGTATGTGTTCGGAGACAACGTCGAAGACCGTCTTGGGCACATTGGATACTTGCTAATGTATTTGGCCACCGGTGTGTTGGCGAGCTTGGCACATCTATTGACGGGGCCAGAGAGTCCCATTCCAACGATCGGTGCTAGCGGCGCAATCGCGGGGGTGATGGGTGCTTACGCGTGGCTCTATCCACATTCGAAGGTCCTGGCGCTGTTGCCACTGATCGTAATCATGCAAACGTTTGTTTTACCAGCGCCGATCTTTTTGTTGATCTGGTTTGGTTTTCAGATTTACAATGGCGTTGCTGCAGCTGCCAGTGGTGCAGCGGGCGGGGTTGCCTGGTGGGCACATGTTGGAGGATTCGTTGGCGGGGCAGCCGTGGCACTGATGGTTGGCAGGTCGAATGTGCCCGATGACGCGAGCAACCAAAAGTTCTAGACTTCCGTGGTGTGGCGTAGCCGGTCGCCAGACTTCGGGATTCGACGAGTTCCGCGAAGTCAGAGCATCGGGTCAGCGTGCGTTGGGTGACTTGAGTTTATCCATATAGGCTTTGGAGGCGGCTTCGAGTTTCGCGAGATTCAGGTCGGCTTTGTACTCGTACGCCTTGATCGCCTTGCTAGATTCCACAACCGCTTTGTTTCGAGCCTGGAACGCGGGATCATCGTTCAAGGATTTGCGGATGGCGTTGCGTTTTTCGACGGCGGCATCCACGCTTTGGAAAGCTTCCGGGTAGCGTGCTTCAAGCTCGGTTTGTCGACGAGCTGTTTCGGCGACTAGCGCAACGAGTTGCTTGTCGCCAGCAGCTTCCAGTTGGGCGCGGACGAGGCCAAGTTCCGATGGGTACCGGTTTCTGTTGACACCATCCTGTTTCAGACGAGCAAGTTCAGGCTTTGTCGAAAGGATATAGTCGTCTTCCGCGCGACGTGACTTGTGGACCAGGGTTTCCATGGCCTTGAAGTTGGGATCTGTGGCCTTGATGTGCTGTTTTTTCTTTGCGATGACTTTGCCGATTTGTTTGTGAGTGATAAAGGCTTCCGGGTAGTCAACGTGCAGAGCGGATTGAAGCTTTTCGTACTTAGCCACAAGGTCTCGATAGGCGGGGTCGTTCAGAGTCAATCGGGATTTGAGGTTCATGTGCTCGATTTTGTATCGTTCGGTCGGGCTACGTTTAACGCGCTGGCGGTTAGCCTGAGTCATCACGAGCTTGCTGCGAGTTTTCGTCCAGTCATCGCGTTGGCTGGAGGCCTGCCAGACTTGGACATTGTCGATCGAGGCGCCGGGCAAATCGAACTGAAAAGCGAAGTACTCTCGAGTGCGGTCAATGATCGGATGTTTACCCAGAACGAATTCGTTGTCGCTTACGTGTGCAACAATTTCGTCGTCCCAGTATTCGACCGTCATGGTTTGCCACTGATCGGGATGAGGATTGCGAGTGCATTCGCCGAGCTGCGCGGGCACAAGCCCTGCGTCGCGGTCAACCGGCGTGTTGACCTGAAAGTGCCCCGTGTGGACTTGGGTGACGCTGTTGTAGTGTCCGCCGCTGCCAGTCACGAGCCGCAGGTCGGTCGTTTGGCCAGCAAGTTTGAAGTCAAATTGAATGACAGTATTGTGAAAGGAAGGTTCTTTCAGGAAGACTCGTTTGGTATCCGTCGGGTCAACGTTCGTTCGCAACAGCGCGCCATCACGAAGCGCAAAGGCCGCCTTAAAGAACCAACGGTCGCTGATCGTGGCGGGGTCAAAATCGTCTGAGAAAATGAGTTCGCCAGGAGTGCACATCCAGGCGTTGGGTGGCTTAGGCGACTGGCCACTTGCTGCCGAAACGATACCAACGATGAATGAAAGAAAGATGGCGAAACGAGATACCGCTGTGGTAGTTCGCATGTTGGATCCAAGGTTGGGTGGGCCAAGTTCAATGAGCGTAAACCCATTACGGGCTTGGGGTAGGCTGTATCCAGCAGAGTTTTGTGTGCCGGAGCATCGGTCGATCATTGTAAACATATCGCAATGACGTAGCGATTCTTTGATGGATTGGTTTGTTCAGCTGATGCACTTTTGGATCGACCATAGCCTGGACTTCAAACGGGGCGTAGATTTCGGGCCGGAAAGGCGGAAGGAATTGCCTTGCATTTCTCAATCTTCGGCCACTTTGGTGACCTAGACTTACATTGACACAAATCCGTAAGTCTCAAGATTGTTTTTCACCATGAACAACTCAACTGGCTCATCGCCTTCGATGCCTTCGTCCGCTGAAACTCCCGTGCCGGGTGCAGTGAAATTGTTTTTTGATGAGTCAGGCACACTGACCGATCGTGCGACGGGTGTTAGCTGTCCTGTTTGCCAAACCGAATTGCGGATCGGCGCCGTTGGTGGTTGCCAGTTTGCTGGCTGTTCGTCGTGCAAGGGAATGCTGTTTCAACAAGAAGTATTCGCAAGTCTTGTGCGACATCTTCGCGCTATGAAGCCGGACCCACAAAACATTCCCATGCCATTAGACCCTAAGCAACTCAACGTCCGCAGGCTTTGCCCCACGTGTGCTCAGACTTTCGACACCCACGCTTATGGCGGCCCTGGCAACGCAGTCATCGACACCTGCTTCCAATGCGGCGTCATCTGGTTTGACCAGGGGGAGTTCACCAAGCTGGTCGATGCACCTGGCAAGCGTTGATTCGTTGAGCGCGAGCCTGGGTACTTGTCAGGGCTTAACAGAAAAGGACCTTTCGATCTTTGTCACGTTGCCTTGGTGATCCTTGACCGAAACGGTGATGGTTCCCTTGGCGAGTGATTTGATCTTTTGCTTTATTGGCAGCGCAAACACGCCCTCGCTTAACGATTTGAATCGAGGCGAAAGATCTTTGCCGGCCGCGACGCCGTCGATTTCAAAATCCGCCGTCACATGAAAACTCTCTTCGTCCAAGCCCGAATAATAATCGTCCATGCCGACTAGGATTTGCGAGAGCGAGTCGTTCTCGCCGCGTTTGGGTTCACTGAGGGTTAAAGTCGGCCGCTTGTCGTCGCACATCCATCCGTAGCCTCGCCGATCGGGATTGGCTGGATCAAAATCCAAGTCGATAGGACAACCCAGATCGATCCAACGGACGATCATGCGGCGATCTTCATCGGACAATGGCTGAACTTTGCCGGCTTTCACCGCTTCGGCTGGCGGCATCTGCTGGCCGCGAAAGTCGAGATCCGAGCGGTCGCGATTGGCCTGCGTGTTTGGAATCGGTTCTCCCTTTAACCGCAATGTGTTCGCATCACCCGGCACGTGCGCGGTGGGAAAGTCGTCGTTGCTCCAACCGTCCAGCCGCTGAGCGTATATTTTCCAAACTAGCAAGCTGCGACGCGATTGAAATTTGCGAATGTAGCGAGAAGCATTCGTCTGTCGCCATGTCCCATTGTGAATCACTGGTTTGTGCCCGAACTTGGCGCTCGAGTCGGCTGCCAGTCGGTAATAACTGCCGGGCCATTCGCCACGATTGGGTACTTTGACTTGCTCGCTGTCGGCATCCAAGTTCAAGTTGCCCGCCGGCTGTTTTCCATCCTGCTCGGTATGGCAGGCAATACAACTTCGCTTTAAGATCGGCTGCACGTCGCGAAAGTACTCGACGTTGGCCACGCCGCCAGGATGATAACGCAAGCCAGTGGAGTCTTCCGTGTCGAAGCGTTTGCCTGATTGATCGTTTTTCTTGCTGGTCAACAGAGGTGTTTTTCGAGTCAGATCGGCGATACTGTAAAGATCCGTGGCGGCAAAAGTGTCCTCGAATTGCGTTGGTTCTTGGCTGTGAGAATGGCAACCGCCGCAATCGTGCCGCACCTCGCCGGGACGAACTTGGTGCCAAGTTTGAGACATATTCAGCACCATGCCGTGCTTGTCCAGCGTTTGAAAAGTGAACGCGGTATCGGCGGGAATCTTGGCCAGAAAACTGGTGTCCGGATTGCCATCGGGGTCGACCGGCTGGCGATTGGTTTTGTTGAACTTCCTGACGGGAACTTCGCCCAGTATCCGCAAACGTTCTTGAGCGTGGCTAAAAAACAAACGCCCGCTGTTTGGCCCGCGATGCCGGTCGGTGGTTGGCTCCATCGCTAAGAAACGCACGGCGTGAATCTGATCGTTTTCGTACAAGCCCGCATCGGCGCCTTGGTTAAACCAATTCAGCGAGGCGCCGTTTTGCGATGTGTTGAACGGATCGAGTCCGCGATAGCCCGTCGAATCCGCCGTACCCGCGAACGTCCCCGTCACGCCGCCATCGGGAACTTTGCCGCCAGGATAACTTTCGCGTTTGTACAAACTGGAACTGCCGACCAAACCGAAAGGCGTTCCTGCTGGCAATTGCGGCGACTTGGATCCATCGTTGGCGACCGGCTGGATCGTTTGCGGTTGCTTGATGCCATAGATTCTTTCGTAGGGAACGACGGCTCGCGGGAACTGTTCGTTGTACTTGGGATCGTTTTTGATTAGCCGCATTTGATTGGGTTCGTCGATCGGATGGCCGTCTTTGATTAAGTACAAGCCACCATCGATGGCGGGCTTTTGCAAACCGTGTTGATGGTTCGCAGGCCCAGGCGTGTAAACGGTTAACAGATGATTGTCCGGCGCTGCGGCGGGATGCGTGAACTTGCCCACGCCGGGCGAATCCTTTTGCTCTAAGACCGACGGGTCAGATGGGCCTTCGCCGTTGTTGGCGAACCGCGTGAACGATTCAATTCCGTAGGGGCTGAACGGCAACCGGTAGAGTTTGGGTTTACTATTATAGAATCGTCCGACCCGAAGTGGCGGATTGCGGGGATCGCTCAGGTCGCCGGGGCCGAACGCCGAATATTTCGACGGCGTGGCGGGCGGCAGTTTGAAGTACGAACCGAAACCGCTGTTGTTAAAGTTGTAATATTCCTCGGCGATAATTGAACCGTCGGATAACTGAGATTGAAAGTGAAAGGCATTGGGCGCTCCGCCGGTATCGAACGCACTGATCACGGGTGCCCAGTTGGTTCCGTCGGGGTGAATGCTCCAAAGTCCCCACAAAATTCCGTTGCGAAGTGACTGTGATTCCATCGAACTGAAAATGATACGCCCGTCTTTCAGAACCGTCGGATGCAGGGCCATGCTAATGTTCAGATGGCCGATGCACTGCACGTTCTTGCCGTCATCGTCCATCACGAATAGCTGCAGTGTCGGTCCGTTGTGTTGAGGTGGACGGAAAGCGTCGCGGTTGCTGGTAAAGACGATGCGACCGTTGGGCAAGGGACATGGACCTGTGTTGAAAACGCCATAATCAAGATACGTCTTTTCCTTTTCATTTGAAACAAAATCGCTCGCCCAATCCGCCGCTCCCGTGTTCGGCGAAAACTGCTGCTGAGTCAGTTGAACGATCTTGCGAGTCTTCAGATGTAGCTTGTAAATGTCCGCGCCCGACTTGGGATAACGTCCCGCCCAATTTGTCTTCATGTCGTGGATGCGCGAATAAATTACCCACTGGCCATCCAGCGACATCACCGGATCGGTCACCGCTCCATCGCCGCCTTCGACCAGCACTTCTTCGCTGCCATCGGGATGCAGCAGCATCAAGTCGGCACCTGGGTCCATCGAAACCGGATGAGCGATCTCGGCCCACTTGGATTGGACATCGTCGCCTTTTCGGGGCGTGCGAATGTAAACAATGTCGTAATCGAACTTTACCGATTTGTCTGACGAGATGTGGGGAACATCCATCTCAATCGGTTGCGGATAGCGTTTGTCGATTTCCGCAGAGTTTCCGACAGTCGCACAAATTAAAAAAGCAATTGACCACGTGATGACGCGCGAAGGTTGAAACATTGCAAAGGCTCTTGAGTTTGAATCCATCAATGACGACTGATCTGATAGGATTTTAGTCTAGTTTGTAGCGGGAAGTATGATTGCTGCAAAAAATTTGACAGCGGCCAAGCAACCATTTGCTGGACAAGCTTGCATCGAAAATGTGTTGCCGGTTCGTGAAGCTTCGATAGCTTTTGCGGTACAAGAGAACGGGAGTTGGAATATGAATTGGCGTTGGTCTGTACTGCTGGTTGTTTCTTCGATGATGGCTGCTGTGGCGCCAGGGCAATCTGCGAAAGGTGTGCCGATCGAATCGCGTCCAAACGTTCTCATGGTCAGTATAGACGACTTGAACAATTGGGTTGGCTATTTGAAAGGACATCCGCAAGCCAAGACCCCCAACATGGATCGGCTCGCCAAGCGCGGAGTCGCATTTACAAATGCTCATTGCACGACGCCGCTGTGTCAGCCTTCGCGAACGGCGATACTGACTGGGCTCGCCGCGACGGTAACCAAGGTTTATGGCAACGGTGGAAAATTCGACCACACCGCCTACAAAATGTTGCCTCAGTTTTTTGTCGATCACGGATACACGACCTATGGCACTGGAAAAATCCACCACAAGAAGAGCGTCACCCGAGCAATCTTTCAGGACAGTTACACACCCGAGCAGCGTTGGAGTCCGTTTGGCAGTAAAGATGTGGAGTACACCAAAGGAGAACTGAACAGCAAGGGCTCTGAAAACCCGCAGCATGTGATCGCCAGCGGACCGGGTGGCAAGCGATATGTGTTGCCTTTCAATCACATGTCCAGTGAACGGTACCCCAAAGATCGCAAGGGTGAGTCGTTTGACTGGTCGGCATTCGATTTGCCCGACGCAGCATTCGGCGATGGCAAGATAACCAATTGGGCGATCGAGAAAATGAAGTCGCAGCCCGCAGGCAAACCGTTTTTTATGGCGGTTGGATTTTACCGTCCCCACATTCCGCTTTACGCACCGAAAAAGTACTTCGATTTGTATCCGCTCGATTCAATCCAGTTGCCCGATACGATCCCTGACGACTTGGCCGACGTGCCGGCTGCTGGAAAGACACGCGCGTTGAGCGCGGTGACTGCGGGGACTCACGCGCACGTGATCAAGCACGGGCAATGGAAGCACGCGGTTCAAGCGTATTTGGCAAGTATCTCGTTTGTCGATCATCAGTTGGGGCAACTGCTGAATTTCCTGGACGAAAGCCGACATGCGGACAATACCATTGTTGTGATGTTCAGCGATCATGGCTGGCACCTTGGCGAAAAGCAAGCTTGGGGCAAGCAATCCGGTTGGATTCACTCGACACAAGTTCCGTTGATTATCAGCGGAGTAGAAACGAAAGCCGGCGCACTTTGCCACGAACCTGTTAGCTTGCTGGACCTGTATCCGACGCTATCGGAAATGGCCGGTTTGCCGTCTCGCGACCTGGATGGCGTTTCACTGACGGCTCTATTACAGAATCCCTCGATCAAAACCACCCGTGTTGTGAAAACGTACGTCAATTCAGATGACTATGTTTTGAGCGGCAAGCGGTGGCGATACATTCGATACGGTGACGGCACTGAAGAGCTTTACGATGCCGAGAATGATCCGCGAGAGTACAAGAATCTTGCTGAAAGTAACACGCACCGAGAAACGATTTCTCAGCTGCACAGCCGTGTGCACAAGTAAGCACTTTGCGAGCTACAGCTAACGAACCGTGGCATGAATGCTAGTTGTCGCTTGTCGCGTTTGGTTCATTCGCGAGATAGATCGCTTCATCGGGAGCGATCACGACCAAGTACTTATTGGAGCCATCGCCAATGGATACCGTTGTGGTTTTGCTTGCGTACTGTTTTCCGTTGGGGCCAGCCGACGTCAACAGTACACGATGTGTTCCAGCTGGGAGTTCAGCACGGAGCACTTGGATTTCGCGTGGTAGCAATCCCCAGCATCGTAGATCGGCGCCTTCGCTGCGACTCCAGACCGAAGCCGTTGCGAACTGGAAGATTGATTGAGCATTGCCGGTCAGTCCCAATGAATCCGATACTTTCGCGACAGCCGCTTCTTTGGAGACGCGGCGGACAACGGCGCGAGCGATCGTCCACGGCATTTCAGCGGCCAACTGATTGGCAGCCAGTTCGCCCACATCGGTCAGCGTTTGCGTTGTGCCGAAAAGCTTGCCTTCGACGCTGACGTCCACCGAAGCGACACGACTGGGAGGAACAATCACGATGGGGATTTTTACGGACGCAATGTTGGGAATTGCGATTTCGTTGCGCTCATCGTTGCGTTGTTTTTGCAATGCGAGAGATGCGATCTTCAGAGCTTCAGTCGTCGTGGGCGCCGTGGTCTCCGTCAACACAGGTCCTCGGCCGACGCAGGCCAGTACATACAGCACACCATGTCCTGGTTGGCAGTGGACGCCAGTTGCTGCGCGCTGGGAGTCCTGAGCCGCCGGGGCAAAGTCCGGTTGGATGCTCTGCACCAATGCATAGGCACGGGCTGCGTCGTCGTAATCAAGATAGGTCGCCTCGCGAATCATCCCGCGCAGATAGGGCGCAATTGCAATCGGCTGGAACAAGTTTGCTGCGTCAGCAACCCCGCGTTCGTGTGCTTGCTGGGCGAATTCATTTTGCAGCTTGAATGCTTGCAGCGAATAAGCTTCCGCGTCCGAACCGTCACCGGCCAAAGAACACAGTGCCAGCATCGTACGCACCATTACTTGTTCGTAGCTTGCAGGCCGAAAGGGCCGGGCATTGTCATCGGTGACGATCGATGCGGCTTCACCGATCGGCGAAAATTTTGGCAGTGAGTCAAATTTATCACGCAGGGCTCGCAGCTTTCCTTCGGCGCCACGGTGGTTACCATCCGCCAAGTCAACGATGGCAAGATCCAGTTCGTTACTGATCGCGGAGCGTTTTTTGGATTCAGCCAAGGCTTGCAGGTTTTCGCGCGCTGCGGTCAAATCGCCAGCGGCAAAAGCATTCCGAGCCGAGTCCGTCTTGTGGATAGAATTGGCCGAACAGCCAAGTGTCCAGATCAACGCCAAGCAGGACAGCCCAACCGCGATTTGGCGAAAGGGATTCGTGCTTGCCATTGGCCAAATGGCGTCAACAAGATTGATCTGATTTTTCAACCGTCTGCTTGATCACCCGCGCCATAGTTCCACCACTTGCCGATCCGCGTCTTTGAATAACCCTTGCGGATCTTGGCCGACTCCTTCAGGTAGTCGCCTGAGTGCAGGTTGACCATCTCCAGGGTTAGAACATAGTCGCGTTGGCTGGTCTTGTTCCGATCCGTTGTGCCCGAGGTAATCGTGGCGTACATCATGTAATCGACCGGCGTTCCTTGCTTGCCAAGTACGTCCGCAAACACGGCGCGGTTTTGGGGCAGGAACAATGCATCGGGGCGAAGGCTGGTGGCCTTGAGCGCCGCGTCAACCATCCGTCTACTGATGCAGCGAAAGGTACCGGCCTGATTGACCTGGGAATCGATTCGATCGTAAAGCTGATCTTTAAAGTCGTATAATTCCTCGGCACTCTTATTCTCAATTCCGATAAAGCACACCGCGGCAGGACCATCCACCAGAGCGGCTCCGACGACTTCCTCGACAACGGCTCCCTCGGTCAGTTCCACTGATGCGTGTCTGACAGCTGGCGGGCACCGGGATAGGATTTGGGCCACGGCTTGATCGACCAGCGGGTTCCAGGTTCCAGCTCCAGCAGCATGACTGCCGACCAAGTCTTTATTCTCTGGGGCGAGCAGATGGGCATATTGTCGACCGCAACCGACCTGGAGCACAGCCATTGAGCCCAAAGCGATACAAACCTGCCGTCGTGATTTCATAGCGTTGATTCCTGCGAATTTTCTAGCCTGAGCGGTCGCTGGCCAGTCTTCGGTCCTTTTTTGCGACAAAACCGTCTGAAAATTTGCTTGTGCCGCTTGCCCAGTCACTGGCAGTTATCAAAATATTGCTGCACCGGACCAGACCACTGTAAAAGTTCAGCGATTTCAGAGCTGGTTCCCCTTCCAATCCATCGGTCTTTTCGACGCAAGACGTTGACAAACCCAACTTGCTCGGGAAACTCACAGTAAAGCTTCCGAGTTTCCTTAGTTTCGCAATTTGAAGCCGATGGCATCGGATTGGCAGCAATCAAACGGCTCAAGATTCCTTAGGTTCGACCCAATATGACCCTGACTTTGTCCCCTTCAACAGTTGCTAGCACCGATTCGAGCGAGCTGGCTACTCACGTAAAGTCCACTGTGCCAGAAAAGAATCAGTTGGTTCCTGTATGTGAAGATGATGATTCATCAAAGGAAATTGATGAAACGGATGAGGGTTCAGAGCCGGAACCTGAGGCAGAGCCAGAACCTGAGCCGGAAAAGGACGACGATGTTGATGACGGATTTGAAGAAGAAGTCGATGACGGATTCAATGACGGGCTGGACGAGGACGATGATTTAGACGAATTCGATGACATCGACGAAGACGATTTCGACGACGAATTTGATGACGATTTCGAGGAAGAAGCCAACGATGACTACGAAATCGAAATCGACGACGAAATCAGTACTGAATTCGGTCTGAATACCGCAGGCGGTGACGAGAAAGAAGACGACGATCTTGAGCTCGACGACTTCGATGACTTTGACAACCTGTATCGTTAAAGACCGCTTGTAAAATAAGAGTTTGATTTCTCTTCGTAGCGAAAGTCTTCCAGCTGGTTGTTGATTTAGAGCCGACTTCAATCGATCCCGGCTAGCTCGCACAATTGAGCTTGAGCTACCGGTTGCGGGCAACTCCAAACGAGAAAGAACAAGGCTTGGCGACACCACCGTCCAACAGGGTGACCTTCTACGAATCCTGCTCCTTTTGCGGCCGTCATCGCCGCCTGAGTGGTTCGCATGACCAGCCCGTTTGCTTGTGCACGAATCTCTGCGGAATCGCAAGTTTTGTCACCACTGGTGGCGCGAATCAATTGCTCTGTCGCTTGCGTTAACTCATTGCCCAGCCCCGTTGCAGCGGCCACCAAATCGGCACGCTTTTCGGATTCGCTCTGCAAGTAATTGACGGCCGCCGTCGCTAGACCTAACGCAAGTGTCGATGTTTGTAGCCCTCCGGCAGTCCCACCCGTTCCAGACGTCATGACGTTTTGCATTGGTCCAGCGACCAGCATGGATGGTTCGACGCGGACGTCGTGAAAATCGACCCGATCGGTGCAGCTAGCTGAAAGTGCCAACAAATCGGCTCCAGCACTGGGCTCCACACCTGGCAAGTCGCTTGGCACAGCAACTAGCATCTCGCGACCGTCATCCAAAGTCGCACCAATTACGTAAACATCTGCATGAGGTGCCCCGGTGACCCATGGCGAAAAACCGTTCAACCGAAAGCCCTCGCCGTCTGCAACGGCGTTTAGAATTGGCTTGCTGAGATGCCGCCGGCTAGTTGTTAAATGGCTGATGCCAACGGTGCCATAGTTTTGTCCACTGATCAGGCTATCCAACCAGCGCTCTCGAACCGCGTCGTTATCACTGCCCGCGATGCGCCGAATGCAGCCCATGTACTGCGTGATGATGAACGTGGTTGTCAAATCAGCTTCAGAGAGCTTTAAGTAGCCTCGTGTCTTGTCCGCTGGATCCCAGCCTAGGCCGCCGACGGGCTCAGGAAAGAACCAACGAAAGACTCCCGCGTCTGCACATTGTTTCAGCGAGGTGGCTGGCCAATCTGTAACGCTTTGCCACTGACCAGATCGAGTCGACAAGTCACGGCACAGATCCGAGAGCAACGGAGAATTGAGAGACGTGATTCGGGGCATGTTGTGTTCCAGATTGCAGGCAGTCTGCCAATCATCTTCGTCGACATGACTCGAATCCGAAACCCAGATTCACTTAACTACTCTGTCGCTATGTTGGAAAGCGAATTCTTTCGACGTTTACGGACCAAAATAGTTCCTGCCATCGCCAGCCCTAGCAACGCGAAGGCGGATGGCTCAGGTACCGCAGCAGCGGTGCCGGTGAAGCTTGCACTGACATCGTTGATCCGAAAACTGTTTTCAACGCCTGCTGTTGTGCTATCACCAGCGATGGCAAAGAACGAAGCGGGCGACACACTAGATATGTCGAACACGTCGGCTCCCGAGGTCAACACAAAAAAGTTGTCGGCCGCAGTCGCACTCGAATTGTCTAAGCTTAGAAAGGCGGTGTCAGTCGTGCCCAAGAAATTGAAGTCTAATTCTGTGAAACCATCGATAGAAACGGTACCGCCGGAAACGTTTGAAACCGCGACTGTGAACGAAAGAAACTCGCCATCATTGACTAAGTCTGACTCTAGACCCACGACTCCAATCCCAGTGCTTATGACATCAAGCGCTGTTCCAGATCCCGTCACAGTAAGGGTCGCATCAAAGGTTACACCGTTGTCAGATAACCCTGTCGCCGTCGATGTAAAAGTGTTTCCAATTGGAGCACCAACATCTGTCTGAAACTCTTGAATGAATCCAGCGAATGTTGGCGAAGCGGTCGCGGCTGCCAAAAGAATCGTTGCGATGAATCGGGACATAAATGAACTCACTATCAGGTGTACATGAGCCCACGATTTTAAGTTGCCAAATACCTCTATTACAACCCAGCCTGCGTAGACTTAACGCAATCTAAACGTGATTTTCGTCTCAGAATCAATCCGATGGCAATCAGCCCAAGCATCGCGAAAGAAGAGGGTTCTGGGACTGACACTCCGCCCGCTGTGAATGTACCCGCCGTAAAGTCCACCTGATTGAGTGTGAAAGGCGCCGTACCGGTAAACACAATCGCTGTTCCAGAGGCGAGTGTCACTGGCGCGAATGTCTGAGTGAACTGGAATGCGATCGGTGGCGTGCCAGGGTTGTTGGGGGAAGACGTAGGAAAGTTTGTACCGCCTACGTTCACGTTGAAGGTCCCTGGAACGTCGATCCGATGCGATAGAACCAGACTCGTCAAATCAATGTCTTGGTCAAAAACAATACTCAAAGATTCGCCTGGCTGGATCGTGTCTGACCCAACCGACAAACCTTGAAAGTTGTTTGCGTCTGGGCCAATGATATCCAAAATTCCGCCAGTCGCCGTGAATGTGGCCGTGATTCCAGTTGTCCCATCGACAAACGAAAATACGCTGGTGTTGGCTGCTGTCAGGGCCGTGTCTTCGGCTGTGCCGTTAACAAATACAAAACCACACTGTGCCGTTGAGGACAGAATGAAAACGGAACTGCACAGAATACAGAATCTTGCGAACATAAGATGGCCCCTGCGTTTTAGTAGCTCCAGCCCCTTCAACTAACGCCGTGGCCATTAGACTAAAGCTACTTTGACCCGACGTCAACGAAATCTGCTTCGCGTTCTCAAAATTCACGAACAAACGCACTGCCGATGGTCACCAATCGGGGGGCCGTTGGTGCTACAGCGCAGCCTTCCAGCCATCGCGCAGTTGTTTGACAAGCCGTCTGGTGAGCTCTGGATTTTGCGATGCAATGTTTTTGGTTTCTTGAGGGTCTGACTGGTGGTCGAAAAGTTCGACAAAGATCGGTTCCGCATCTAAGTCTCGATGGTCGCGCCAGACGACCAAGCGATAGCGGTCGGTGCGCATTGCATAGCCCATCAGGTGTTCTTCGAATAATTCGCGGTTCCACTTGTCACCCTGCTGGTCAATGATTCGCTTCTCTACCTCTTTGATAAGCGGTCCAAACCAAGTCTCGCGCATTTCTTTGGACAAAGGATTCGCGGCCCATTCCCGCAACGCAGGATTTGGATACTGACTAAAAGCAGCTTTCTTCCAGGTCTTGGTTGGGTTATCCAGCAGAGGCACGAAACTGTGGCCTTCCAGATGATCTGGAGTTTCAACGCCTGCTAGTTGGCACAACGTTGGATACATATCCACCAATTCCACCAACGCCTTGGTCGAAGCGCCGCGGGCTTTCATCCCTGGCGTCCAGATGATCAGAGGAACGCGCGTTGCAATTTCGTAATTCGTAGCTTTGCCCCATACTCCCATGTCGCCGACATGCCAACCATGATCACCCCAGACAATGATGACCGTGTTCTCGCGCAGCCCTGCCTCATCAATGGCAGTCACCATTTTTCCGATCTGGGCATCGACGTAGCTCACACAAGCCAAGTAGGCGTGTTTCAATGTTCGCGAAAGTTCATTGCCCAGAGGTCCTGACTTTGGAATGCCGGCCCGCGTGCGCAGCTCGAATGACGCATGCAGTCCCATCGCAGCACCGTTTTGCGGCGCAGTCGTTGTTGTCGACATGGGGATTTTTTCGCGATCGTAAAGATCCCAATACTTTGCCGGTGACGTCCAATTCAGGTGTGGCTTTTTGAAACCCAATGCCAAGAAAAACGGTTTGTCTTGCTGCGACATTTCTTTCATCGTCGCGATTGCCCGCAAGGTTTCATACCCATCGGCATACGCATGGTCGGGAACATCCGCTTTTTCATAGGCTGGCCCATTGGCGAGTCCTCGCTTTGCAGCTTCTCCATACTTCGCAATCATCTCCTTGAGTTTTCCATTTTTCAATTTGATGTTTTCGGGCAACGCGTACGGCTTTGGACGCTGGATTCCTTTCAACCACTTGACCGGTTTGCGGCTCCACGACTTTTCATCATCCGTATCGCCTTGGTGAAAAATCTTGCCGCAATAGACCGTTTCGTATCCATTGGCAATCAAGTGTTGTGGCAATGTGACAATGTCGGGTTGCAGTTCACGCAACGAAACGTGGTTATGGAACAGTCCTGTCGTTTCCGGACGCGCCCCCGTCATCAAACTTGCTCGCGACGGTCGGCAAATGGCTTCTTGGCAATAGGCTCGTTGAAATAGCATTCCATCGGCGGCAAGAGCGTCCAGGTTCGGCGAAATTGCGATGGGAGATCCATAGCACCCAAGTTCTGGCCGCAGGTCATCCACGGCGATGAACAGAATATTGGGCTTCGCAGCAGCGACATGGCCGGTCCCAAAAATGGTAAGGGCAACGACGAGGTAGATGCTTTTCATGGTTTCTGCTGAATGCGCGATTGAAGTGACAGGGCAATTCTAATGTGAATCCTGTCGCATGAGAGACGTGCCGGCAAAAGTAACCCGACGTGTTGGGTTTTGACATTGCGCTTTTGCGTCAGGCATTGGTTTTTGGTAACCCGAAGCGTGAGTTTTGGAGTTGCGCTTTTTGATGTGGTGTTTGGTTGTAGGCCGGACCAAGGACGCAATGCGTGCCGGAACAGCGCAAACGTCTTCATTGTGTCGCAGAGATCACACTATCAACCACGTTTCTACTTGCGTCCGAAGTTCCGGCAATTGCAGCGTTTGCTCGGTCCGGCCTACACCAAGAGCGCAACTCCAAAAAGCGTGAGCGAGGGACCGAGTCAAGATTGTCCCTCGCTCACGCTTCGGGTTACCAGAAAAGCCCAACTCGAAAACTCACGCGGCGTGCTGGATTCGAAAAGAAAAAACGCCCATGAGCATTGAAGCACATGAGCGTTTTGGATTCGTTGGATCGGCCGTTGCGAGCTATGCTGCGCGACGGATGTCGTCGATCGAGCCACGGTCGCGGCGTAGTTCGCGAATCGTTTTGGCGTCTTCGTGAGTTTGGTTTTCCAAGACACGAATGCGATCTTCGATCTTCGAGTTTGCGATTAGACTGTCGTCCAGTTCGGCACTTAGCTGTTTCAGTCGGGCCATCAGGTCTTCGACTTGGCTTCGCAGAGACTCGTTTTCTGGTTGCAACGTTTCAAGCACAACAACTTGCTGTTCCAGTCGTTGGACGATTTCGAGTTGTGACTCCAATCGATCGCTAATCTCTCGATTCTCCAGAACGACTTTGTCGTACGACTGTGACTTGGTGTCCAGGCGTCGCTCCAAGTCTTCGATGCTGTTGTTCTGAACCGAAACTTGAGTACTGAGTTTCTGGATCTGAGCTTCAAAGTCGTTGATGTGTGACTGAACGGTGTCGCGTTGCTGAGTCACTTCGGCGAGCGTCGTGAGCGTGTCGGACAGTCGTTCGCGAGTATTCTCAAATTCAGCAACATCAACACGAAGTCGTGCGATCTCGTCTTCTAGGGTGTCACAGTTCTTTTGCAATTCGACGTTGCGAACCGTGGTCGTCTCCATCGTTTCGGTTGTCGATTCTAGAGTGCTGGATAGACGCATGACTTGGTCTTGTAGCGGACGCAGGTCAGTGATCTCTTGCGTGTGACCGTCAATCGTTTCCAGCAGCGATTTGTTGTTTTCGCTTAGGTCTGAAAGGCGAATCGTAAGCGTTTCATTCTCGGCACGCAGTTGCTCCAAGACTTGAAGCTGTCGCTCCAGTTCTTCGACTTCTTGAGCCTTGTCGACCAGCGACTGACGCAGATTCTTGGATGTCGTGAGTGCTTCATCCAACTGCAGTGCCAGCTCATCTTTCTCTGCTGCCAAAACCTTCAGGGCATCGTTGCTTTCGAGCAAGATTTGAATCTCTTTGGCTTGTTCGCCAAGCGTGATTCGCATGTTGTCTGCATTCTTTTGTGCATCAGACATTTTGATGATGGCGTCATCACGTTCTTCCTGCATCACGACCACACGTTCTTGATCCGCTTCAAGTTTTTCGACTTCAGCTTGCAGTCGCTCGATTAAAGTCGTCTGCTCGTCCAGCGTCTGAATCTGACCTTGCAGTTGCTCCGCCAATGGACGCAGGTTGGATACTTCCGCTTCCAGTTGACTGTTGAGTTCCACTTGCTCTTGGATTTTTTCTTGCTGAGCAGTCAGCGTCTTGGCCGCATTTTCCAGCTCGTCGGGTAGCGGTGCGAACTGCAGCAACTGCTGCTCTAGTTGTTCAATCCGCTCTGTACGTGCGTCCAACTCGGCTTCCAGGTTGCGAGTCATTGAACCCGCATGGCTGATCTTGTCAGAGATCACGCCCAGTTTACTGTCTTGATCGTCAATGTAACGCATCTTGTCAGAAAGCTCGGCTTCCAACTCGCTGATGCGAACCACCAACATGCCGTTCTCGTTTTGCCGGTCTTGCAAGTTGTTTGACGTGACGATGTGTGTCTCTTGCATCGAGTCCAATTCTGCTTGGATCGCTTCCAGACGGGCAGTCGCATCATTGCGTTCGGCAATGATTGCGTCACGTTCTTGGATGGTGATCTCCAACTCGCGAACGGTGGTGTCATGAGTCTGTTGAAGAGCATCCAGCTCTGCTTGGATCGCATCAAGTCGAGCAACAACTTGGTTGCGTTCTGAGGTAACAGTGTCACGCTCATGCGTCGCATTGATGTACGTTTCCTGGATCGATTCCAATTCTGCTTGAACGATCTCGGCACGCCGAATCGCTTCGTCCTTGGTCGATACTTCTGCGGCGAGGTCCGATCGCACATCGGCAACTTGCTCGTTCAATGCGGAGACTTGAGCCGTCAGTTGGGCGATCCGCTCTTGAAGGTCGCTTACAACGGTGTCTTTGTCGCGATGAGCAGCATCCAGATCGGTTTCTACTTGCGACTTGTGTGAACTCAAGTCGTTGAGCTGAGCCTGTAGTTCAGCAATCTGTGAGTTCAATTGAACGATGGTTTGCTCGTCGGAAACCGCACGTTTGCTGGCTTTGGACTGCGTGTCAGTCAGGCTCAAATGCGATGCGTTCAAATCACCTTGCAAAGCAACAAGCTGGTCTTTCAAGCTCGCGACTAGTTTTTGCTGATCGCCAACCTCGCCTTGATAGTTCCCAACTTCATTTTCGTATTTGGATATCTGCGCGGCGTATTCGGCAATCTGCGACTCGTTCTTGGAGTTGGCTGCTTCTAGCTTCGCGATGATCGCAGCTTGTTTGGCTAGCTCATCCCCTGCCTCACGAGCCACTTCCTTGCTGCGAACGTTGTAGCTTTCAGCGTCCACTCGTGCGCGAGATGTCGAATCAAGCTCTTGTTGAAGCGACGAATAGTCGACTTGAACGCTCTGCAGCGACGCTTTCAGGTCACGGTTCTCGGTGACAATCTTGTCGAGGTCCACGTTTCGTGAGTCGAGCGATTGTTGTAGCTGAGCAAGCTCGTTGCGATGACTGTCGCCCGCTTCACGAGCACGGCGATACTTATTTTCGAGGTCTTTTAACTGAGTCGTTTCGGTCGTCCGGTCTTGGAACCAAACCAGGTACCCAATCAGGACACCCGAGATGATGAAAAGAAGGATGGAAATGACCGGGAGTCCAAATAGTACAGGCATGATTCTGTTCCGATTAACGCGTCTTGCGTTGCTGACACAATGATAGCTTGGCGCAGTGAACGTACGACGATCACTCGTTTGTGGATGTGCTATACCAAGTTTTGTCGGAATAGGTCGAGTAACTTTTTTAAGCCAATTAACTGTTATGTTCAAAAAAGTTTTACTAAACCGAAATCTCGACCACCACGCCTTTGAATGCTGGCGTTCTGCTTTGTGGATCAGAGTGTCGTGAAACTAAAATGTTGCACTCGGGATAGTACATCAGCGCGTTACCACTGCGGATTTCATCAAACGCACGAGCATGAATGTTGCCAAGTGAACCCGCTTTGCTGACAACAGTGACGATCTGGTCGTGCACAAGATTTAGCCGCGCAAGATCATCAGAATGCATCAAAATCACGTTGCGGCGATCTTGATTGCGATACAAATCGGCTTCTTCGTAGACAACGGTGTTGAATTGTCCTTCACTGCGAACCGTCATCAATCGCAGTTGTTTTTCGCCAGTGCCCTTCAATTCAGGGATCTGATGTGTGTGCAAAGTAACCCGTCCATTGGGCGTGGGAAACTTTCTTTCGTGAAACGTGCGCCCGCCGATTTGAAACTCTTGCTTGGTTCGATCGATCTCGCCAATTTTTTGATAGCCTGGCACGACCTTGCTGATCCAATCTCGGATCGTGGCAGTTTGCTTCATTTGCAGCCAATCAATTCCCTCTGAATTCGGCAAGACTCTCTGGGCAATCTCCGCAATCACTTCGACTTCACTGCGAGGTCCTGGCAGCCGTCTTTCGCCTCCGTCGCTCAGTCGGACAAAATTGAACATCGATTCCTGTGTCGTCGGCTGTGGCTCTTCGTCGCGCGCGAGCACTGGCAGAATGATGGTGTCCTTGGCCAGCGCCTGCACATGCCCAGTATTTAACGTTGTGCTAAGCGTGACATTCATCCCTATCCGCGAAAGCGCCTCCGCTGCAAACGTCGAATCCGGATTTGAACCGTAGAGATTGCCGCCCAAGCAAAACGAGAAATCCACCTCGCCGGCGTGCGCGGACTCCATGCACTCCAAGGTGTCTTTGCCCGCAGCTGTTGGAAGTTTCACGCCAAAGTCATTGGTCAGCGAATCAAAGATCTTGTCCTTGAGCTTCGGTGTGACACCGACAGACCCGATGCCTTGCACATTGCTGTGGCCGCGAATTGGCATCAATCCGCATCCGGGCCGTCCGATCATACCGCGGCACATTGCCAGCGCGGCAATCGCCTGGACATTGCTGACACCATGCGCGTGATGAGTAATTCCCATTGTCCACGAAAACACACAACGCTCGGAATCCTCATAAGTCCTCGCGATGGTTTCGATTTCGCTGCGAGCGACTCCCGATTTTTGTTCGATTTCCTCCCAAGACAACTGGTTCAGCGTCTCAAGCCAATCCTCCAGTCCGTTGCAATGCTGCTGCATCAATGTCAGGTCGATTGCATCGCGTGCCTTGAGTGCTTTGGCCATCCCCCACAACAGCGCCAAGTCGCCACCGATGTGAGGCTGAACATAGTGCGTTGCGATTTTTGTTCCGCCCAACAATGACCGCACGTCACTGGGAACTCGGAATCGGATCAGTCCCGTTTCACGAACGGGATTGATCACGACAACATTCCCACCAGCACGGCGTACTTTCATCAAGCTGGTCATCAACCGAGGATGGTTGCTGGCCGGATTGCCGCCTATCAAGAAAACTGTGTCCGCTTGTTCCAAGTCATCCAACACAACCGTTGCCGTGCCGCTGCCGATACTAGACGTCAGGCCGACGCCGCTAGCCTGGTGACAGTAGTAGCTGCAATTGTTGACGTTGTTCGTTCCATAAACACGAGCCATCAGTTGCAACAAAAATCCGGCTTCGTTGCTGCTGCGGCCACTGAAGTACCAGAAGCTTCGATCGGGTTCAGTTTGTTTTAGTTTTTCCGCGATGGCATCGAACGCGGCGTCCCAGGTGATTTCGTGAAAGGAGTCGTCACCGGCACGCAAACGCAGTGGCCGAATCAATCGCCCAAGTTTTTCTAGTTCTCGCGGTGAAAGCTGTTGCAGATCTGAGATCGAATTTTGCATCCAAAATTCGGACGTGATCGCAGGCTGCATATCCGCGACCATCGCCTGCATGCTCTTTTTACAGACCTCGGGAAAGCCACCGGTTTCGTTGACCATGCCGCCAGCTTGGCCACCCATTCCCAGCGCACAGGTCTTGCATGCGTTCTTCGTCCGCAAAGCCTTGTACAGTTTCCATACGCCACCGGCCTCGCGACCTTTCTTGATGCTGTACCAAATGGCGCGAAAGCCACCGCCGCTGCGAACTCTCACCATCAAGCTCCTTGTACCTCGTGTAAGGAGCGTCATGGTACTCTATCTGCCAACCGGCGTTAGGCTGATGCAGCTACTTTAGGCAGGGCAAACCAGTTTTTGATTCTGGGGCATATTGGTAACCCGAAGCGTTAGTTTTGGAGTTGCGCTTTTTGGGTAGGTGTTTGGTTGTAGGCCGGACCAAGGACGCGATACGTGCCGGAACAGCGCAAACGCCTCCATTGTGTCGCAGAGATTACACTATCAACGACCTTTCTACTTGCGTCCGAAGTTCCGGCAATTGCAGCGTTTGCTCGGTCCGGCCTACACCAAAAGCGCAACTTCAAAACTCACGCGCCGGGTTACCAAAAACCAATGCCTGACGTCCTAGCAGATCGAACTATTAAAAAACTCTGTTCGTTTTTGATGATTGATATCGCCTTGATCGTTTGTGCGAAGAACATTACTCTCGTGCGAAGCTCTACCTCTGAATGCGAAATTGACCAAGGCAATGAGACCAAATGCTGCATTTCGCCATTGTATTGTGGCACTGTTCTTTGTTGGCATGATCGTTTTGGCGTGCACGAACTCCAACGCGGACGATGACCTGGAGTCCCTGGTTGCTCAGTACGCAAAGTACGGTCTTCCGCAGCCTCCCAAGCAAGCGAAGCTGGTCGTTTTGAAATGGTCCAACAGTACGGCAAATGGTGTTCCCCAATACGAGCGTGCAATTGCTTTGCTGGAGCCAAAAGACCCTGATGGTGAACAGCGCTACTGGATTGGGCATCGAACTAGCAAGCTTTCGTCGCACGTCAGCGTAACGCCAACCCTGCCGCGTGAGAGAATTGTTGCGGCGACTGATCCTGGAGGGCCGGATGGATTGGAACGTGATTTTGACAGAGACCCAGACCTCGCTTTAGCAATCGTTTGTGCTAGTCGTGGATGGAACGAACTGGCGGGCGAACTTTTAATACGATCGCGACGCGCTCCTCGAAATGTTTTCCAGCGGCGCGCGATTCGGCCACGCGATCACGGAAAGGCTTTGGCCCTACTGGCTTGGGATTATTGGTGTGGGCAATTCTGTCGCCAAGAGGGCGACCGTAGCGCTATCCTGACGCGCCTAACCGAACTAAAAACGAACGTGCCTGGACTCGATACGCTCGCAAACGAAAACATCGTCAACGACATGCGGTTGACACTGCAACCAACCAAGTCACCAGTTGACAGTTTGGAAGCCACCATTGATTCGCTGATTCACCTTGGTGTCGATCGTCCTGGCGCTGAACTTATTGATCTACGGTCTGTCGGGTTTCACCCGAGCTACAAAAAGATTGAAGCAATGGGATTAGATGCTGTGCCCATCTTGTTAAAACACACTCACGATTTTCGCATGACACGCTTTGTCACTTCCAATCACCGAGGTCCCTGGATCGTACGCATCGCCGATGTTGTTCATCAACTCTTGAGCGCCCTCGCGGGCGAAGAGCTTTCGCACGACATCCTTGTTCGCGAAGGCCGTGGACGGTGTGTCGATCGTGATCATGTTTTGTTTTGGTGGTCGGAAACAAAGAAGGTCGATGCGAAAGAATTCTTGATCCAAAACGCGATTACGGCAGGCGATGACGGTAAACCGAAAGCCAACTTAGCGATTCTGAAATCGCTGGCACGCAGTTACCCTGACGATTTGGTGGATTTGTTCACGAAGAATTTTGAACGGCTGGAATACGCTGATCCGCTATTGCAGGCAGTTGGATCCGCGAAGCTCTCCGAGCATCAAAAGTCGCAGCTTTTCTTGAAAGCTGCGTCTGCTAAACGAGCCGAAACTCGCGCGTCGTCAATCAGGCAACTGTTGGCGATTTCACATCAGCAAGCGGTGCCGCTGTTGGTGGCAGAACTGGACCGAATTCCTCGCACACCCAAAAAAGCGTACTGGCTTTCGTCAGCGGGACCGGTCTCGCAGGTGCTGTGCCACACCGACAGCGACGTCGCTTGGTCGGCACTGGCACGCAACGCCAAACGCGTTGACATGGGGCAGCGTTTACAAATGATGCAGGCGGTCACACGCTCAGGCAAGAAGAAACAAACCGTCGCTTTCTTCGTTGAGTTTTTGAATGACGACGAAACTCGGGAATTGCCAGGCTTCCGAGATGCAGCGAACGCCAAAGATATCGATGCGATCAGGGCCGATTTGTTTTCGGGACCATCAGCAGGATTCATGTTTTCTAAACTGTCGGTTCGTGATTACGCAGCATTGCAGATCGCACGTATTCTTGACGTTCCCGCAAATACCGATTCATCGTGGACGGCGTCGGAATGGAAATCGTTGCGCCAAAAAGTACGCGAAGCAATCAAGGTGAATGGGCAATGAGAATTCGAGCTTGGATTTTGCTACTCGCGGTAATCGGACCGGCAAGCATCGCAAACAGCGCCGATGATTTCATTGACGCTGTGCGCAGCGGTAACCTTCAACGAGTCAAGACGCTTGTCAAAGCGGATGAATCTCTGGTGAGCAAACCCGACGATGGAACGACACCACTGCATTTTGCGGTTCGCGACGCGCGTATCGAGATCGCGAAATTCTTGCTCGAACACGGCGCGGACGTGAATGCGAAAAGCAAACGTGGAGAAACGCCAATTTTTCGTGCAAGAAGTGCCCAGATGGCACGACTGCTAATCGAGCATGGTGCGAAGTTAGACGTCAAAGCGAAAAATACTACTCCAATTACAAACGCATTGAATTTCAACCATCGTGGCGTTTGTGAAGTACTAATCGAATCTGGCCAAGAGATCGACTTCGATTCCGCAATCCAGTTGGGCGAGACAAAACTCGTCGCGCAGATGCTCGCCAAAAAGCCATGGCTTGCCAAACCGCCTCGCAAACCACTGTACTATCCAGCAGGACGCGATGATCTGGAGCTAACCAAACTCTTGCTGAAGCATGGGGCTGATCCCGACATCGATTACGGGTTCATGAACGTCTCAGGCCCCTACACTCCGCTGACCAATGCGGTCACTCGCGATCAATATCAGACCGCAGAACTGTTACTGAAACAGGGCGCAAGTGCGAATGTCTCCGGCGGACGCAACCACCCTAATCTATTTTTATATGCAATCGCTTACCGCGACGTAAAGTTCACAAAACTGATGTTGGACCATGGTGCGGCAGTTATGTACGGCGCGTCAGATCAAGCCAACGCTACACCGTTGCATGTCGCCTGTTCACTTGGCGGGAACGATCAAGTTGCTCGAGTAGGCATGGTTGGCCAGCCAGCTTCGTTGGGCCCAGACAAATCTCAGGCACTCCAAAAGGTCACGAGTCTTGTTAACGCCGGCGCCGACGTGAACGCGAAAACAACTTACGGGCAGACACCGCTATTGGCGGCTGCGATGGCAGGGAATCAATCAGTGTGTGACTTCCTGATATCCAATGGTGCGCATCTGGACGCGGCAAGTGCTTGTTTGCTACGGAAGCTGCCAGAATTGAAGTCCATTCTGGCCACCAATCCAGAACTCGCCACCAAGAAACAAATCGCTTTGCACGCGTCTTTATTGCACTGGGCGGTGCGGAGCGCTGATGCCGAGATTGTCGAATTTGTTTTAAGCCAGAAAGTGAATATCGACGCGAGAGCGCCGAGAGTTTCGCACTGCGACTCTCTCGGATTCAGACCAGACACTTATGACGGTGCGCCACAGTTTACAGCGTTACATTTGGCAGCCAAATTGGGAAGCGAGCCGATCGCTAAGTTATTGATAGCGGCTGGGGCGAATGTAGACCTGAAGGCTGGAGAAAAGGACAGCCCCATTTCGTTGTTGGAAATAGCGTTACATTCAAAACAGTGGAAAGTCGTTCGGTTGCTACTAGATCTTGGCCACAAACCACCAGCCGACTTTGAAGACTTATATCTCTTGTACGACGTCAAAGACCCTGATCTCTTGTGGCGACTGATAGGCTCGATCGATGGGTTCGATTTTGAAAGTTCGGATGCAACTCATCTGCTTGCCAAAGCCATTCGTCAAGGAGAAACGAAGACGGTCCAACGATTGAATTCCAAAGGCACCAAACTGGATATCTTTGCGGCTTGCGAACTTGGGCGCATCAAGGAAGTTAGTGGTTTGATCGATACCGATCCGACGCTTGTCAACGCGTCCTCCGATAGTCATCGCAAAACTACCGCGATCTCACTTGCAGTGGAACACGGGCACATCGGCGTCGTTCGGTTGATGATCGGTCGCGGTGTCTCTGCCGAAATCTTGCGTCCACTTGCTCACGATGCGGCGGTTTTTGGCCAGTTGGAGATTTTGAAACTGCTAACGGCAGGTAAGTCGCTTCGTGTGCTTGACGACAGTGGCAGGACTTTGCTGCACGCTGCAGCGTCGGGCATACAGCCGGAAATCGTGAAGTTCCTGCTTCAGCAAGGGTTGGAAGTGGACGCTCGTAACTTCAACCAAGAAACTCCCTTGTGGCAGCTTGGCGAGTATGATTATTGGAACCGAAAAACGAGTAACGATGA
>CAYNNP010000046.1:0-31938 GCA_964398215.1 uncultured Pirellulaceae bacterium | reverse complement strand
CACGTATCGCGTCCTTGGTCCGGCCTACAACCAAACACCTCCCCAAAAAGCGCAAGCTCTTGCTAGCGCCAGACTGCGCTTGCACGTTTAGGCAAAAACCCAGAAGATGTATGAAGTTCTTTACAGATAAAGCTGTAAGCATTGCTGTGGTTGCTGCGTCCACACCCAGAGCAATGTTGACGTTACACCTCGCTCTTAAAAGCCTCGCAAACATCTAACGGTTGAAAATACAAATCAATGGCAATGACAATCGAGGTCGACTTGCACAAGACAGCAAAGTCGGCAAACGCACTGCTGGTGATCTTGCTGCCAGTCGCGTTCCTGGCCGGGCTCAAAGTATCGTTTTACTTTCATTTTGCGACCGTTGCATTGTTGTTCATCAACATCATCAACGCGTTTTATCTGTTCGGCCAAACAAAACACACACTGCTTAGAAACTTTGGAATCCTGGCCCAAGCTAGGTATTTCTTGGAAAGCATCGGGCCGGAGATGCGGCAGTATCTGTTTTCCAGCGACACCGAAGAACGTCCTTTCAACCGGCAAGAACGCGCCGAGGTTTATCGCAAAGCCTACAACATCGACTCGGCTTCCTCTTTCGGATCGCAAAACGAATTTGATGCTAGCGAGTTAAAAATTCGGCACTCGATGTTTCCACTGTCGCCCGAAAATCTGGCGCCGTTCTCTGTTACCTTTGGCGAAGAACGTAGTCTGGATACCGCCTTCACGATCACCCAACCGATCATGATCAGTGCAATGAGCTTCGGGGCTCTGGGCGAGAACGCCGTCCGGGCATTGGCACGAGGAGCCAAGGCAGCTGGGATTCCAATGAACACCGGTGAAGGTGGTTTTCCCAAATACCATCTGCAAGAAGGATGCGACCTGATCTTTCAGCTTGGCACGGCGAAATTTGGTGTTCGCAATGAAGATAGCTCACTGAACGAAGACAAGTTGCGAACACTGGTTACCAATGATTCGATTCGGATGATCGAAATCAAACTTTCGCAGGGAGCCAAACCTGGTAAAGGCGGCCTGCTTCCGAAAGAAAAAATATCGGAAGAGATCGCAGAGCTTCGCGGCGTCTCACGAGACCGTGATGTGGTTTCGCCTCCAGGTCATATCGAATGTACTGACGCAGCAGCTACCGTGCGGTTCATTGGCCGAGTCCAAGAGGTTGGTGGGCTGCCAACCGGATTCAAAATGTGCTTGGGCAATGAAGACAATTTCCGCGAGCTTGTCGCCGAAATGAAGAAGCAGGATATTTACCCAGACTGGATCACAGTCGATGGCGCCGAAGGCGGAACCGGCGCGGCGCCCAAGTCGTTCATGGATGGCGTTGGCGTTCCACTTTGGTCAGCGCTACACAGCGTGAATCAGATTTTGATCGAGGCTGGAATCCGAGATCGAATGAAGTTGCTGGCGTCGGGCAAACTGATCAACGCAGGGAGATTGATCACAGCAATGGCCCTGGGCGCCGACGCGTGCTATTCCGCTCGCGGATTCATGATGTCATTGGGTTGCATTCAAGCTCTGCAGTGTGGGCAGAACACCTGCCCCATCGGCATTACGACACATAACCCAGAACTGCAACGCGGCCTGGACATTGCGGCCAAGTCGGTACGAGTTTCTAACTTTGTTCATAATTTGGTTCACGACTTTGAACAGTTGCATGCCGCGACCGGCAAAACTTCTACGCGCGATCTGACTTGGAAAGATCTCTATATTCCAGAGGGATCAATCTTGCACCACCAAGTTCACACACATCACTGAAACCCTCCCGTACAGAAACATAGTCTTGACAGAAAAACCAAACCCACCAGCGAATGTCTCGATCGTGAATAACGTAATCAATTGGGTGCTGCGCCTGATTCCCGCCGTTATCGTGGGACGCGCTGCCTTGATGAAATTCACCGGCGAACAGGGCGCAGTCGGCTTATTTAACGATATAGACATGGGTCCAGAAGGGCGAATTCTGATCGCAGTGATCGAGTTGGTCAGCGTGGCACTGCTGTTAAGCCCTCGGCTTTCAGCTTGGGGGGCATTGCTGTGCTTGGGCGTGATGACCGGTGCGGTATTGGCTCACGTCACCGTGATTGGATTTGATGGGCTATTCGCAATGGCAATCATTTCAGGAGTAGCTTCGGCGGTACTGCTGTACAGGTTGCGGCACCAAATACCGTTCATCAGATCGATGTTTGACGCTTAAGTCTCGCGCCAAACTAAATTGTTATCTAGTATTCGGAAATCACCAATGGCGGGTCGCAGCGAACAGTTTACTTTTCAAAATCGATCAGGGCAGACGCTTTCTGGTTCACTGGAACTGCCTGATGGACCAGTGAAAGCTACCGCGTTGTTTGCGCATTGCTTCAGTTGCAACAAGAATGTACTAGCTGCCACCCGAATCAGCCGAGCGCTCCGCGATCAAGGCATCGTCGTGCTACGGTTCGACTTTACAGGGCTCGGGCAAAGCGAAGGCGACTTTGCCAACACGAATTTCTCCACGAATCTTGACGACTTAAGATCGGCTGTGGAAGCTTTGCGGCAACGCGACTTGGCACCGCAGATCTTGGTGGGACACAGTCTTGGCGGCGCAGCAGTCTTGTATTTGGCCGATGAAATCGACGAAGTAGCATTGGTGGCAACCGTTGGGGCTCCCAGCGAACCAAGTCATCTGAGCCATCTATTCAGTGACGAAACGCTTCAAGCGATTGAAACGACAGGGCGTGCGGAAATGAGCCTTGGTGGCAAGCCGTTTACGATCACGAAAGAGTTTCTCGCTGACATTCAAGAAACGTCTCTGCGGAAAAAACTCGGGTCGCTTAAAAAACCAGTCCTGATTTGCCACTCGCCGACGGACACGGTCGTAGAAATCGACCAAGCTCGAAAAATCTATGAATCGGCGAGGCATCCCAAGAACTTTGTGTCGCTTGACGGAGCCGACCACCTGCTGCGAAACAAATCGGACGCGAAGTTTGTCGGTCAATTGATTTCCACATGGGCCGCGCGCTATCTTGACCTGGACGATGAATCAAGTCAGTCGTCCCCGCGTCCGCCCGCCGGAACTGTTGTTGTGCGATCTCGCGGAAATTCTCTCACGCAGGATGTGTTTGCAGGAAAGCATGCGTTGATTGCTGACGAACCGACCTCCGTAGGCGGTAGCGATCTTGGGATGACGCCATACGATCTTTTACTTGCCGCCCTGGGCACGTGCACGTCGATGACGTTGCGAATGTACGCCCAGCGAAAGAAAATTGCGTTGAACGAAATCGAAGTCACGCTCGATCATTCGCGGGTCCACGCGGATGACTGTGCGACTTGTGATGACCAGGCTGGCAAGGTGGATCAGATCAGGCGACTGATTCGAATCGACGGCGATCTGACGCCCGAGCAAAGGTCAAGGATGCTAGAAATCGCGGACATGTGTCCCGTTCATAGGACAATGCTGAATCAAAAACAATTCGTGACCACCACGAACTCATAACTCATAGTTGAATATCGGCTAAAATGCGAAGAGACGCACGGTGTTCAATTGGATGCCGCCACGAACTCCGTTTACTAAAAACTTTCCATCCATTTAAGGAACTGTAATGTCTGAACCAGAAAAACAAGAAAAGCCAGAAGCCGATTCGACGCAAGAAAAGTCTGACACTCATCCAATGTGCGAGAACGCACCCGACAAGGAGAAGTGTGAGTCGTTTGTAGAGCGGCTGGACGAAGCCAGTAACAACATCGACCGCAAAAACTGATCCCAGATAAGAACTGAGGATTGGTTAGTAGCGAAAGTCGTCGAGGGCTTGTTGATTTACTGAGCCGACGGCGCTAGCCGCGGGCCTTGTGGTGATAACGCACTCCTTCGAGGCCCGTGGCTAGCGCCAGCGGCTCACAGAAATATACCACGCAAATAAATCAACAAGTCGTCGAGACCATCGGCGACTAGATGAATCGAAAACGCAATGCGCGGTTGATTGCATTGAACAAACTCCTTTCTCGATCGGCATCGTGATCTACGTTGCTGCTTGTGCAACTCTATTTACTGGTTGATTCCATGTCAGAATATTTCGAGCAAAGCCTTCTTGTTCATCGCCAGTTACGAGGCAAGATTCGGGTTCAGACTCAGTTGCCTGTGCAGAGTCGTGATGACCTGTCGATCGCGTACACGCCTGGCGTCGCGCGACCTTGTGAAGTGATCGCGCAAGATCCTTTACAGGCCAATGAATTGACCATCAAAGGCAATTGCGTCGCTATCGTGTCGGATGGTTCTGCCGTGCTGGGACTGGGGAACATCGGCGCGCTAGCATCGATTCCTGTCATGGAAGGCAAAGCGTTGTTGTTTCGTGAATTTGCGGGCGTCGATGCTTGGCCGGTGTGCTTGGATACTCAAGACACCGACGAGATCATCGAAACGGTTCGGCGAATTGCTCCTGTCT
This sequence comes from uncultured Pirellulaceae bacterium, assembly GCA_964398215.1. Classification (GTDB taxonomy): domain Bacteria; phylum Planctomycetota; class Planctomycetia; order Pirellulales; family Pirellulaceae; genus CAYNNP01. Next base: position 27,514 of record CAYNNP010000046.1, on the reverse strand, counting down.
TTGGTGGCGTCAACCTGGAAGACATCGCCGCGCCGCGTTGCTTTGAAATCGAAAATCGACTGCAAGATTTAGGAATCCCCGTTTTCCATGATGACCAGCATGGCACAGCCATCGTCCTGCTGGCAGCGCTGATCAATGCCGCCAAAGTTATCGGCCGTGAATTAGCCGACTTGACGGTTGTGATCAACGGCGCTGGTGCGGCTGGAACTGCGATCGCGCGACTGTTGCGGTGCGTCGGCCATGATCCCAATGCTTGTCAGCCAGTCAAGGACGTGGTGGTTTGTGATTCTCGAGGCGCTATCCATTCTGGGCGCGAAGGTCTGTCGCCCGAAAAGCAACAACTGCTTGCCTATTCCAACCGCGACAGCCGCTCGGGTTCCTTGCAAGACATTCTGGTGGGAGCCGACGTATTTATCGGCGTCAGCAAGGGAAACCTAGTTTCCGCTGACGACGTGAAATCCATGTCTGCCGCGCCGATCATCCTGGCGATGGCCAACCCGATTCCGGAAATCATGCCGGATGTAGCAATCGAGGCTGGCGCTGCTGTGGTGGGAACCGGACGCAGCGATTTTCCCAACCAAGTCAACAATGTCTTAGCATTCCCTGGGATTTTTCGAGGAGCACTCGATTCACGATCTCCGCGCATTACCGAAGAAATGAAGATCGCAGCAGCAAAGGAACTTGCCGCTTGCGTTTCGGAGCCCAAGGCGGAAAGGATCTTGCCCGATCCGCTGGACAAATCCGTCGCACCTCGCATTGCAAAAGCAATCTGTCGAGTAGCTGCTGCTGAACAAGCGGAAAGTTAATCCACTTTCAACGACCACACTCATTTACATGCGGACTCTTGATCGAATGGAACAAAACGCCGGACTAACAATTGGTTTGGGACTGAGGCAGTGCGACCAAGAATTTTGCACCGCCTAGATCCGATTTGTGGATGCTAACGTCACCCTGGCGTCCTTTCACAATTCGTTGCACCAATGCAAGTCCTAGGCCGCTACTCGCGTGCACGCCTTCGGCTTGGTCTCCCAAGCGAACGAAGGGCTCGAAGACTCGGGCGTGTTCATTTTCTGGAATTCCAGGCCCATCATCTTCGATGGAAATCAAGACTTGGTTATCCGTCGTCGTTACACCCAGCCTGACTTTTGATTTCGCGAAACGCGCGGCGTTCAGCACCAAATTGCTAATCACTCGATGCAGACTCTTGCGGTTTCCAGCGACCATCGTGTTGCCTGTTTCATTCACAATGCAAAACGTGACACTGGAAAACAGCCCTGCATTGTTGCGGACGATTTCTGAGAACAATGGTTCGATCGAAACCGGTTCAGCGTTGGAGTCTTGTGCCTCAAATTCTGCGCGTACGTAGGCCAGCAATTCGCCCACAAGCCCATCCAGTTGATCGGTAGCGTTTGCCACGGCCTGCAGTCGCGTCGCTCGTTCCTCATCATCATTTGCACTGCCAATCAACTCCGACGCGAACTGAATCCTCGCAAGTGGCGTGCGCAGTTCATGAGAAACAGCTTGCAGTAGGTCACGTTGTGAACGCAGCAGAGTCTCATTCTGGTCTGCCATTTGATTGAAAGCTTGTGCCAATGGCCGCGCGGCGCTCACACGACTCTCGTCAACACGTGCCTCCAGGTCTCCCGATGCAATCGCCTTGGCGGCATCTTCTACATTCCGCAATTGGCGAGCGACTGGGCGCAGCAGTACCGCAATTGCCAAAGCCGCAGGCAATAACACTAATGCCAGGGTCGTTGTCGCGGCTTTCTGCTCAATCCGCTCGAAACTTGGAAACGGTCCGAATACGAGCACGGATTGCTCATTCGCAATTTTGATTGCAGAGTAGTACTGAGTGTCCTGAGGATTCTGCTTAAAGAACGCGATTCGCCCGCCTCGCCTAACCGTGGCGGCAGGTGTTGAAGGCAGTTGCTTCATTTCTGACAGTTGTATTCCAATTTCAAACTTGTCTCGCAACGCGTCCAGTGCTTCTGATCGATCTTTATTCGCAGTCTCTCCAATTCTCTCTGCAGCCAACCGCATCCATCCTGCAAGCGAACTTTTGACTTCAGCCAACCGATAGTTTGGTAGTGGCCCAAGTCGTGTATAGAACGGCTGATCGCCACAGGAGGTGACGACATAGTGCTGCCCCCCTTCTCGATAGTGGGTCACCGCATCCTTGTCGTCAACAAGCGTGTCTTGTACTTGCTGTGGCGTATCGGCAGGCTTCACGACTGCGATTGGATAATCAAACTTGGTCTGCAAGCTTACGATCGTATTTTCGACCGAGTCAGAATTGGCGATCGATTGCGTGACCATTCTGGCGCCGCCAGAGTGGGCTTCCACAATGACGCGCGACAGATCCGCATCACTTCGACTCTCCAAAACCAAACTATGGATGTACCAAGCCAACGAGAGTACGATCAGGACGCCAATATAGAAACGTATGAACAGCCTCGTCATGACGTCTCTGCCAACATATAACCGACCCCACGAACCGACTTAACGCGCTGCGGTCGCGCTGGATCATCGCCCAGTTTTTTACGCAGCCTAGAGACGCGCAAGTCAATGGACCGATCGAGCCCGTCATACGGCATGCCCAACAGTTCTTCGTAAATTTTATTGCGCTCGACAACTTCGCCAACATGGCAAGCCAACAGCCAAAGTAGATCGAATTCTGCCGTCGTCAGTTCAATTGATACGCCATCCAAACGCACAAGTCGACTTGCAGCATCAATTTCCAGACCATGGACTTGTAGTTTTGATTCACCCTTGGGTTTTCCATGTTGCGCTTTGCGAAGGTGCATATTGACTCGTGCCAGCAACGCGCGAGGTCGCACCGGTTTTGCAATGTAGTCATCCGCTCCGACTTCGATTGCGATGACTTCATCGATTTCATCACCTCGCGCAGTCAGCATCATGATTGGTCCCGCAAAACAATCACGGACTTGTCGGCAAATCGAAATCCCATCCAATCCGGGCAAACCGATGTCCAGCAAAATCCCATCAAACGATTCAGCTTTAATTCGTTCTACCGCGCGCAATCCGTCATGTTCGACACTCGCCTGGAAACCGTTTCCAATCAAGAAGTCTTGCACCATCGCGGCAAGCTCACGATCGTCTTCGACGACAAACAAATGATGAGAATCCAAATCTACCGCCTGTTTCTGAAGGACACACTCAACAAGAGTTCATTCTAAAGTACCGATCAATGCATCGCGGTATCGATCTGTATCGGGGGCAAACAGATCATCGCTTTACTGTGGCGACCGCCGACTAGGTCCAATCGTAACCCTCTTGCAGTTGGTTTAGGTTACGGGCTTCACCGTCAGTAACCACCAACATGTCCTCGACTCGGGACCCACCGACTTCGCGCCCGTACAATCCTGGCTCAATCGTAAACGCTTCGCCCGCGAAAACGGTTCCTCCGCCTGTATCCAGCAAGATAGGTTCATGGACATCCAGGCCAATGCCGTGTCCGGTACCGTGCTGAATACTTGGCTGATCGGTAATTGTGCCACGAGAAATTGGAAAGCCGTGTTTGACCAACACATCTTCGCTTGCTTGGTGAATGTCACCGGCCAAGTTACCAGCGGTCAACATGGCCGTCGAAGCCGCTTTGGCCTCGATCACTGCGGCATGCATTTTCTTGAAAGTATCAGTTGGTGTCCCATGCACAACCGTTCGGGTACAGTCACCCCAATACCGAGTCGATTCATCGCGAGGAAACAAGTCAACGATGATTGGTACTCCAGTCCCAAGCGGTCCGGTGCCGCTATGGTGACAGTCTGCAACATGCGGTGCGGTGGCAACGATGGCGCCATGACCACAGGTGAACCCACGGTTCAGAAATTCGACCGCCGCAAACGCCTTGACCGATTCACTTGTCAACGGTTGGCCTTGATGGATCAGTGAACCATCCGCAGACGCATCGGATTTAGCAATTCGCTCGCAAACGATTTGCATCACTTCTTCGGTTACTTTTTGCGCGGCGGCCAAGTACTCGATTTCTTGCTCAGACTTGGTCCTGCGGTCGCGAACGCCCAGTTCACTGCAATACGAGACTTTGATTCCAGCCTCCTGCAAATGCCAAGCATAGATATAGGGCAACGTTCGATCGGCGTGGACCTCTGCAACGCCCTCGTTTACCAATAGCTGTGCGGTCGCCTGTGCGGTTGCGGTCTCACGATCAGCATCAAGCCCCTTTTCGGGCGCATGTTCGGCGGGGCAAGTCACTTGATCGGCCGCACTATTGCTGCGAACACGATCCATTTCCAAGTCACGCACCAAAGCGATTTTTTTGTCGCTAAACTCGATCCATGAAGCCGGATCACCCAACGCAACGCGAAGCCGCCGATACAGAGATGCGTTGGTGTTGGCGATGCCTGCAAGTACTTTGACGGACATATTTGACAAGGGGTAACAGGTTCAAGAAGGATCCCGCCTCGCACCACTGCAAAGGCGTTGGTTGAACATTGTACCCAGAATTCAAATGTTGCTAGCCCAACATGAACCAATCCGCAACTTGATCGGTAACAAATGCGGGCCTGTGCGATTCAGCCTCTCTGTTCATCAGTGCAGGTTTTCAACGATCGGTGTAGCGGTGTGGATCAACAAGCGGTACTTGGGGCCATGTTTAATGATTTCGCCCGAAACGTTCCACTGGCTAGCCGATTCGTTCTTGTGGATTTGGTTGACGATACGCTGCATCATCAGATTTGGTTGTATCTCAATCTCGTCAGGCAACGAAAACACAATACGTTCGGGAGTGGTCGATTCGCCAACACGTTGTGATTGATCAGATCGCAGAGGGTTATCTGGAACCTCCGATTCGGTAGCTTGTGCTGGTACCAAATCTAAAGAGTCAGACCACTCAGTCGATACATCGCCAGCGACGCGAAAGATGTTGATTGGTGCCCGCGAATACTGTCCCTTTGGCAAGATGACTTCGGAAAATTCTGGAAACTTGGGAACGAACAACCACTTCGAATCCTGCTGAGAAAAGCGGCCCTTTGTGGTTGAAACCTTGGACCCCGCAACCAACTTTTCAGCGGCAGGTGCTGGTTGTTCAAATATCGTGGAAAGATCATTTGCAACTGGTTCAGGAGCTTGCCCCCAGATTTCGTCTGTATCAATGACTGCTTGGCGCAATGGGTTGCTGGGAACTTCAGAGTCATCAGCAATCGCAACGCTACTGACCAACAGTGGGCCGAATAGTGCAGCTGATAGGCCAGAGCCTATGGCGGCGCGCAGCAGTCTCTTGGAGAATCTCATGGGTGACGGTGCCCAGTACAAAAGGAGAGGAAGGAATAACATGGAAACAGCTGGTTTTTGGGCTGCGTTTGCGGCGACCGCTTCCATGCAAGCGTTGGCGTCAGTGGGATTACGATCAACAAGCTTCATTGCTGTTGATTTGCTTGTTGCGGATCAATCTCGCCGGTACGCAGGGATTGCAAATGAATGAAAACAGATCACTGTCCCAATGCAGATCATTGCAAGACCGAACCAGCGCGGGGGAGTGACCCGTTTCCTTGGCGGACCGGTCACGCGGTTCATCAGACCGCCAAAGATCGTGTTGTCAGCGACCACTTGTGTTCTGGTAACTTTTGCCAGCACACGTGTCGTGGACTCATTCAAGACGAACGACTGCACCATTCGAAATTGAATGCCAAGAAGAACCAGCAAAATGCCAGCCAAAAAATAACGATTGCGATATCGCGACATGGGAGGTTCCTAATTTGCCTCGGGAGGAAGGCAACCGTTGTGGAATGCAACGGTCCATCTTATTGAGTCGACGGTCCACGACAGGATTCTTGACAATCCGCCACAGACTGCGTTTCGTAGCCTTTGCTCGCAAATTTCAATGTTTGACGGCCATGATTCTTAGATAAGGTTTGCGGGCAGTTTTGCCTGGTGGCCGACAATTTTCTGTCTTGCCTGCACCCTGGGTTGATGCGTACAGTTCACAGCAGTCACCGATCACCAAGAGGCTGGCTGTTGTTTTTCGAGGCATTTGTGAATTGCGAAATGCTCTGTGTCTCGAACGGATGGACTCACAAATTCTTGAACGGAGGACGTACGATGCGTCAATTTATAGCTGGGGTGATCTGCGGTATTGCGGTTCTTTTTTCGGCAATGCACTTCCATCTCGTCCGTGACAAAAGCGGTTTGTCACTGGTCCCCAAAGTCGAAAATAACCTGAACGACATTTACGTTGATGTCAGGAAATTTGACTTGGAAAAATGGCAGCAGCATAAAATGCTTGCCGTCGCAATCATGCGCAGAAGCAGCCAACAAGCCACAGCTGACCCGCAAGTCGCAGGACCTGCTCAACCATCCATTCGTCAGGAATTCAAAGGAATGATGGACGACCTATTGGCTACGAATCCGTAGCTCAGAAGAAGATTCAACACATCGGTGTGAAACTGGCCAACGTTATAGTTGCATTTCACAAATCTTCAGCGCGTCTGCCGCGGTGCCGGCGTCCAAGATCGGTGAAACCTTGTTTTCGTTGACACTGTCGGCACAAGCATCGATCTCGTGAACAAATGCACTGACAGGATCACCATCACCGGCTTCAGGTCTTTCGACGGTCCCGTCCGCGTGCATGATCGTCACCGGGATAATAGCGGTCGAACCATCGGCGTAGCCTGCAAATTCGAATTGGGCGGTGGCTCGCTCGAAGCTGACTTCGTATCCATGCGTGAAGCCTCGAGCCGGTGAATTGATCACACCACCACCGGCACAAACCGCCAGATTGTCGTCCGCGAAATCAAAGACACTTTCATAAAACATCACGCTGCCATTTTTCTGACGGCTGACCGTGTGCGCGCCCGTGGGCATTCCAAACAGCAAGCGAATCAAATGGGCGTCATGAACATGCAAGTCTACCAGTGGGCCGCCAACACTTTTCCGATCATAGAAATCAGGAATCCAATCTGGTGGACTGATCGTACGTTTGAATCGGCCAGCGATCGGTTTGCCCCAACGACCGTCGGTAGCGGCATCAACCAGTAACTTGAATTCGGGCATGAATGGAAGTATCTGGGCTACCATCAATTGTCCTGGCTGCGATTTCTGAGCAAGCGATGAAGCTGTTGCCGCATCCAGTGCGAGCGGTTTCTCGCATAGAACCTTCTTGCCTGCCGCCAAGCATTTTTCGATCGCTTCGGGATGCAAATTCGGTGGCAAACAAATGTCGATCAAGTCGATGGTTTCATCTGCCAATAGTTCGTCCAACGACTCGGTCACATTCAGCCCCGTCACATCGATCTGCTCGCCGGGAGGACCGAAGTTGCCTTTGATTCCGCTCCAATCGCCCGCTCGTTTTTCTGCGCTGCGACTGCAAAAACCAACGAGTTCAGCTTTGTTGCTGCGTTGGTAAGCCAAATAATGAATCCAACCCATGAACCCGACGCCAACGATTCCCGCACGCATGTTACGACTCCGCAATGTTTCACTAAACTGTAGACCACTATGATAGTGCTCTTTCGCTGCCGTGTAAGGCGACCGGTGCGGCAACGTATTTTCAGGACCACAAAGCTGGAGTTTCCGTGATTGCTCGGATTCCTACGGGATTGCAAAATGCCCGCTAATTGGAACTCCGCTTCTTGAAGAGAGCACTCAATATATTTGGACCCGCTTCACCTTCGCGAAGCCGCAGTCCATCTTCAAAATGGTTCACGTTGATGCATTCGTAGCCATGATGTGAGAGTAATGCCGTCAACGATTCTTGGTCAAAATGATGCAGGTGTTCGTTTGGCAAACGCATTCGCCATTCCCGGAACCACTCGTCGCCCAGTTCACGCTGGCGACAAAACGGGACCGCAATTGCGAGATACTCCGTTTGTAATTCCGACAAAAATCCCAAATCTGGAATATGTTCCAGCACATCGAACATCGCGACCACGTCCCACTGCGAAAGCAACGCTTGGTCCCACCCTTGGAATTCAACACCGTCAGGCAACGGATATCGCGTGATGTCACAACCAACACACTTTGGCACGCCGGTGATCATGGCGGCTTCGATGAATGTCCCGGTGCCGTAACCAATCTCAAGGATCGATCTCGGAATGCGATCTAGCTTTCCAAGAATCCAGCCAAGCCGCTGATAGCCAAGCTTGATCGTACGATCACTCAAGTTCTGATAGTACGTCAAATATTCTCGGTCGTAAGCAATCGGAGTGAAATCAATTTGGTGTATGACGCCGAATTCATCAATCTGATAGTTGTCGAGCATTGATTTCCTGGCAAATGTGCAGCAGCGATCGAACCAATTTACGTGTTGATTTAGTCAGAACAGAGGCGGACAAGCGTTGGCTGGATTGTGTTCGTAGTACCGCCTTCAGGCGGAATTTCCGGCTAAAGCCGGTACTACAAACTGGTCGCCGTAAGCTTTGCTTGACGACTCCAACTACCGCCTGCAGCGCTAGGTCGCGAACAACTGATTATCGATATCTGCAAACGCTTTGAATTCAAGTGCGTTGCCGCTTGGGTCCGCAAAGAACATTGTGTGTTGTTCACCCGGTTCTCCTTCAAAGCGAACATACGGCTCGACGATGAAGTTGTCGACAAAGGTTCGAACGCGCTCTGCAAGCGCCTTCCATGTTTCGATTTCAAGAACCACGCCATAGTGTGGAACGGGAACCGCATGAGAATCAACAGGATTGCAGTGGTTAGCGACCTTGCCATTTGGACCTAGTGTTGGATTCAGATGAGTCACCACTTGGTGCCCGAACATGTTCCAGTCGATCCAGTTCGTATCGCTACGGCCTTCGGATAGCCCCATCTTGTTTCCATAAAAATCGCGAGCCTCCTTGATGTCACGCACCGGTATCGCAATGTGAAATGGAGTCAGCATCAAATGGAACCTCTATGTTGTCGTAAAAATTCAGACCCGCCATGCGGCTAAGAAAGCTCGCCCTCGATCAGTTCTTTCTTTTGCTGCATTGCGGCGGCGAGTGATTCACTGTGGGTTACCGTGATCAAGATCGAACCGCTAGCTTGCTGCAAGTCCAAAAGCAATTCAGTAATGGCATCTGCGGTTCGGCGGTCTAAATTCCCCGTCGGCTCATCAGCCAAAATCAGAGCGGGCTGCATCAACAAGGCGCGTGCGATCGCGGCTCGTTCTCGTTCACCACCGGAGAGTTCGCCTGGCAAATGTCCCATTCGATCCGATAACCCAACAGACTCCAAGAGCACCCCTGCACGTTCTGAGTGTTCTTTGGATGGCGAACCACTGGCAAGTGTTGGCACAAGAACGTTTTCGATCACGCTCAATTGCGGCAATAGATGGTGGTCTTGGAACACGAACCCAATTTGCTGGTTACGAAATTCGGCAAGCGCCGTTTCGTTTAACTGAAACGGATCTCGGTCGTCGATCAAAACTGATCCCGCGTCGGGCCGGTCCAGCGTGCCCAAGATTTGCAGCAGTGTACTTTTCCCAGTGCCGCTGGGGCCAACAATTGCCAACGACTGTCCTGATGCGAGTTTTAAATTCACATCCTTCAGCACATCAAGTGGTTCACCTGCGGTTGGATAGGACTTCGCTAGACCAGAGACAATTAGTTGTGGCATTTCAAATCATTGATTCGCGTTCACTGATCAGCCGGTCAACTTGGACGCCTCGCTGAGGCAACGTCAATTCATATCGCGGCGGTGCAATTCATCTCGAAGACGTGCGGCAAGTTCATACTGCTCTTGTTCGACGGCAGCCGAAAGCCTTTCGCGCAGCGTCTTGCCAACATCATATTCGCTACGCAAAGTTTCTCTCAGATCGGTCAAACGCACAACCAGTTCATCCGTCTCGAAATGCTCTTCAACCTCATGTTTCTCAAAAAACGCACGCATGTTCTTCAAGCCACTATTGATGGCCTGGACCGCTTCCTCGGCCGTTGATTCTTCAAGAGCCCCCAACGCGCTAGCTTGGGTACGGTGGAAAAGCACAAATGGTCGATAGTGCTCATGAGCCTCTGTCCACTCATCGTCTGGACTAAGCTTCTCGCACAAATCCATTAACCGGAGTGTATGGTCGGCGTCCATCACCGCGCGATGATAATACTGGAGTCGCAACCAGCAGATGCGGCGATGATAAAACTGCATGAATTCGCGATCAACTGCGACGCATTGCTCATCGGTCAATTTGTATTCTTCGTTGTCCAGCAATAGGCTCTGCAATTGGTCAACGCAGGAGTCATACCCCTCGACACTTTCACCATCCGGCCGACCGGTGGTTTCCAATTGCAACACGCCCATGTCAACTCGCATTTGAATCACGTCTCGACCGTCTGTGCCTTTCAGCAACCGGACATTCAGAGTCGATGGATCGTATGCCCAGTTGGACAGGAAATCATCAAGGTTTGTTTTTCGCTTCATCTATCTAATCGCGTCTTGGCGGCGCGTTGAATTACTTGTCCCAGCAACGCGATCCGAACAGACTATGAGGACATAGCGGTCAATGGATCATTCGAACTGAAACTCCTCTACTGGGAGTATAGCAGCGAGAGATTGCTGGAGAAGCGTACACAGTCTGGCCGAATGGTAGGTGCCCGCGCCGCTGTGCCTTCACAACTAGCCTAATCGTTGCGAAAATCACCTTTGCGATTCTGCTTTTTCTGGCTCTGACGCTTTTTCTGGTCAAGACGTCTGCGTTGACTGCCCTTGGACGGCTTGGTAGCAATCCGTTTTTTTGGTGCCCATTGACACTCCAGCAACATGGACACCAATTTTTGCTTTGCGTCGGCAAGATTCCGTGGCTGATCGCGGTATCGCTCGCTATGAATGACCACCTGTCCCTGCCGGTTGATTCGATTGGAAAAACGGTCCACGAACCGTCGCTGCCAAGCAGGCGGCATTCGCTGGCAAAGTGCAGGCGACCACTTCAAGGTTACTTTCGAATTGACCTTGTTGACATTCTGGCCACCTGGTCCACCGCTTCGCGCATAAGTAACCGACAACTCGCTTTCCACGATCGTTAAACGCGAATTAACAATTAGGTCACTCATCGGAATCACCGAAACAAACAAAAACGGTATTTGGAGAACAGTCGGACACACATTGATCGAATCTGGTTCGCGACTCCGCTATCACAATGCGTTCCAGATTAACCAATCTTCAAAGCAAGTTCGCCCACAAATGAACGAATCCAGCATCTTCAATCGCCTTGTATTTAACCCTTCGGCACTTCCAGGTAACAGTCTACCCGATTGTGTTAAATGGCCCGAAGCATCCCTTCGGCTTTATTCCAAGTCTCAGCTTCTTCCGCTGCAGGATTACTTTTGGCTGTGATACCGCCGCCAACAGGAATTTGCCAATGTCCATGTGCCGCGGTGATCGTTCGAATCAGGATATTGAAATCCGCTTGTCCACCGCAGCCGATGTAGCCCAGCGTTCCACAGTAAGGTCCGCGCTGATTCGGCTCCAGATCAGCGATCGTTCGCATTGCTTCGATCTTTGGCGCTCCTGTGATACTGCCGCCGGGAAAACATGCCATCAGCAGATCTACGATTGACTGGTCCTCTCGCAGTTTGCCTTCAACCACCGAAACCAAGTGCTGGACGTATTGGTAGGACTCGACTTCACACAGTTGCTGTACAACCACACTGTTGTCTTCGCAAACGCGCGACAGATCGTTCCGCAGCAAATCAACGATCATGATATTTTCGGCGCGATCCTTTTCACTGTCGCTTAACTGCTGTGCTAGCTGTTCGTCTTGAGCGGGGTCGCCTGTTCGGTGGATGGTTCCCTTGATCGGACGCGTCTGCACAATCCTGTCGCGGACCGTCAAGAAACCCTCGGGAGAACTGCTCAAGACTTGGAAGTCATCACCGCCAAAGTAGCCACCAAATGGCGCGGGGTTCTGATCTCGAAGCCGTAGGTACAGTTCACGTGAATCACAACTCGCTTTGCAAAGCAGACGCTGCGCAATGTTGACTTGGAATGAATCACCATCACAAATTCGTCGCACAATCTCAGCCACTCGCGCCCGAAAACCTTTGCCCGAGAAATTGCTGGTTACTCCATCGTGCTCGGTTGAATACTGATCTTGAATCGTGGTTTTCGATGCTGGCGGATCGAGCCTTTGCTCCGTTGGTTCGCCAGAGAGTAGTGCTTGGATTTGATCAGCGCGTCTCTCCGGGTCGCAGTCTGTCTGCCAATAATCGTTGTCCATTTGTTGGCATATTAACCAAGCCTTGCCGTTTTGGTGGTCTTTGGCGATTGTCCAATCGTATACCCCAAGTACCATTGCAGATGTCGGCAGGTCGTTTGTTCTGGCCAAACCCACGGGTTCCAGCCACGAAGCCGATTCGTAACCAATCAGTCCCGCAATGCCACCTTGGAATGGCGGCAAACTTGGGTCATAACAATCGGGAAGAGATTCCACCCAACGTTGTAGTGTGGGCCACGGGCTGCACTCGCCAACCGAAGCCTTCAAGACTCGCAAAGGGTCGGCTGTCAGAAAAGAAAAACGTCCGATCGTTTCAGCTTCTCGCTCGGGTCCTATGGTCGCCGAATCCAACCATAAACAACCTGAAAGATGCCAAAGTCGCGCAAAAGCTTCACGCATGCAAAACCCTGCTGGCAACAGCCTGCGGATTGGTGGCAAATTCTTTTTCACAGCGTCCATGCTGACAGGCTAACCTGTCGACGCCAACATCCCAAGACGCCATTGGCCGTAAGTACGAACAACGAAATTTTGCGCCGCTGAATCAAATGCCTTTCACGCTCACCCATATCGCCGCTGGCATTCCAATCGCTTGGCTTTGCCGCTGGAAAATACCGTTTTCTGCGCTCGCGGTCGGCACCATGATTCCAGACGGTGGAATTTTCTTTCCTCGATTGATGAATTACGTAACGTTTCACTCAAACACCGGCATCCTGACGCATTGTCTACCCGTTGGCCTGGTCGCCTACTATCTCTATTCGGCGGTGCTAAAACGACCGTTGATCGATCTGTTCCCAACGACCTTGCGCGGCAAACTGCTCAGTGCGGCTCACAAACCGAACTTCAATCTCACGCATATTGCGGCTGCCTGTCTGCTGATTACCTTGGGTGCCTCTACTCATATCGTCTGGGATTCGTTTACCCATAATGGTCGCTGGGGAACGACTATCTTTCCAGCACTGAAAACTGTCGCATTCACTTGGAAAGAGCGTGCGATTCCGTGGTACCACATTCTTCAGCACGGCAGCTCTGTCGTCTTATTGCCACCCATGATGATCGCATTTTTTGCCTGGGTTTGGAAACAACCGGTCAGTGATTCAGCCGATACGCTGCCCAAACTGTCTCGCAAAATCACATGGCCGGCCATCGGGTTGATGATGACAGGAACATTTAGCTACTGGCTGTGGCTCGAGCTAACCGATTTTAATTCGCGACTCGAAATTACGACCGCGTTTGCAGTCAAGCATTCAGGCACCGTTCATATTGTGCTGACGTTGATCTACTGCGTGGCGATGCAAATCTATTGGTTGATGCATAAACGTGACGATCGCAACGAACACCTGGACACCGACCAACAGCAAGAGACGGCCGCAAACCAGAGCTAGACGATTCCCCATTGAAACGGATCGTCATCAAACAGCAGCAACTCGGCTTCAGCGATGATGTGCGCGCTGCCGGTAATCTTGGGAGCAACAATGCCTTTGGTTTGATCCGACCACTGGAAACTTCCACGCATCGTGGTGCCCAAGATCCCTTGCTGCGTCCATGTTTCACCGGGCGCCAGTTTTCCATCCGCCGCCAAACAAGCAAGCTTGGCACTTGTCCCAGTTCCGCAAGCAGATCGGTCGTACTCCAGCCCTGGACATAAAACGAAGTTCTGCGAATCGGCATCACCGTTGGTTGGATCCGCAAACAACTCGACGTGATCAACTTCGGGATAGCCAGACGCATTGATCTTGTCGCGAATTTTGCAAGCCACCGCTTGCAGTTGCTTGACATCGGCCAGCGACAACAGCATTTTCGGCTGATTAACTAAATAGAACCAGTTGCCACCCCAAGCGACATCACCAACAACCGTCCCCACCCCGTCGACTTCAATCGAGACGTCATGTGCCTTGCGAAAGCTGTCAACATTGTCGATCGTAACCGAACTGTCTTCATTGACGACGCACTTCACAATGCCAACAGGAGTTTCAATCGTCAGTTCTTTTGGTTGCGTGCTGGAATTCTGATGCAAAAGCGTACGTACGACTCCGATCATGCCGTGGCCGCACATCCCCAAGTACCCGACGTTGTTAAAAAAGATCACCGCCGCGTCGCAGCGATCGTCATGCGGCGGACACAGGATCGCGCCCACTAAAACATCCGCCCCTCGCGGCTCTCGGACCGTGGTCGTACGGTAGTGATCAAACTCGCTACGCATGCGTTGCAAACGATGATCCAACGGGCCATCGCCCAGGTCGGGACCACCGGACACAATGACCCGAGTCGGTTCACCAGCCGTATGGGAATCGATCACACGTATTCGCTTTGGCATATTTCCGATCGCGATTTAATAGTCTTTTCCAGGCCAAGCCGCATACCAATCACGGAATAGCTTGAGCTGCGATTCAACAAAACCTCGCTGGCTTGCACTCAATGCATCGGTTTCATTGAAGTGCAATTCATAGTCTGCATCGCCAAGCACAAAACAAATGTACTTGTAGTACAAGACCAAATCAGGGCCTTCGTCAAAAGTCGACAGGACGATCAATGCGTCATCAAGTTCCTTAGCCAACCGACGTGCTTCTACATCACCGGCCGCAGCGCGTTCACACAATGAAACCAGTTTCAACACTTCCGCGGGCAAGCAGTTGCCGATTCCCGTGATCGCGCCGGCAGCACCGCAGTGCACGAACCCATGAAAAACCTGGGTGTCGACTCCCGCCATCAAAACCAGCTTGTCGCAGCCGCTGGTAATGTGCTCGGCCGCATAGCTCAATGAATCGGCGCCACCGAATTCCTTGAATCCAACCAAGTTCTGGAATTCAGATGTGAGATCAAAAAACAAATCTGCTTTCGTCTCGAATCCGTAATACGGACTGTTGTAAATAACCGCTGGCAGGTTTGGTGCGGCGGACAAGATTCCGGCAAAGTGATGTCGCTGGGCGATTGATGAAATTCCGCGTGACAAAACTCGTGGAATCACCATCAAGCCTGCCGCGCCAACCGCCGCCGCATGCGCCGAATGATCGATTGCCATTTTGGAATTCATTGCTCCGGTGCCGACGACTACCGGAATCCCCGCTTCGACCAACCGCTGCACGCCAGTTTTACGATCAGCATCGCTCAGCAACGGCCAATCGCCCATGGATCCACAATAGACGACACCGCTCATGCCAGCATCCATCAGTTCAGTGCCCTTTCGAACCAGAGCATCGAAATTCGGCGTACGATCGGCATTGCATGGTGTCATCAATGCGGGAATGCAACCGCGAAAAACGTCAGCGTTCATGAAATCAAAATTTTTGTGAAAGAGAGGAAGTTACAGACCAAAAGTTTCAAAGTTAAAAAGTTATAGACGGCGTAAACCATCTTCCGTCATCGGTGTTGGGATCTCACAGTCAACCTGGTCAATCCGCGCCATTGTTTCATCGTCCAGTATCAAATCGGCTGCCTCAAGTGACTCATTCAGTTGACTGATTGAGGTCGCGCCAATGATCGTCGAAGCCACAAAGTCATGTTGTCGGCTCCATGCGACCGACAATGCCGTGACGGTTGTTCCAATTGATTGTGCGATCTCAGTTAGCCGGCGCGTTGTCTCCAGTGTTCGATCGTTTACAAAGCGCTGGGCCATCGCCTTTTGCCGCTCACCGCCGCCTTTCAAGTACGCTGTGAATCTAGCCCCCTCGGGAGCCCCGTCTTGGTACTTGCCTGTCAGTACGCCACCACCAAGTGGCGAGTACGGCAACAGACTCACTCCCTCTTGGCGACAAACCTGCGCCAGTTCACTTTCACAACGACGATTGATCAAACTGAAATTATTCTGCACCGTTTCGTAGCGGTCGACGCCACAGACATCGGCAGCCCAACAAGCCTTCATCATGCCCCAGGATGTTTCGTTGCTGGCTCCGATGACACGAACCTTTCCCTCGTCGCGCAGTTCCGTCAGAACTCCCAGCACCTCCTCGTAAGGCATCCCGTGGTCTGGCCAGTGAGTCTGATAAAGATCGATGTATTCGGTATCCAGTCGCCGCAACGAATCCTCGCACGCTTGAACGATTTGAGTTCGATCCAAAGCAGTGCGACCGTGGCGAACGGGAGGCGTGAACCATCCGTGCCCAGGCCCCGTGACTTTTGTTGCCACGATAACGGCTTCGCGCGGTTTTGTTTTCAACCAGCGGCCGAAAATCTCTTCCGTCACGCCGAATTTTTCTGCGCTAGGAGGCACCGGATAAAGTTCCGCAGCATCGAAGAAATCGATACCGGCTTCCCACGCACGATCACAGATCTGGTGACTAAGCGATTCATCGCATTGCTCACCAAATGTCATCGTGCCCATGCAAATATCGGTAACAGCAACCCCGCTGCTACCCAGTCGTCTACGTTGCATCTTGTTGACCTAAATCGGAATCCCAAGGATGTGAAGGGCCAAAATGATAACCTCAATTCGGCGAATCCACGATCCACTAAGATCAAACTATGCGCGCTTTTACGGCAATCGCTACGAGGTTTAAATGTTTCGCACTAGTGTCCTGTAACGCAGTTGGTGATCATGTCACTCAGGCCTCGTATTCGACCGAACTTATTTTCGGACTTTGAGGCTAAACGCATTAGGTCGGAGAGGTTAGTACTGCGTCACAGCGTAAATTGGGATCGCACCCATAGTAGCTCGACTCTCCGAGTCGAGGATTCACGGCTGGGACAGCCGTGCTACGAAAGGCGACACCACAACGTTTGGTTGAAACACAGCCCTAGCTAGCCCATGTTGGTTAGGCGTTTATTTTTGCGAACCGACAAAATCGTCGCCTTGAAATTGTTCGTTTCATGCCAGCCTGGGTAGGAGCCCACTGTGAGATCGACGAATTTTCGCTTTTCAACTAGCACGATGATTGGCTACACATCAGCCATTGGGTTTGGCCTATGTGCTTGTCGTGTGCATCCGACGATGTTGCATTTTTTCTTAGGTGTGCTCACGTTTTTCGTCGGATTCGGTTTGATCCAACAGTTGTTTCGACGTGATCACTGGGGCAGAAAGACTCTGCTCGTTTGCCTGCTTTCAAGTCTGGCGTTTTCAATCTACCGTGCTCATGTGCCCTATCAGTACGATCAGCTAGCGTGGGGAGAGGATGAAGCAGGAATCGGCTCGTTAGAGTCTGCAGTTGCCGTCAGTTTTTGGATCTTGACACTCATGCTTGGCAGTTTGAGTGCACGCCAAATCCAGAGACTCCCGAAGCAAAAAGCGAGACTGCGATTGCTTTTTGACTATACGGCGTTGGCTGGACTGCTGGCTCTCTTTGTCTATTCAGTTAACAGTTGGTTGTGCATCACTTTTCTCGTTGACCTCGCTATCAACGGTTTGTCTTGTGGTACCCAACAACCTGGGGCTGATGCAAGCGAGCTTGTCCATTGGTTCGGGCGAACTGGTGGTGATTTTCGACAGTTTGTAAAAGTCCAAGTTTGGACGTGGCCGCTACTTGTCCTCGCACTTGCCTTGATGGTCAAGCTGGCTCAAGCTCGTCCGAAATCAAAGAGCCGGCATTTCGCATTGGATCTTGGCCACATCCGCTAAGATCAAACCATGCGTGCTTTTTACTGCGATCGCTTTTACAGCGAGGTCAGATTGAATTGCTTGATCTGTAGGCTTCCGAAGGAAAATCCTAGCTTTGCTACTTTCTTTGCCTGGTCGATTTTTTCGTGCTTTACTTTGAAAGTCTTGTCCCCAACCATCACAACGGCTTCGCTACCAACCACCTTTACCTTTAGTGTCGTCCACTCGTTTTCGTTCAGCTTCGGCAGTGTCTTGTCTAAGAACACGGGGGTAGCTTTCTCCGCCCCTTTCTCCTTGATGTAGGTCAGCACCGCACCTGCCGCTTTGGGAGAAAGTTTGACTCGAAACGCGTGCCCGCCCGTTTTGGCATCCATCGTGAATACGACAGCTTTGCATCCATTTGGTTTGAAAGTCACCTCAGCCATGGCGTCATCATGAGCCACGTTGTAGATCATGATTGGACCGTGGTTTTTATACTTCTTGTAGAGCTCTTCATCCTGAGTAACCGAAGCAATTCCTTTTTCGATTTTCCATTCGCCGCGTGACGGACTGCGCAGTTCGTGCTTTGCCTTGCTGTAGTCGTCTTGGAAAATCGGGCGATCGGCAAACGCAACATTCGCAACTGCAAGCAGCCAGCAAACAACGGACAATCGAAACTTCATCTTTTTCACCAATTGGGTAATGGATTTGGGGGCCTGATTCTATCAATTCAGAGGTGCGATCCGCGCTGTCGCTATGAACTCGGCTTCAAGAACTCTAATAAATCGGCCATTTGCTGTACCGACACATCCTTCTCGACTCCTTCGGGCATCAGCGAAACCTGGCTGATTTTGATCTTTTCGATTTCATCGCGATTGATCGTCTTCTGTTTCCCTTCCGCCATGTTCAGAACTATCGCGTCATCCGTTTCCGATGCGATCAATCCGTTGAATACGTTGCCGTCGTCGACCAAAATCGAATACGCCGTGAATCTTGGTTCTACCTTGGAATTCGGATCCAAAATGTCATACAGCAATGCGAGCTTTGAACGATTGCGAGTATCACTTAGGTCTGGCCCTGTGCTGTGTCCTTCGCCGTTGATTTTGTGGCAACCCGCGCAGACTTTTTTATAGACACTGTGTCCAGCTTCTCTGGACGCTACCAGTTCGAGTGATCGCTGGTAACTTTTGGCGACTTTCTTTCGGTTCGAGGAAACCGCTCCGCCCAACAACTTTTCAGCGGTCTTCAAGACCTCTTTGTCACGATGCTTTAACAATCGGACTCGCTGGTCGATACTCAGCGCAGATGTTCTCATTTCGCCACTGCTGATTGCCTGCAAGACCATTTTTGTCGATTCGACCTTTTGTAAGAGCGTCGTCAATGCTGGGCCTCGAACAACTGGTCCAAGTTCTTGCCAGCGAGACAAAATTTCCTTTGCGGTGTCCTTCGATCCGCTGGCAGAAAAAGCATTGATCGCGGCCAGCTGGATCGCTTGCGGTTGGTTCGGCAAGATCAATTCGACCAGCGTTTTGGTCGATTGCTTTGAAGGCTGAAATCCCAGTAGTTCGATCGCGGCAATCCGGTCTGCAGGCGGCTGCGATTTATCCAGCGAGATCGCTTGATTCAATTTCAGCTGGCCAGCGATCACTTTCGCCAAGTCGGTCAGTTCGGCTGGTGGCGACGCAATGAGCTTGGCAAGTGACGTTCTGCCAAGCGATCCTCGATGACGTCCCAGACCGTTGCCCAAGCCACCAATGATCGCCGCCTTCCACCATCCACTTTCTGAATTCATTGCTAACAATTTGCTCAATTGCTGCAGTTCTTCGATATCACCACGCGCACCGGCAACAGTCGCCAACTGGTTGATCAATCGAATTTGCGAATTGTTTCCTGACTTCAAAAATTCGTCATCTGAAACCAGTGACGCAATGATCTGGCCACTGTGATTCCGTGATGATGAAAGAATCGCATGCGCAAACCACTGATCGTCGCCGTCTCCTCGTGCAAGTGACGCCAAGTCCTGGGCGGCCGAGCCTTCGGTCGAATCACCCAACGCCAAAGCAACTTGAAAACGCACTGCAGGCGACGGATCCATCGTCAGGCTGCGAAGTTTCGATCGTACATTCGAATCGCCCATGAAACCGATCGCCAGTTTTACTGCATCCGCGCGAACATGCTGTTGCGGGTCAGCCAATCGATCGACAACGTGAAATACCTCCAGTTTGCCAAGCCCCTTTAGTGTCCACAAAGCGTGCAGCCGCGTTGTTGCCAACGGATGATTCAGTAGTTTGACAATGGGACCAGCCATGTCGACCGACTGACCTTCGATCAACAAACGCTGTGCCGTGTACTGACGCCAACTGTTGGGAGACTTCAGCATTTTCACATAATCACTAGGCTGCTTTGGCGGGTCGTAGCGTGATGGCTTGGAACCGCTGGATACAAAGCGATAGATTCGGCCGCGATCCTCGCCCGCGCGCCAATCGAGTTTTGCGGAGATTTCTGGTGGCAAGAACTTGGGGTGCTCGACCCACAAACGATACATATCGGCCATGTACAACGCCCCGTCGGGTCCTGTGGCTAGGCTTGCTGGACGAAACCAAGTATCTGTGGACGCGACGAAGTCTTGTTTTTGTTTTGCTCGTGTTGCTTTCAAGATCGGTCCCGCTTGGCGAACGACACTGCGAGTCACTAAGTGCCCGATCGGTTCACAGACGAATACGCTTTGTTGAAAGTCGCCCGAGAGCACGTCGCCCAGGTATGCGGTTGTGCCACATGCCGAGGTGTGAGTGCCTGCGTGAGAAAGATAGTTACTTTTCATCGCCACCAACGGAAAGACCTTTGTCTCGCCGCCCGATTTCGCAACGTCATAATAGGCTTTGGGGATCAAGTGAAACGGGTTCCGCGCGATCGTCGCAGGCGAAAGCAATGTCGTCATGATCGGATTGCGATTGGTGCAGTAGAATCGGTTGCCCCAACGATCAATGGTGTTTCCAAATTGGCCCAATCCACTGTCCGCTTCAAAGTTTCCCGTCTGCGGATCAAACCGAAACTCTTTGCGTGGCAATTTCTTGGTCACGGTCTTCAAGTCGCCATCGCCTATTGAATCGAAATCGTCCGTTCGCGAAACGTCGCCGGGCCCGTAATTAAAGTGGATCCAATTATCCATTCCCCATCGTGGGTTACCAATTTGCATCTGTGCATGCGCGGGTCGAAATCCGTCAAACCAAACTTGGCGAACGTCCGCAACATGGTCACCATCGGTGTCTTTCAAAAACAGGATTTGAGTTTGCGCCCCAACCAGTAAACCGTCTCGGAATGGCATCGCACTATGAGCAAAATTCAATTTATCCGCGAACACATGCCGTTTGTCCATCCTTCCGTCGGCATCGGTATCTTCCAACATCACGATCTTGGACAGCGGGTCACCACCGTCGGCAGGGCCAATCGGATAGTCCGAGTATTCAACGGCGTATAAGTTCCCAAGGTGGTCGAATGTAATGGCGACCGGATCACGAACCAGCGGCTCAGCAGCAACCAACTGAACCTCGACACCATTTTCGACTTGCATTGCCTGCATCGATTCGGCGGGAGATTTTGGGGGCGCGGTTTCGGCATCAACCCAATGGCGGCCTCCGCGATTCGATTCGATCATCTGCAACGCGTTCTTTTGCAGCAATAGCGGCACCGGTTCTGTGCCTTCAGCAATTTCCCCGCGTTCGCGCTGCCCGCTGCCCTTGGATCCTTTATCACCAAGATCCTGTTTTGCCTGGTCAGCGATCGCCATCAATCGTTTGACCACGTCGGGATGTTTTTCAGCAACATTGTTCTCGCTGGAAATGTCGTTGACCACATCGAACAGCAATGGCTGGGGCTCGTTTTTCTTGGAAAAGTGCGGATGCCCTGCGGCAGTGACCGGCAAAAAGAGTTTCCATTTCCCACTACGAACGGCTTGCAGTTGGTCTTGGTGATAATAGTAAAAGGCATCGTAAGGAGACTTGGCACCTTGTTCGCCGAACAACAACGGTGCGATGTCTTTGCCGTCAATCTTTCGGTCGCTCGGGGCACTGCCTCCCGCAAGTTTCGCGAACGTTGGCAACAGATCCATCGTCGTCGCCAGTTCGTCGCACACGGTTCCCTCGGGAACCGTCCCAGGTTGCCAAACGATCGTGGGAACTCGAAAAGCCCCTTCTGCCGTCGAGTAACCGCGGCCGTGAAGTGGACGATTCAGACCGCGCGTTGGTGTTCCATCGCGATTGATTGGCGCTCCATTGTCGGAGGTCCAGACAACAAGTGTGTTATCCGCGATCTTCAGTTCTTTCAGTTGATCAAGCATGACGCCCAAGGACCAATCAAGTTCTTCGATTGAATCACCCCAAGGCCCATTGTTGCTCTTGCCCTTGAACTGTGGACTTGCAAACGGCTTCTTCGTGCTACCGGGCATTGCCTGTGGAAAATACAAAAAGAACGGTTGGTCTTTGTGTTCTGCGATCCACTGCATCGCCTGTTCGGTATAACGCTTTGTCAGGCTGTCTCGGTTACAAGGAGCCTCGATGACGTTTTCGTTTTCCATCAACGGCAATGGCGGCCACTGCGATCCGTCAGTCCACTTTCGTGCTGTCATGTCGTCGGAATAGGGCACACCAAAGAACCAATCGAAACCTTGCCGCGTTGGCAGAAACTCCGCTTGGTCACCCAAGTGCCATTTGCCAACGATGGCGGTTGCGTAACCTTGTTCTTTCAGTGATTCTGCGATTGTGGTCTCACTGGGCGCCAAACCGTAGCGTGACAACGGTCGCAGTACCCATCCGTCACGTTTGTTCGTGTGCATGCCGACGCGCTGCGAATAGCAACCGGTCATCAAGCTCGCGCGCGATGGCGTACAAACCCCAGCAGTAACACAAAAGTGCGTGAACTTTCTGCCCTCGGCAGCCATCTGATTCAAGTTAGGAGTGCGATGAACTGTTGAACCAAACGGCTCGATATCGCCATACCCGAGATTGTCACAAAAGATGACAATGAAATTCGGCTGCTTGTCTTCGGCGTTTGCTGAGACAGAAAGCAACGCAACCAGCAATAGAAAGGACCAACGCATTAGATAACCCACCGGTGTGTTTCGCGAACAAGTGCTCACAGACATGACGCCTATGATACTTGATCTTCAACCTGAAGTTGCATTTGTTGGTGGGGCAACAGAATCAGGTTTTTGCTACCACCCAGCCCACCAATTTGGTGGGACCGAGATGCCTGGAGCGTCAAACGAGTATCGATGACGAAATTGGTTGATCGCCAATCAAACAGCTACTCGACCGACGTTGTTACATCGAACCCAAGATCTTTGATCATCTTGTAGTCTTCATCGGGTGCTTGGCCTTGAGTCGTCAGGTAGTCGCCGACGAAAACGCTGTTGGCAACGTAAAGTCCCAACGGTTGAAGAGTTCGGAGATGAAGCTCTCGTCCGCCCGAAATTCTTAACTCACGATCAGGATTGACGAATCGAAACATCGCCAGCGCTCGCAAGCAATCCTGTGCAGTCAATTCCTCGTTCTTTTCTAGCGGAGTACCTTCGATCGAGTTCAGGAAGTTCAGTGGAATCGATTGCACGCCAAGTTCACGCAAATCCCGAGCCATCGACACGCGATCATCCAGCGATTCTCCCATGCCAATGATTCCGCCACTGCACATTTCCATTCCAGCGTCGCGAACGTGACGCAATGTTTGCACGCGATCGGCGTACGTGTGGGTCGTACAGATATCTGCGTAGTGCTCTTCGCTTGTATTTAAATTGTGGTTGACCCGATCAACACCACAGGACTTGAGCCGATCGGCCTGCTCGCGCGAAAGCAGACCGAGGCAAGCACAAACATCCAAGTCATACTTCTCCTTGATCTCTGGCACGATTTCTTCGACAGCTTTCATCTCGCGTTCATTCGGACCACGTGCCGATATCACCAAGCAATAGGTCTTCGCGCCGCGCTCTGATGCGATCTTTGCAGCGTCCATCAAACGGTCGCGTTTCAGGATGTTGTACTTGGGAATATCAGCGGTCGAAATTTTCGACTGACTACAATAGTGACAATCCTCTGGGCAGAGACCGCTCTTTGCGTTCATCAAAAAATACAGCTGCACCGTCTTGCCAAAGTGCTTTTGGCGGATCCGGAAACCGGCCGACAACAACGGCAAAACTTCGTCGTCGTCAGCATTTAAAATTGAAAGAGCTTCTTCGTGCGTAATCGATTCGCCCGCCAAAACGCGATCCGCCATTTGTTCAAAACGGATATAAGCGGGCAAATCAGTCGTGCCAGGAGCGACTTGTTGATCCAAATTCACCGACATCTGGTGTATATTCCGGTATCCTGAGTTATCAAATAAGGGGCGATCGATCCAATTTCGTCGCTTCCCGCGAGCCGTATATGTTGAACGGCAAAGGCTGGCTTCACAAGTCGGCCATTTTTTTAAGGGACAATTGCCACTTGAGTACGTTTTTTCTTCGCATCGGTTCCCTGGGGCATGTCCATGTCGGCAAGGCAAGCATGGCGCTTGAGCGAAACGACCGAGTGCTCGTACGCACCAACCGTGGATTGGAGATCGCAAGCGTCCTGGGGCCCGTGAAGGGCGATGCGGTCGCCAAAACAGCCGTCAATGTACTGCGAACGGCGGACGAGCAGGACGAAATCTTGGTCGGACGACTTGAGCGAGACAAACCAACCGCGATCGAGAAATGCCGCGTTCATTTGGCGGAACTCGGCTCTTCATCGACTTTGCTGGACATAGATCACCTTTTCGATGGCACATTGATTCTGCATTTCCTGGGTGATGTCGACGAAATCGCTGAGTCCAGCAAAACGAAAATCGCCGAAGTCTACGAATCTATCGTGCAGTCTCAAGCAGTCGCCCAGCAACTTGCCGAAGGCTGCGGCCCTGACTGTGGCACCAAAACTGGCGGATGTTCCAGCGGCGGTTGCGGCAGTTGCAAAGTAAAATGTGTCTCCAGCAGAACTGGCGTTTGAGCGTTCAGCTTTCTTTCAATCTTGGAACCAAACATGTTCAAACCGTTGACCACGATCTGCCTCTTTGCCATCGCCTGCTGTATCAGCGATCCATCATTTGCAAATCGGCCCAATGTTGTTGTCATCATGGTCGATGACCTGGGGTACTCGGATCTGGGATGCTACGGCAGCGAAATCGAAACCCCCAACCTCGATCGTCTTGCTGGCAACGGGCTCAGGTTTTCGCAATTTTACAACACCGCAAAATGTCATTCCTCGCGCGTCTCTTTGTTGTCAGGCCAATACTGCATCGCGGCTGGTGACACCACGATGTCGCACGCGGTTACATCGGCAGAAGTATTGGGTGCAAACGGCTATTTTACTGCCATGACAGGTAAGTGGCATCTAAAGAAGCAACCAACCGATTTTGGGTTCCAGCGTTACTTCGGGCACTTGAGCGGCGCTTGCAACTTCTTCAAAGGCGACAAAACTTTTCGGCTCAACGGTGAACCCTGGAAGGTACCGGAGAAAGGTTTCTATACCACGGTTGCCGACATTGATTACGGCCTGCAGTTCCTGACAGAAGCCCGTCAAACAAAACAACCCTGGTACTTGTACGTCGCTTTCAATGCCCCTCATGCACCGCTACATGCCTTGCCCCAAGACTACGCGAAATACAAAGGTAAGTATGACCATGGTTGGGACAAAGTGCATGCTGCCCGAGCTAAGAAACAAAAACAACTTGGGCTGTTGCCAAAAGAGCTGCAGACCAGCCCGCGCCCCGAGCATTTGCCTGCCTGGGAAAGCATGCAGCCTTGGCGACAGAAATACGAAGCCGATCGCATGGCAACGTTGGCGGCGATGATCGATCGTGTTGACCAGGAAGTCGGCCGGCTGATCGATGACCTAAAGAAAAACGACGAACTGAACAACACGATGATACTGTTCGTGTCCGACAACGGAGCCTGTCCCTACGATCGGCGAAAACCAACTCTGGATGCGGAACCGACCAACGGCGACGTCTCGCACGGCGATTCGACCGGTTGGGCTTGGGCGCGTAACACACCGTTCCGATACTACAAACAGAATCAATTCGAAGGCGGTGTTTCGACTCCTGGAATCATCCACTGGCCCGCTGGTTTAAAAACGAAGCCTGGCAGCATTATCCACCAACCCGCGCACTTGATCGACGTTCTACCGACGTTAGCAGACATCACCGAATCCACGATCCCCAACAAATGGCCTGACCGAGTCCTGCGTCCGGTTTCCGGTGTTTCTCTGATGCCAATTTTGAAGGGTGATACGCTACAACGCCCTGAACCGATTCATTTTCTGTTCGCAAGTGATCGTGGCTTGCGCGATGGCGACTGGAAAGCCGTCAGTTTTCGTGGTCAAGCATGGGAGCTGTACAACGTTGCCAATGATCGCTCCGAGCTCGAAAATCTTGCCCAAAAAGAACCCGAGCGTTTGGATTCAATGGTTCGGCAATGGACTGACATGGCCCAAAACGTACTGCACGCGCGGCAGTCAGCCTACGCCCCCGCAACCAGCGCCAAGCTTCCGCACATGCATCCAGAATGGACGAGTTTCAAAGGCATGGATCCGAACCATCGATCGTTTGAAAAATCGCAAGCGAAGCCAAAGAAATCAAAAGGCAAACGCATTCGCGCCCGCAAGAATACGCAGCTCAAATCTACCGGTAACCAACTGCGTCTGACCTTCAGCGGCGATGACCCGGGCATCGCAATGGACCTTCGTGGAAGCGACCTGTCAGCCGGCCCATACAAGCTGACGTTCCGGTTGCTGGATGGGCAGCAGGGCGGCGGTGACATCTATTACACAACGGACAAGAAAACGCTGCCCAAAGGAACACATGTCGAATTTGCCGTCAATGCAAACGGCGAATGGCAAGACGTTTCGATCGACCTACCCACTAAAAAAGTAATCAACCAACTGCGAATCGATGTCAGCAACGGCAAAGGTTCTGCAGTAATCGAAGATTTAAAACTGAAAGACGCAGCGGGAAAGACACTGATCGCCTGGCCCGCACGTTAAGGCCGCAGCGGGAAATTAACTCGCGTTGCCCCACCTTTTCAGCATCGCCGGTAGCAGAAACAAATCGCCGATCAAGGCCCAAAGCAGCGATGCAATGAATAGAAGCCCGAATTGATTCATCGCAGGAATTCGGCTTAGAAGGACGACGCTGAGCCCGACCGCTAAAATAACAGTCGTCAAACAAATCGGTCGGCCAACATGGATGAGCGTTTCGACAACTCGAGTTTCGTTATCTTGCGAACTCGAAAGCTTGTATCGCTGTAACACATGAATGGTATCGTCAACAGCGATGCCCAAAGCGATCGCGAATACCGTCACACTTGTCAATTGTAGTGGGATGCCGATCAGTGACATCAAGCAGCCAGTTGCGATCAACGGCAGGCAATTGGGCAACAATGCGATCAATCCTAAACGCCATGACCGAAAACCAATCGCAATGACAAGCGTGCATAGCACGGCAGCGGTAAGAAGGCTACGTGCTAAATCGCCGATCAACGTGCCGCCCAAATGGATCGGTTCGAAGTCGCGGCGGTTGTATGAGAAACGAAGCTCTGAATGTTGCTGTCTAAGCACTTCGATTTGATCGTTCAACCACGTCAGCCGAGGTGCTAGGTGATCCGATCCAGCATCGGGAACCCAGGTGGTAATCGAGCTCTGACCTTCAGAGAAATCAACAAACTGGTTCAAATATTCTTGAGGAATACGTTTCAGTTCGCTTGCTCTCTGCCCAGGCAGCGAGCGAATGAAGCGTTCCAAGGATCGGTGACCGTTGTTCAAGCTGAATAGTGATCCAAGGGCGAG
>CAYNNP010000045.1:30812-32437 GCA_964398215.1 uncultured Pirellulaceae bacterium | reverse complement strand
CGTGAGATCTCGGTCGCCTCATGCCTGAACTCTGGCGAGTCCAGCTACGGATTCACACGCGAACGTTTGGTCGCGACGAACCGTTAACCTTCTTTGCTTAGATCGTCCACCAACCGGCGGACGACGTCGCGGCTATTCATGCCTTCGGATTCGGCGGCGAATGTTGTTAAGACGCGGTGGCTAAGTACTGGCTCGGCAACTTCCAGTATGTCTTCTAGGCGAACGATGTAACTGCCATGAAGTGCCGCTCGCGACTTGGCGCCAAGAATTAGATACTGAACCGCACGAGGACCGGCGCCCCAACCGACCAACGGTTTCATCCAATCAGGTGCGTCTTCGGAATTTGGTCGCGACCTGCGTGTTAGGTCGACTGCGAATTCGTAGATGTAGTCAGGAACCGGAACACGCCGAACCAGCTCTTGAAACTCGATGACTTGTTCGCCTGAAATGATGTTGTTCAGTTTTGGAAATTGACCGCCCGTTGTTCGTCTTGCGATTTGGATTTCCTCGTCGCGGTTGGGATAATCCACCTCGATCAAAAACATAAAGCGATCAAGCTGAGCTTCTGGCAGCGGATACGTTCCTTCTTGTTCGACCGGGTTTTGTGTCGCAAGAACGAAAAACGGTTTGTCGAGTTGGAATGTTTTTCCGGCCGCGGTGACTTTGTGTTCCTGCATCGCTTCGAGCATCGCCGCTTGGGTTTTTGCCGGAGCACGGTTGATTTCGTCGGCCAAAACGATGTTGGCAAACACAGGGCCCTTGATGAACTCGAATTCTCGTTTGCCGGCGCCGTCTTGCAGGATGTCGGTGCCGGTGATGTCCATCGGCATCAGGTCGGGCGTGAACTGGATACGAGAAAAATCCAGCGACATGGTTTCCGAGAGACTGCTAATCAAAAGCGTCTTGGCCAGCCCCGGCACGCCCATCAACAGAGCGTGGCCTCGAGCAAATAAGCAAATGGCCAAACGCTCGATCACGTCGTCCTGACCGACGATGATTTTTCCCAGTTCGTCTTTCAGTTCCTGATAAACGGCTCCAAGACGGTCGATCTTGGCAACGTCATCCGATTGCATCTGGGTATTATCACTAGCCGTCGACATAAATTCTCCTGAGAAAACGGGCCTGCATGGTGCATATCGCGAGCTTCAAGTGGTCATGCGTCGGAACACATCCACAAAGCGCCAACAAAAAATGGCATTCTCAGAATTTCAGCAAGATTTGATCGCCCGAGCGAATCAGGCCGGGACGGATCAGTCTAAACCCGGCAGTTGCCATCTCTTATTTGGGTGCGTTTCGTGCTCGTCACGCATGATCTTGGCAATGCGTTTGACGACCTCCGGATGGCTGGAAGCGACGTCGTTTTCTTCGGCGATGTCGGTGGACAAATCGTAGAGTTCGATTTTTCCCTTCAGGCCATTGATTCGGTAGCCTTTCCATTTGTCTAAATGAACGGCTTGCTGTTTCGCCCGTTCATAGAACTCCCAGTAAAGATACTCACGATCTGCCTGCTGTTCGGGCATGTTTTTGAGTGTCGGCAGGATCGAAATGCCGTCCATCTCGGGAGACTTGGGAAGCCCACCGGCATCTGCCAAAGTTGGCATCAGGTCGTACTGAGTTGTCCATTG
>CAYNNP010000045.1:10241-30712 GCA_964398215.1 uncultured Pirellulaceae bacterium | reverse complement strand
CCGAGTTTGTCGTAGCCTTCCACCGAAGGAGTCCACAAGCCGTTAAACGGAACGGTTGATGCATCGCCGTGCGGAACCGTGCTGGCAAAGTACACAAAGAACGGTTTCTCTTTGTTCTTGGTCATGAACTCAATGATCTTGTCGGTGTACAGGTCTTCCGAAAAGACACCGTGTTCGCCAAGGACGGGGACATGCTCGCGGATCTTTTTGCGATCGTTTTCTGGAATCGGAATTTTGACGCCATTTTCCCAGATGTAGGAGTTGTAAAAACTTCGGCAATCAACGTGCCCCAGGTAGCCAAGCCAGTAATCCCAACCGGTGTGAGTGATCGTCTCGGGCTTGTGAGAACCGCCCATGCTTAACTTGCCGAATCCTGCTGTGGTGTAGCCGGCCTTTCGCGCGACTTCGCCCAGCATCGGGTAGGCTGGCGGCCACTTGGCGACGGGAGTGCCTCCATGGTTAGCACGCCAGGCTGCGTGGCCACCATGTTTTCCCGTTATCAGACTGCAGCGAGATGGGCCACATACTGCGTTACCCGCATAAGCTCTAGTGAACTTCATCCCTCCCGCGGCCAGCTTATCAAGATTGGGCGTCTTGATGATTTTCATACTGGCATCGTCCAGCTTGTAAGGCGGAACCTTTCCGATACCCCAGTCATCGGTATTGATGTAGATCACATTTGGCTGGTCCGCTGCCGCTGCGGTTGTCTGCCCTGCCACCACGAAAACGCCACACAGCAGACACGTCAGTTTCATCAGTTTCAATGGATACTCTGGATTCATATCAAGACTTAAGTTTGGTTTGGATCTTTTCAACGCTGGAGCACCGGTTTTGAAGTTGCGTTTTTCTGGTAACCCGAAGCGTTCGTGAGGGACAATCAATATTGACTCTGTCCCTCACTCACGCATCGGGTTACCAAAAACCAGTGCCTGAGGTAAAAGCGCAACTCCAAAAAGCACCAGCGAGGGTGGATCAGTTTACCCACAAGGCTCGGCATGGTGCAGGTTGCTCGTTCGTCGTCCAGGTAAGAAATGCGTTGGAGGCGGTCGGCGTATGGCGATCCGATACTTCACAGCCGTCGGGAAATGAGCATCAGGCCACCTGTACCTGATAGATCGCCCGCGTTTTGGTGTTTTTTCCGAAAAATCACCAGCGAATCCACAATTTCGCCAACAACATTTACAATGGACCAGTGGGCTTGTGATCACTCACTGTGTTTCTAATCACCCAATCCAATAGCTGTGCCTCGCCCCAGTCGGCACCATCCAGACTCGCCCTATTGAGTGCCGTTGTCGGCAAGGAAAGAGCTAAGCCTCTGCGACTTATGAATGACGTAACGCTAATTATCCAAGCTGTCGCCGCAGGGGAAGCGAGCGCGACCGATGACCTGCTTCCGGTGATCTACAGCGACCTCAAGCGACTTGCCGCTTCGCGTTTGGCGAGTGAACAAATTGGGCATACGCTTCAGCCGACCGCGCTGGTTCACGAAGCCTACATGCGGTTGGTTGGAACCAATTCAGACACGTGGGAAAACCGAGCCCACTTTTTTGGTGCTGCGTCCGAAGCGATGCGAAGGATCCTGATCGATCATGCCCGTCGCAAGAATCGAAAGAAGCGTGGTGGCAATGCAAAACGAGTTTGCTTGGATGACATCGCTGAGATGAATTCGGAATCCGACGAACTGTTGGCGCTCGATGAAGCTTTGTCCGAACTGGAATTGTTAGACAAGACAAAAGCTGAACTGGTAAAGCTGAAGTTCTTTGGCGGAATGAAGCTTAACGAAGCTGCCAAGGTTCTAGACATTCCGCCGCGGACTGCCGACCGATTTTGGGCGTATGCAAGAGCATGGCTTCAGCGGCACATCTCCGAGCAGGAGCAAGACTGAGTCGTGCGAACCGTTGACATACGCGAACAGGAGATATTTCTCGAAGCCCTCGAGGTCGCTTCGCCAGTTGCGCGGCTTGATTATGTCTATCAAGCCTGCGGCGACAACGTCAACCTTCGCGATCGCGTCCAGCAGTTATTGGATCTGCAGAACGGCAACAGTTTCATTTTGGACCGCGAAGTGAGCCTGGATCGCGACGGCAATATCACTTACAGCGAAGACCAACCGGCCGACCTTACTGGTCAAACCATTGGACAATACCATCTGGTGCGACTGCTGGGTTCCGGCGGGATGGGCGACGTTTACCTTGCCGAACAAAAAGAGCCGATTCGTCGCCGTGTCGCGGTGAAAGTTATCAAGCTGGGGATGGACACAAAGAGCTTCGTCGCCCGTTTCGCGGCAGAACGTCAGGCGCTCGCAGTGATGGACCACCGTGGCATCACGAAAGTCTTCGACGCGGGTGCGACCAAGACAGGCCGTCCGTTTTTTGCCATGGAGTTGGTGTCTGGCGAGCCGATTACCGTCTTCTGTGACGAGCAACGACTGACCATCGATCAGCGGCTGTCGATTTTTCGCGAACTTTGCAATGCAATCCAACACGCGCATCAAAAAGGCCTTATCCATCGCGATTTGAAACCGTCCAACATCCTGGTGTCTCGAAAAGACGGCGAGTTTCACTCCAAGGTGATCGACTTTGGTGTTTCCAAAGCCACCCATGGTCACGTTTCGGGCCAAACGGATCTGACCAAGCTCGCTTGCATGATCGGTACGCCTGAATACATGAGTCCCGAGCAAACCGATACGCAAGGCAACGATCACGATACTCGAACGGACATCTATTCACTGGGCGCGATTTTATTCGAGCTATTGACCGGCTCCACGCCCTTTGAATTGGAAGACTTGAAATCAAAGAACATGCTTTCGATTCGTGAAATCATCCAGACTCGGTCGATCGAATTGCCAAGCAGCCGCTTGCTGAAATTGGTCGACAAAAAGCCTCAGGTGTTCCGCGATCGTGAGTTAGCACCAAAGGAATTACAGGCCGAGTTGAAGGGGAATCTTGACGCGATCACCTTGAAGTGTCTTTCCAAAGACCGCGCCGAGCGATATGGATCTGTCGCCGAGCTGGCTGCCGACCTGGACCGGCATCTTGATGGTGATCCTGTTGCGATCGCTCGGCAACCGTTTATTTCTTATTACCGGCGTACGTTTCGCAAACACAAGTGGGTCGTGATTACGTCGGCTTGTTCTGCAGCTCTTTTGCTTTCGGTTTCCATCTTTAGCATGTCGGCTGCGTCCCGCGCCAATCGTTTAGCGGCGCAGGCAGTCGAGGCCGAAACACTGTCCAAACAACGGTTGGAAGAACTAGTCAACGCGCGCCAGGATGCACAGATCGAAAAGGCGCGTTCACGTTCGTTCGAGAAACAGTACAAGGCGCTCGATCGTCAGTTGCGAAACGAGCGAGCTCATCTGCGTGCGGTTTCCGACTTCAACCGATTGAAAATCAATTCAGCCAAAGACATCGCCATCTCAAAATGGCTTCGCAATCAGCTCCCCAAAAAGGAAGTCGGTGATTTGTTGCCTGTGAGCGAAATGGGAGACGCCCAGTCGGGCGATATCGTTTTTTTGCAACAGATTCTTGCGCGACAGCGTGCAGAGTTTGGCGGGACTGATCCGCTTGTTGCCAGGACCCTGGATTTGCTCGGTGAGCAGTACTTGAACTCGCAAGACTTCGTCAATGCGGTCACGAAACTGCAAGAGAGCCTTTACATTCACACCGAAAATGATCGAGATTCAGAAGATCGTGTTCGCACGATGATTTTGCTGGCCAAGGCATTAAAGCTAGCTGGTCGCGATATGGAATCCAGTTCGCAGATGGAAACCGTTCGGCGCTATCTGAATCAACTACCAAACACCTCACGGCTACACAAAATGGTCCAGGAGCTAGAGCAGCCTTGATCCATCAGGGGTAACTGGATTCACCAGAATTCAGGCCATTTGTACAAACCGAAGTCTGGCGACTCCGGCTACTGGCTGAATCCTAGTTCTCTATCTCTAGCCGAAACGCTAGCTAGCAAGAAGAATGATCTCTTGCCCTCGGCCTCTGTGTATTGGTATCGATCGCTGAAGCCGACGCAAGCAATTCCGTGAGGACCTATGATGAAAGACAAATGGATTCGTCCTGATCAATGCCCGACCCTTGCGGTTTTGGTTGAAACCGTCACTGCACCTCTGTTGATTCAACATCCTAGTCCCATTGGTCTGGAAACCGACATTGACCCGGATTTGCCAATTCCGGCGTGCCCAATCCAAACCGCTTCGCTGATCGAAACCTTGGTGAATCAAACTCTGGAAGAAATGGTTGATGGTGGCGATTTTGCAATCACTGCTTGCCGGACAGCCAGCGGAACCGTCCTTGAAATTCGTGACGACCGGCGTGCTGAGGACGAACGCGCTCATTCGATCCCCTTCGTCGCAGGCCAATTGGGCGCAAAGCTGGATTGGCAAAACAGTGATGCTGGCGGAGTTCTATTGCGAGTCACGTTCCCTGATCGTGGGCAGCTAGGACGCATGGCTGCGTAGCGCGGTCAGGCATCAACGTATCTTCTTCTATCCTTTCGATTTAGCCCCTTACCATTTTCCGCCCGCTCGCATGAAGCATCTTGGCCAGTCTTCCGAGATCATCCAACGCACTGTCAAGGAAATGTCGTTAACAACGCGACTATTTTTGACGATTTGCGTTTGCGCCGTCATTGGCGGCGGCTTGTATGTTTTGCGGAGTAGCCAAGAAACCAGTCAACAACATCTGTTTGGCGGCAGGAGTCTTGCGGTTCAAGAACTGGACGCAGTCGAAATCGCATTCAGCCGCGCAGGTCTCAACGGCTGGACGCGTGATAACGACAAGATCTTGATCCCTGTTCAAAACAGAAACAAATACCTTTCCGCGTTAGACGACAACGCCGCGCTGCCCGTGTCGCTCCGAAGCAGCGTTCAACAGGCGATCGAAAATGCAAGCTTGTTCGAATCGACAAGCCAACGACAATCACGCGAGTTGAATGCCAAGCAACGTGACTTGGGCAACAAACTGGCGGCATTTCCTGACATTCGTTGGGCCAGCGTGGAATACGATCGAGGCGAGCGTGATGGGTTCAGCGGTCGCCGAACGCAATCAGCAAGTGTTGTTGTTCGTCCCGAGGGCGACCTAATGCTGCCACTGGCACGCGTCGAGACGATTCGCGAATTCATCCGCGGTTCGTATGCAGACATGCTGGCCGAAAACATTGTCGTTGTTGACACAAATGCGGACCCCAACGCGTGTTATGTGAACGATCCGATTGCGTTCATGGAACGGGAACAGCAAGCCAGCCTAGAACAGGAAGTACGCGAGATTTTGCGAGGTTACGACGGTCTGCGCGTGAAGGCGTATGTGCAAATAGCCAACGCCAACGCTTGCGATGCGATTCCAGTCAGTCAAGCGCCGCCGCCAGCTGTCACCGTTGTGGAACCAGTTCAGCCGCAACCTACCGTCGATCACAACAGTGACCCTGGGCTGATTGGTTTGATCAGTGCCGTGACGCGTGTCAAAGGAAGCCGCACGAAGCGAATCAATTCACCGCTCGCTGATCAGAAATCCAAAATTCCCAGCACGCAAAACCACAACCTACATCCTGCGATTCAGTCGATAAGCTTGTCGATCGGAATTCCCGAAAGCCATCTTCGTTCGACCACATCCATCGTCTTGAAACAAGGCGATTTTGTTTCGCCAGAACACGCTGATCAACAACTTCAGCAAGCACAGCAACGAATGCGAACCAATGTGACCGCCGCGGTGCGTCCAGCAGTCCTGACACGACTTGGCGATTCTGCGGAACGCGGGCAAGACGACGCGGTGGTAGAAGTCTACAGTTTTCCAGATACCGACATTTCGGTGACTCCAATTGCTGGCAATGGACTTCTGAATCAAAATGAATTTTCCATCACGTCGATCCCGACTCAAACGCTGATCATCGGCGTGGTTGGATCGGTGTTTGCAATTCTGTTACTGGGTTCAATTCGCGGCAACAAACAACCTTCTAGCGAACCGACGACAAAAAGCGTTGCTGAACAAGTCCCCGTGGATGAGCCGGTTGCCGAAGTTGACGATAATTTGACGGCATTGGTGCGTGACAATCCTGATCGAGCGATCCAAGTTATCCAGGCTTGGTTGGGCGAAGCGGCGTAATTCTCTCTTTCCGCCATGCGGCCTATCTTCTAAAAGTAAACCTCGTGGAGTCGATCACCGAGGTTGTATCGATCTGCGAGTCGCGGAGCGGCGTATCGCCAACAAATTCTTGCGGAGCCCATGGATGGGAACCAAACAGATATCAAAATCGACATCGGGATTGCGCCGAATCGCGATCGTGCTCAGTAGTTTGCCCAGCGAAGTGGCAGCGGATTTGGTCAACGCAGTCGATCCGGAACTCAAGCAAGATCTGGAAGTCGTTTTCGCCACCTTGGATCCTATCGATGACGACGAACGGAAACGGATCCTGCAGCAATTCAGTGATAGCGTCGGTAGCAGCGAATCACCAGAAGTTCATGTGACTTCGCGTCATGGCGACATCGAGGACGAATTCCAGCGCGGCGATCCAACGCCTGCGGGACTGCGCGAAGATCGCTTGCGGCGGCAAGTATCGTCGGTTGTAACGCAGTGGGATTTGCCAACGACAAATACAAATACACAGTCTCCTTTCGCGTTCCTGGATGAAATTCAAGACGAATTGGTCGCCAAAGTTCTGAGCGATGAGCATCCGCAAATGATCGCATTGGTGTTTGCATCGATCACGCCAAAGCAAGCCGCCAGGATCTTGCCACGACTGGAAGCGGTTACCCAAGCAGAAACGCTGCGACGAATCGAAAGCTTGGATGAAGTTTTTCAATCGACCGCCGAAGATGTTGCACGACATTTAAAAGAAAAGCTGGAAAGTGTTGACGAGTCGCTGGCTCAGCCTGGCCGTAATGCGTTGGAGGCGATCAAGCAAGCGATGCCACACGATTTCGAGGAAGTGTTTTTGCCTTCGCGATCCAGACATCCCGAGTTGCCGCAAGACGACCACGTGATTGATGCTGAATCAATTCTCGCAGAGCCGCCAACACAGCAACCGACCGATTCGATAGCGACAGTCGCTTTGGCAACGGAAACGGATGATACGAACAAAGAAGTTGAATTCAGCAACCACGATTATTTGACGGCGTTGTCGCCCGATGACTTGTGCCGAGGTCTTGGGCAGGTCAGCACGCGAACTGCTTTTTTGGCTTTGTGTGGTTTGCCCAGCGAAGTTGCCGATGCGGCGATCCTGCGTCTGCCTCGTTCACGTGCAAATATTGTGCGTCGTGAAATGCGAGACTTGAAGGAAGTGCGGATTGGTGACATCGACAACGCGATGCAGGCTGTCGCAAAAACGTGTCTTGAGCTTGCTGACCAGTCGGCTCCCATTGCCGCATAAACGCAGCGTTCCAAAGGAAAGTAGCCGATGGCGATTGTTCTGAAGTCAAAGGATAACCAAGCGAGCCAACCAAGCGGTTTGGCTGGTTTCAATATGTCGGATTTGGCGGATCAGGCACAGCAACAATTGGCCAATTCACAGCAGCAAGTCCAGCAAATGTTGGCCGACGCGCAGGTTGAAGCGGCAAGGATTCGTCAGAGCGCAAAAAAAGAAGGCTACGCCGAAGGGTATGCGCAGGCCAGTAGAGACATCGAAACACAAATTGCCGATGCTGCTGAACAACGGGCGCGAACAGGTTTAGACATGGTGCGTGACACCGTCGACCAAATGCAATCCGCACATTCAGAATGGATGATTCAGTATTCCGATGCGTTGGCGGCCGTCGTGCTATCGGCAGTTGAAAGGATCGTGAAAGCCGAGTTGAAAAAAGATCCCGAGATCTTGGTGCGTTGGGCGCAGGCAGCCGTTCAGAGCACTCGGACGGCTTGCGAATTGACGGTTGCGATCAACCCAGAAACGTTGGCTCAGTTGGGACAAGCGATGGCCGATATGTTGTCCTCCGCAGACTTGCCAGAAAACACTCGCATCGTTGCCGATGAATCTGTTGGCCCCACCGAAGTCGCGGTCCGGCAAACAGGAGGCGAGATTTCAGCGGGCTTGATGTCGCAGCTTGATAAATTGGAGCAACTGTTTCAATGAGAGTCGTTGGCAAAGAAAATGACGGGTTGCCGCTACCTGAATTGCCGACCCAGCGGTGGATGCAGTCGATCGACCAAGGCGTTTTGCAGCGCGTCACGGGGCGTGTTTCAGCTGTCGTTGGCGAAAATATCGAAGTCGAAGGCATGACGGCGCCGGTCGGGGCCGTGTGCCGATTGACAAATCAAGACGCT
Source organism: uncultured Pirellulaceae bacterium (assembly GCA_964398215.1). Classification (GTDB taxonomy): domain Bacteria; phylum Planctomycetota; class Planctomycetia; order Pirellulales; family Pirellulaceae; genus CAYNNP01. The sequence goes on along the minus strand of CAYNNP010000045.1, from coordinate 22,451 downwards.
CGTTTGATCGTGGTCGGTTTTCGTGGTCAACGAATGGTGATGGCAACCCTCCAACGTCCTCATCAAGTATCCGCTGGTGACCAAGTCGAACTGGTCGATCGGTCGCTCAGGGTAAAGTGTGGACCAGAACTCGTTGGGCACGTCATCGATGCGTTTGGCAATCCGATCGACGAAAGTACAATTGGCGCGGGGCTAGAATCGATTGAGACCGAGAGGCCGGCCCCTGATTCTTTTCAGCGACCGCCGATCACCGAACGTCTTCATACGGGCGTGCGAGCGATCGACGCGATGCTGACATGCGGAAAAGGACAACGGATGGGCATCTTTGCTGGCTCGGGCGTCGGCAAAAGTACGTTGCTTGGGATGTTGGCCAAGGGAACGACAGCGGACCGGATCGTGGTCGCGTTGGTTGGTGAACGCGGCCGCGAAGTACCAGAGTTTGTCCAGCGAACACTGGGGCCAGAAGGAATGAAACGCAGCGTCTTGGTCGTCGCAACGGCTGACTCGCCAGCAGCGCAGCGCGTCGCCGCAGCATCGACAGCCACTGCGATCGCTGAATCGTTTCGCGATCAAGGCCAAGATGTTTTGTTGCTGTTCGATTCAATCACTCGATTGGCGATGGCACACCGCGAGATTAGTTTGGCAGGTGGCGAAGCGCCGTCGACCAACGGTTACCCGCCAAGTGTTTTTAACCACGTCTCGCGGCTTGTCGAACGAGCCGGCCGAACCGAGCAAGGATCCATCACGGCTTTCTACAGCGTATTGGTCGAAGGTGACAGGATGGACGATCCTGTGGCCGACGCGCTGCGTGGGATGTTGGATGGGCACGTTGTCCTGAGCCGCGAATTGGCGAGCCGCGCGCATTGGCCACCGATCGATGTGCTTGGCAGTATTAGTCGTTGCCAATCACATTTGATTTCACAGCCAGAGTACAGCCAGCAGGTTGCAGCCGTGCGCCGGGGACTTGCCGACTATGAAGCGAATCGCGAATTGATATCCTTGGGCGCGTACCACAAAGGCAACGACGCGGCAGTCGACCATGCGATTGAGATGCACCCAAGGATCTCGGCGTTCTTGCAACAGAGCCAAGATGAATCAATTTCGCAAGCCGATGTTGATGCCGATCTAGCCGCGCTGTGTAATGCTTCGGCGGAAATGCGGTCGCAACAAGAACGTGTTGCTGCGTAATGGAATCCAACCAACAAGCAACTGCTGAGAGTGTGCTGCGTATCCGAGAATTGGCCCGCGACCAGGAGGCCGTCCAATACGCTGCCTTGCTGAGTGAATTGGAGCAAATCCAGCGTCAGAAAAACGAAATGGCCGTACAGCAATTAAATTTTCTGAATCGTATCCGTGAAATGCGAACCGGAGTGCTCTCGGCGCAGTCGTTGGAACTACAGGACCAGTATCAATTGCAAATCGCACGACAAATTCATGATCTGGAACAGAAACACGCGGGACTTGAGCAACAGATCCAGCAACAGCGACGTGCTGTCGCAGAGGCCCAGCAAGAAGTAGAACGCTGGAAACGCATGGTCAAAAATCGAACGACGGCAAAACTTCTGGAAGCTCAGCACCAGCAGCGACGACAATTTGGCCAAGCGGCCGCCTCGTGGGCTTGGCATCGAGCGAAGACAGCAGACAATTAGCGATCAGGCAACTGTAACCAGCTCGCAGCAAATTCACTTTACCTTCAACACCATCTCAGCAACGACATGGCCAAAGCACCTAAGACGGCAATCCAACCTACTCGAGAACAGAATTACCCCGAGTGGTATCAACAAGTCATCAAGGCAGCCGACTTGGCGGAAAATTCTCCGGTTCGCGGCTGCATGGTGATCAAGCCGTGGGGCTATCGTTTGTGGGAAAACATGCAACGCGCCTTGGACGATATGTTCAAAGCAACCGGTCACCAGAACGCTTACTTTCCGCTCTTCATTCCGATGAGTTTTCTGGAAAAGGAAGCCGAGCATGTGGAAGGCTTCGCCAAAGAATGCGCGGTCGTTACTCACCATCGCTTGGAGCCTGATCCTGACGGCGGGCTGCGGCCAGCTGGCAAACTAGAAGAACCGTTGATCGTTCGGCCAACCAGTGAAACGATCATCGGTGCCACGTACGCCAAATGGGTGCAGAGCTACCGCGACTTGCCAATTTTGATCAACCAATGGGCGAACGTTGTCAGATGGGAAATGCGAACGCGAATGTTTTTGCGGACCGCCGAATTCCTTTGGCAAGAAGGGCATACGGTGCACGCCACCAGCGAAGAAGCGATCGCGGAAACCGAACAGATGATCGATGTCTACGCTGACTTTGCAGAAAACTGGATGGCGATGCCGGTTACGATCGGTAGCAAAACGCCACTGGAGCGGTTCCCGGGCGCGGTGGAGACTTTATCGATCGAAGCCATGATGCAAGATCGCAAGGCGCTGCAAGCTGGCACGAGTCACTTTCTGGGCCAGAACTTTTCCAAGGCGCAAGAGATTGTGTTTCAGTCCGAAACCGGTTCACGAGAGTTTGCCTGGACGACCAGTTGGGGCGTTTCCACGCGTCTTGTCGGCGCGATGATCATGACGCACAGCGATGATGACGGTTTGGTGATGCCACCCAAACTTGCTCCAGCACACGTCGTCATTCTGCCAATCTACAAGACCGACGAACAACGCACCCAGGTCATGCAGTACGTCGAATCGCTGAACGAAGAACTATCGGCGAAGACGTATGCTGGCAGCCCCGTCAGAGTCGAAATTGATAACCGTGATTTGCGCGGCGGCGAAAAGAAGTGGCACCATGTCAAACGCGGGGTCCCAATTCGCTTGGAGATTGGCCCGAAAGACATGGAGAAGGGCGGCGTGTTTTTTGCCCGCCGCGATCAGCCCAAAAGTTCACCGATGGACCGAAACGAGTTGGTGGCAACGATCGATACGATTTTGGGTGACATCCAAAAGTCGTTGTTTGACCGAGCAGCTGAACTGCGGAGCAATCATTCAGTCGATATCGACAATGAAGCGGATTTCCGTAGCTTTTTTACTCCCAAGAACGCAAAGGATCCGGAGATGCACGGTGGATTTGCGCATTGCCATTTTGCGAGCGAGGATGAGCTGCAAGCGCTGCTCAAAGAGTTGAAAGTAACGATCCGATGCATTCCCCGCGAGAACAACGATGAGCCTGGCACCTGTTTCTTGACCGGCAAACCAGCCGACAAGAAAGCGATCTTTGCAAAGGCCTATTAGGGCAAGACCGTTGCGGAAGTCGTCAAGGTTTTGTCGATTTACTAAGCCGACGAGCATTCTTTCGTTTAACCAACAAACTCTTGACATTTTTCTTTGAGCCGCAGGGCTATCGCCCTGCGGCTCAAAGAAATCCACCAGCGATCGTTTTTCTGAAGTGGGATTGGTAGCGTTGGTCCGCCTATGTTCCGACGAAATCAACAAGCCGTTCGCTACGCGCTACGGCATCATCAATCGATCAAATTCTGAGGCTTTCGTGGTGCGCCTGGTTTTCGTTCAATGGGTGGACCAAGCTCAACACCGCCGACCCAAGTCGTGAATTCATAACCTTCGTTCTGTGGATCCCAGCCGCTGAGAATACGATTTTGATTGAACAATCGTCTGGCAGTTAGGTACACATCGTAACTGTCAGGCAACACATAGAATCGCGCATAGTACTTGCTTCCGTCAAAGCTGTTCAAGTACTGCGTCCGGATCTTTGAACGCGAATTGACCAACTGCCGATCCGTCCCGCCGCTACCTGCTTTGTGCTTGAACCGAATCCGCAAATTGCGATCGTTCACAATATAGTATTCGACGTTGAACAAAGGGTCTTGATCACGGAGCTGATTCCAATGTCGTTTGAATTTGGCTGCGTCGTATCCTTTGACCGGATCTTTGACAATCCGAAAACGTTCCAAGATCGCCTTAGCACGTAGCTCGGCGCGCTTGCGAAACACGTCCACATTGATCGGATAGACACGGTTCTCCACACACAGAATCGGAATCTGCCGGGCACCTTCGGGTGCTGGTCGTGGATTGGGAATACTGACTTTGATGTCCGCTGGCGCTGTCCGCCGCTTTGTCTTGGAAAGCATGGCTTCCAGCGAAGCCTTTTTCTCAATCGACGTTGTCACCAGTTTTTCCAATTCCGCTCGCTTTGATTTTGCATCCTCGATCTCCTTTCGATTCGCCATCGCCTTCTTTTCTTCATCCTTGATCTTCAAAGCGTACTGGTTCTTTTCCTGCTGAGCCTTTTCGGCATCAGCTTTTAGTTTCGCCAGCAGCGCCCTGTTTCGCTCAAGCTCCTCGCGTTGAGCATCGACATCGATATCTTCCGGAGCAATCAGGATCCGTTCCAACTCCAACTCTTCCAGTTTCATTTCAGCTAGATCATGAACTGCCTCGTCCATCTCTTTCTGGTCAACTCTATTTTCGATTGCCGTATCAACAACACTCTTAACGCTCAACTGCGTCACAATCAGCACCAAGACCAAGATCCCGACCACGTTGGTCATCGTGTCCAGTAGCGAATCCAACCCGCCGTCTTCGTCACTCTGTGGTTTTCGTCTGCCCATCGTTGCTACCTCTTTTTCTTTTCGCCAAATGCGCTCAAATCAATTCGTCCTTTACCAACAACGGGAATTTTTCCGTTGCGGACATCTTGTTTGACGCAAATTCCACGGCACATTCGATAGGTCGCCAAAGCATCGCTTCGCAGCAAGAATACGACGGAATCGTTCGTGCCGTTGGCGACCTTGTTAAGCAACGCCAAAAAATCCTTATCTTTTACAACATCATTGCGGCGAACTCTTTTGGGCTCGGGCATGTGGTGCAAAACGATCGAATCGCTGGCGCATTCGACAAAGTACGGATTGAAATTCAACCCAGAACCTTGTGGCAGCACCGTAACGTTTCCTTCGGTAGGAACATCCTTGCGAGCCTGCAGATCTTTCTCCAGCTGAGCGATCTGCTCCGCAAGCTGATCGTATTGTTGTTGCATGTCGGCAACCGTCTCACGATCCGCAGGATTGATTTCCGGAATCACGATCTGGATCTTTTTCTGCTGTTCGATTTCTTTGCGGATTCGTTCCAGCTCTGCGAACAATCTCTCCAGTTCCTCTTTCGTCCCGACAATCTCCTTTTGCTCTTCTCGCAATCGCAGCGTAGCCGATTTTGAAACCGAGATTTTTGCTTTCAGTGCCGCGATGCGTTCTTCGGTGTCTGTCAAATCCTTGACTGTTTTTTCGTGCGACTCCGCCTTCTTCAAGTCATCAGCAACACCGCTGGCGCGTGTTTGCGACAGCGTCAACGTCGCGATCAACATTGTCAAAACGCCAATCACACTGGCAATGATACTAAGGAACGGGAACAACGAAATTTCGTTATCATCTTCGCGCGGTCGTCTGGCCATTATCGTTTTCCTCCCCGCGATTTCTTTCCAAACCAGCCGGACTTCTGAGCGCTAGGATCAGCCGGCGCCGCCACCTGTTGGACGACGACCTGCTGTTCGCCAAGCGACTCCAAGACGCCGCTTAGGTTTTGTAATCCGCGACTCATCCCTTGGAAGTTTTCGGCCAGAGCGGTATTTGCGTTTGCAAAAGCACCGTTGACTTCGGTTTGCATATTGGCGGCTTGATTGGCAAGATTCGTTAGCGTCGCTTGGATCTTGTCAGCGGCATTGGCCATTTGATCAAGCTGCGCCTGCAAGCGTGCCTGTTGGTCAAGCTGTTGTGAATGAAGCACTTTGACGTGTTGTTTTTGTTGGCCCTCGATCCGATTGTTGACCTCGTCCCATCCTTGCGCGACTTGCGTCGTTAGTCGCCCACCGATCGCGTCCAATTTGGTAAGCCAACGTTCCATTTCGGCATGCTGGGTCCCCAAGGCTTGTTCGACAGCTTCGCGAAAAACGGCCGTGTCACCATTGTCGCTACCAAGCCCACGAATCGCACCGCCTTCTCGACCATCGTTCAGTCGTCTTAGCAAGCTTTCGTTGCAGTATTCATCAACCGCCGTGATCAAATCTTCTTCGCTTTTCTGAATCGCCGAAGCAGGGATCTTTACAAACAGGCTCATGATCAAAGCCAACAACGTAGTATCGAATGCGACGCCAAGGCCTGCGAAAACTCGTTCCAAAGCTGCTTGCATTCCGTCGATCCCACCGTCGCTCATGCCAGCGCCCAAATCGCCGACAGCGGAACTGACTCCCATCACGGTTCCGATAAAACCAAGGATTGGGAGCGCCCAAATCAGGACCTTTAGAATCGTAAAGCTGCCGGCAACATTGTTGGCATCGATTCCCGATTGCAGTTCCATCATCGTTACGGTTTCCGCGGCACTCTTGCGAACTCGAAAGTGTTCGATGCCGCGGATCACACGGTTCACCATGAACGTACGATTGCTCGCGCCGGGCAGTTCGTTGATGTGGTCAATGAATCCGTCCAGCGACTCCATGGAGATTTCCGGCGACACCTCCGTCGGCAATACGTCCAAGAGCATCGCGTCTTTCTGCTGTTTGAGATTCAGCCATTTTAAGAACAGAATCGCCAACGCCCAAAACATCAGGAACGTCGTTGGATACGGAATCGGGCCTCGGTCACAAAACAGTTCAGCGAATTGAATTTCGGCGGCACGCAATCCAAACATCGCACCGTACCACACGATCGTCAAAACAAAGCCGATGATAGCGCTCAGCATCAGACTAACATCGGTACTCGCAGAATCACCCGTTGTTACATCGAACCAACCTTTCTTTCCGCGATCACGTTTGAACTTCTTTGTCGGTTTTGCAGCGGCCTTCGGGGTGTCGCGTTTGCCGGAGCGCGGTTGCTTGGGCGCAGTTTGAATGCTCGGCAAAGCTTCTTCCGCCTGCGGTTCTGGTTCTGGATCAGGCTCTTGTTCTTGTGGTGCTACATCTGGAATGCGCATTGTCGCGCGGCAATACGGGCAAGCTCGACTTTTCCCAGCCAAGTTCTCGTTGACTTTCAGAGCCTTGCTGCATTTGGGGCATGCAATTTTAAAGAAGTTGGCCACGGAGTTTTCGGAACCTCAGGTACTGGCGGTTTTGTAGGCGGGATTGGCGGCGCAGGCAAAGGCTCTACGCATGAGACAGTTTAGCCGAAGTTCGCTGGCCAAACTCATCATTCGCCCGCACACGTAGGTTGGTCATTCCTGACCGACTCCATAAAAACGATCCATTCGTTTTAGGTTTGCGATTTTTTCTTCACCCTCCTACGAAGTGGGGAGGCCCCCTCTCCGGGCCTGAGAGCCCGACTCTCCCAGTGGGAGAGTGATTTATTTCCCGTGTTTATTGCAACGCTCTGCCCCAACCAACTACCAACCACATCAACGAAACGTCATCGTCACGGGGCGATGATCCGAGCCGCACGCTGGACCAACGAACCTTGATGTGACGTGGATATCACTGCCGACTAGAAAATGATCGATCGGCAATCCAGTCATCGGGATTGGAAACGGATACCAAGTATTCGAAAGGCCATTGCCAATCGCACTGTCAGACAAGTTTCCATCGGTCAGCAGCTTTTTAAACCAATACGACCATGGCGTACAATTAAGGTCACCTGCCACGATAGTGATCGGATTCGCATCGTCACTTGCGAGCTTGGCGACGTTCGCAAAAGTCGTGTTTCTTTGCTTCCAATTCTTTGTGCGCATCGGCGGCAACGGGTGTGTCGCAATCACACGGACCGTTTTCTTTGGCAAGTCAATTTCGGCCACGATCGATGGCAATCCAAAATCGGAAAAGCTTTCGATGGATGATTCTGTGATTGGAAACTTGCTCAGCAGAATGATCCCAAAATTATCTTGCCTCGGCATCGCCTTGTGAAATGGATAGACATCGGAGAGACCATCGTTGATAGCGTCAATCCAGGGTGCATCGGTTTCTTGAAAAATGACAATGTCAGACTCAGTTGACTTAACAAGATCGATGACTCGAGTGTATTGCCGGTTTGATGTTTTGACGTTAACTGTGGTGATTCGGTAGGCCGGATCGTCTGTATCGGCGGTCGCCGAGCGTGGCAGGTAGTACGGCGAAAGAGGAATCAGCAAACAGACTGTACAGACCAAAAACAACAACCCGATTCGTACCCGCTTGAGCAGCAACAAACCAACGGCGCAGACCCCCAAGCCCACGGTTTGAAACATTCGGAAGTGGCTGGCCAAGTCCGGCAGAAAGTGCAGGCGGCCCAAAAATCCGAAAACGATACTCACTAGAATCAGCACGCCGATCTGCCAACAACGCTTGCCAAAATAGATCGACAGTCTGCTTCGGTTGTGCGGGTCCAGGGGTTCGGAGTCTTCTGTCATTGGTTGGTAAAGGTGTGTAGATTGACGGTTCGCGAGCAGAATCCGAAACGCCTAGCTTGAAAGCAACTTGTTATCAGGTGATAACTTAGGCCCGCCAGTTCGGGCTTTGTAAAAGATTTGTTGGCTTTATTCTAAACGATTGTGATGTCTGAAAAGAATTCTACTCCTGTTCATTTGGCCGTCGATCTTGGTGCATCCGGTGGTCGAGTCATTGCCGGCCGTGTCGAGGATGGAAAACTCTTGATGGAGGCGATCAGTCGCTTTCCAAATGAGCCAGTTCGTATCCAAAATCAAATGCAGTGGAATGTGCTGTCGCTTTGGCAGGCAATTTCGGATGGGTTGCGCGAAGCCAGCAAACGATTCTCGAACATTCAGTCCGTGGGGGTTGCAACCTGGGGTGTCGATTACGTTTTAGTGGACGACCAAGACTCGCTAACCGGGCCGGCCAGGCATTATCGAGACTCGCGGACCAATGGGATGGTCGAAAAAGCGTGTGATATCGTACCGCGGTCAGAAATTTTTGATGCGACCGGATTGCAATTCATGCAAATCAATTCGGCGATCCAACTGTTGGCCGCAAAGGAGGCTGGCGAACGTTCGCTGGAATTTGCGGATGGATTTCTGATGATGGGTGATTTTTTTCACTGGCTACTGTCCGGTAAACGAAGTATCGAAGCGACCAACGCATCGACCACTCAGTTGTTAGATCCGCGTAACAAGCAATGGCGAACGGACTTAATCGAAAAGTTCGGCTTGCCGAGTAAAATCTTTGTTCCCGTGACTGAGCCTGGTACCAACTTGGGCAACGTTCAAGAGAGTGTTGCCACGCAAACAGGATTGGATGGTGTGCCCGTGATTGTGCCAGCCACACACGACACTGCTTCGGCGGTGATCGCCGTGCCAGCCAAAGAGTTTGCGCCGGCGAAACCTGATTGGTGCTATATCAGTTCGGGGACTTGGTCGTTGATGGGTTGCGAAATTCCAGAGCCAAAGATCAACGAGCGATGCGCCGAATTGAACTTTACAAACGAAGGTGGTGTGCTGGGCAGTACGCGTTTGTTGAAAAACATTGGCGGTTTGTGGGTGCTGCAGCAGATTCGTCAGTCAGTGATTCGGCGCGGCGAAGATGTTGATTGGGATCAAATGGTTCAAGAGGCGGAACAGGCTCCCGCGTTTGAGTTGTTATTGGATCCAGACGAAGCTGATTTCGTGGCGCCAGATGACATGATTGATGCGATCACGGCGTACGCAAAGCGGACCAATCAGAACGTTCCCACGACGAATTCGGTCTTCTATCGTGCTGCCTTGGAAGGACTGGCGCTACGATACCGTGTCTGTAAAGGAATGTTGGAATCGTTGGTCGACCATTCGATCAATACGATCCATGTTGTTGGCGGTGGATCCCAGAATGCACTTCTTTGCCAGATGACGGCCGACGCCTGCAATTGCGATGTCGTTGCTGGACCAGTAGAAGCGACCGCGATCGGCAATCTGCTGATGCAAATGATCGGCTTGGGGGCGGTGGAGTCAATCGGTGAAGCAAGAGAGCTAGTCCGCAACAGCTTCGAGACCAACATCTACAAGCCGCGCAATCCGCAAGCATGGGAAGGCCCAGCAGAACGCTTCCTACAGCTGCAGTAAAGTACAAAGCAGTCATCGTAACCGAAGTCATCAACGGCTTGTTGATCTATTGAGCCGACGGCGGTCGGCGCCGAGTTGACGGCAACCGGGCGGCGAGCGGTGGGCGTTAGCCCGGTGATGGCGGCGTGACCGAGCGGGCGGAGTGTTGTGATGTCATCGGGATGGGTAAGTTTGTGTGTGGTAGGCGCGTGTGCAACGGTTCAATAACCGGGCTTACGCCCACCGCTCGCCGGGGTAGGGTTTGGCGTCGTGCGGTTTTGTTAGTTGGATGAACTGAGCGGCGAGATCATGCAGATGCTACAGGAGGTGCACTCATGATTCAGAATCCTTTGAGCCGCAGGGCGATAGCCCCGGTTTCGAGCGCAACCAGACCGTCAATAACCGGCGCTAGCACCAGCGGCTCATTTGCGCTGTGGTAAAGATCGGTCCGGCTGCCCGCGGTTTGTCCGGCAAGGTTACACCGCTTTTGAATCACGAAAAACGGTACACACAGTCGGCGGCAAAGATCGTTTTGGATGCCATTACGCCCGACACGCCCTAGGCACGCGGGCCAAGCTGGCGATGTGCTCACACCATTGTTTCAGAATCCTGTTTTCCTTGGCGTGCGAGGCTCGATTGTGTTGCCCCTTTGCCTGTAGGATACGAAGCGAGTCGGGATCGATTTCGACGGTCAGTACTCTTTGGTCGTTGCAGCACATCGAAAAGATTGCACAATCGCCCCGAGCGCAACGGGGAGCATAGCCACCGACACAGTGCGACATCGCCAGCCCTTCGTCGCGCAATTGTTTGGACGTCGTCAGTTCGGCTAGCGTCCAACTGTTTACTCCATCGTCGGTGCTCCAGTCCCAGCCTCGGCCCTGCCAATTTGTAGGTCGCAAAGTACGTTCGCGTTGACGCAAGTATTCAATGCTTCGCTCAACTGTTGCCCTTGCGCTGCGGCCTTTCCAAGAGAACATGGAGCCAGTTGTTTGATTGCTACCGGCCGGCAATGCTCGTGCCTCGGTGAATTGATGCATTGCCCAATCCAAAACCAGCCCTGTTTCTTGGTCTCCAATTTCGTTGCCGTGCTGCACTAGCCAGCGGACTGTGCTCTTCCAAAACTTCACCATCGCTGGCTCAACAGATCTATCGGTCGGATCAATGACAAAAGCTGGGTTCGCTGCTAGCCGAAGGAACTCGGCTGGAGATCCGCCCATGCTGACGATTTCCGCGTGCATGCAAGTGAGTAGTGGTGCGGTTTGGTCGGCAGGGACCTTCAGCATTTCTCCTTGTAGTCGTTTGGAAACTGACCAGTCGAACATCTTCGCCGCCCGATGCAGGCTGCCGCCTTGCGCGAAAATCAAAAACCAACTGTGCCATTTCAGGTCATCAAGATCCAAGTTGCGAAACCAAACTTGGTGCAGGCTACGAGGGGATTCGAAACGAGAAAAAAGATGACAAACAAAGTCGTTGGCAGATTTACCTTGAAAAGTACCAGGGTCGCGAATCCAAAACGCAGAGAACAAGCACAGGTTTTTGACAAGCGACTCAGGCCAATCGTGTTTTTTGACGACGGCACTCATGGTGTCAATCGATCCGATGTGTGGCTGGATCAGTTCGTCCACTGACAAATCGTCTGAATACTGGGACGATCTTTCCGAGCAGCTGGTTAGCCGGTCGAGGAATGTGAACAATTTTGATTCGATTTCCCAAGGCTGCGATGGATCGGCGTTGCAGTTCTGCGGCGGTTCTGCATCCGCCGCGATGTTGAATTGGGGTGAAGAGAGCCAGGGCGTTGTCGTTGAGATACGATCATCCAAAACTTCTTTGATTTTTTGGAAACGCATCGCAATCGATTCGTCGCTTTCGCTCCATTCCCAGCCGTAGTATTCCCAACCACAGAAAACGTGGTGCGCGCATGGGTCATCGACGAATTCGTTCTCCCATCCGACATCGTCATAGCGATGCCGTCGAAACGAATGTTTCAACTGACCAGGCGCTAGTGGCCGATGCCAGTTTTGCACTTTCAACCCGAATTTCGTCTGTTTCATTCTCCTCAGAGACAACGATTCAAGGCTGAAGGTTCGCGAAGCAAACCAGATTCATTTTATTGCACTGCACTGCTGACCAAGTTCAATGATGCACCTATGAGTGGTTGAGTTCACAACAGCGAGAACCGTAGCCCTGCCCTATGCTTGGAAAGCTTTTTAACCACGAAATACACGAATCACACGAAAGAAGAATGAAACGAGGTACACGTGGTGCCCAGCTCGAG
>CAYNNP010000045.1:0-10141 GCA_964398215.1 uncultured Pirellulaceae bacterium | reverse complement strand
ACACGAATCACACGAAAGAAGAATGAAACGAGGTACACGTGGTGCCCAGCTCGAGCATGGGTTTCGTGTATTTCGTGGTTACAAGACAGTGTACCGACGCTTGAGTTTTTACAGGTTGGTGAGGCGTTCCGCGAGTCAGGCCCCTTGCATCACCAGTAGCTACCACGTTGATACGCCACGCCTTTTGAAGGGCTGTACCATACAGAGAACCCAGCGCCGTTTTCAGCGGTGGGGCCGAAAAACTCCGTTGCGTCTTCAAGGTGGGGCCAGCCTAAGTCGCCGTAATACAACACGTGAGATTCTGCATCGACAATGTCCATTGATGACATCTCGCGCCGCTTTACGACCGACCGGTCGCCATAAGAATCCCAGACCGAATCCAAGTAGGCATCAAGCTGCGTCTGCGAAATCGTAAAGCGGGCTCTGAACCCCTGCGCATACTTGTCAACTGTGATGCTTGTGGCTGCAGGTGGCAAGTATCGCTCGACACGAAAATCATCGACGTCGTTGAATGACGCGTAGTCAAAGACGCCAAAGCGTTTCGCATCAACAAAATGCATGACGGTAGTGCACGAAGGAATGAAAGCAAAAAACGACAACAGTGTTACCACAAAAAACGTTGGCGCGCGACGCCATTTCACGAGCGGAGAAGCTAGTGTCGCAAGAACGATCAACGCCAGCAAAACGCATGCAGTGATCTTAAACGGCAGAATAATGGGCCAGAACATCTAGTTGCGGTAACGGCCATCACCGATAGACGGCCAACAAGTTTTCACTTTGTAAGGTCTCATGTCATCTTTCATGTGGCTGGTTATTGAAAATGGCACCGGACTTGGGTTTCGATTCGACAGATCTTATCGCGCCGCGTGCCAACAATGACTCGATCATCCAGGAAAATGACCGGGCAGGTGCTCTGAGCAAGAACTGGCCTGTTCTACTTTTTCTCTGTTCGTTGTTTGGCGAAATAGAAAACCAGTTCGTCCAACGAGAGCTTGCTGTCGCGGTTTCGGTCGGCTTTAGCGAGTACCGTCTTTCCCAGCTGGCCTTGCCGAGGCGAATCAAACAGCTCTTCTTCGTCGATAAAGTTGTTGCGATCACGATCGTGTCTGACAAGCATTTTGGATCCAAGTCGGTGGTCTACCAACAAAGAACCTTTTGCCTTGCGCTCCTTCGCGAACGTGCTCTCAACTTCTTTGCGGGAAACGGTTTTGTCATCGTTTGCATCAAATCTTGAAAGAAGTTTTTTGAACGGATGCCCAGGACCAAGCGACTGTATGTCCTGCTGAATCTGGAACTGCTGAAAGGTTGCCGGGAAATCCAACAGCGAAATCATCCCGTCGCGGTTTTTGTCACGTTTAAAGACATTATGGATTTGCGTTTGGTCATAAGGAGTCAGCCCCAATCCCATCCGCTGCTTTGCAAACGAGGTAGCAAGCTCAATCAATTCGACCTTTCCGTTTCCGTTTTCATCGATGTCCTTGAATCGTTCTTTCACCGGCGGCGCCAAATTGAACTCAGCGATGTCTAGCTTTCGGTCGCCATTCGTGTCATTTTCGCTCATGTAGATTCGAGCTAAGTTCTGATCAGCGCCTTCGATGCCGGACGCTCTCCGATACCCTCTTTCCGTAGCAGCGGCTCGCCGTATTTCTTCTTCGCTAAGAAACGTATCTTCATCCAGGTCACAGTCCTCTGGCAGACCGACCCACCGTTTCGCTTCATTGGCGTCGAGTCGATTGTCCGAATTCTTATCATGCAATTTCAAGATGCCATCCACCGTGTTCACATCTTCCTGCGTGATGCCGTACTTCCGTCGTTGATGAGCAAAACGGATCGCTATTTCAGATTGTGTAAGGCGGCCGTTGCCATTGAGATCATAGGGTTCAAGATGCTGGTCTTCCCAGTCAATCAATTCCTGCTCTTTCTGGTCGATCGAGCCATCGTCATCAAGGTCAAAGATCGTTAACGCTCGTTTTGCTTGAACCAGATCGTCTCGAACAAGCTCCAGCTCAAACAAGTCACCCACTTGTGCGTGCGTCTTGCTAAGCAATGATTGGCTGGAACAGAAAACGGTAATGCAAAGAAGAAAACGACCGACCATTTGCAAGTGCCCAGTATGCGATATGAAAGCGAAGTAATAGGTTAGCGGAATTTTTTGAAGTTCAACGGTCGTTCAAGCTAAGAATTTAAAAATCAGTTGTGCGCTCGCGTTTTTGTATGCGTGAATCGTATACTGTTCGCAGATGCGATGGATTAGATGGGGCTTTTAACCACGAAATATACGAATCACACGAAAGAAGAATGAAGTGGGGAACACATGGCAGGGTGTGGAGCGTGACCGATGACTTTTTTGCGGTCGGCTCGCAAGTAATCCCGTCACAAACAAGTTGTGTGCCAGTGTGTAAGATATCACGTTTGAACTGAACAGCAGAACAGTTACCAACAATCCCTTCTATAAAGAAAGCCTCTATCAACCATGCTTGCAGACACGAATTTCAGACGATCCTTCTTGACGGTATTGATTGCCGTAGCGGGCTTTTCTTTTTGGAACTGTGCCAACGACGATGCCCGTGCGGACGAACGCCCGAACATCATCCTGCTGCTTGCCGACGATCTTGGTTATGGAGACCTCTCCTGCTTTGGAAGTCCGGCAGTCAAGACGCCAAACATCGATCGGCTTGCAACCGAAGGGTTGAGGTGCAATCGGTTCTACGCTGGTTCGGCGGTGTGTTCTCCGACGCGGGCTTCGGTACTGACTGGTCGTTATCCGCTACGATTCGGAATCACGAAACATTTCAATGATCGGAATCAATGGTTGCCCGAATCGGCGACGACCGTGGCCGAACTCCTGAAGGACGCTGGTTACAACACAGCGCATGTCGGCAAGTGGCATCTGGGCGGACTGCATGTCGACGAAATGGGAACGCGGATGACGAATCAGCCCGGCCCGCGCCAGCACGGGTTCGACTTTTATCAGACGCAGGTTGAACAGCAACCAATTCGCAGCAAGATGGGTCGAGAGCGAACACTTTTCCGCAAAGGAGGAACCGTCCTGCTTCGCAATGACCAGCGTATCAGCGACGATGATCCGTACTATCCCAAGCACTTCACCGATGCAAATGGCGACTTTGCGGTTGAGATGATCGAAAAGTTCTCAGCCCAAGAGAAGCCGTTCTTTATCAACATGTGGTGGCTCGTTCCGCACAAACCCTACGAGCCGGCTCCAGAACCGCATTGGTCGGCAACGACTGCCGACGACATCAGCGACGATCAGCATCGATTCCGTTCGATGGTGCAGCACATGGACGCCAAAGTTGGCGAAATCCTTAAGAAGCTCGATGAACTGAAAATCGCTGACAATACCCTCGTCCTGTTCACAAGCGACAATGGTGCGGCCTACGAAGGTTTCATCCACGATCTCAAAGGCGGCAAGACCGACTTGCATGACGGTGGAATTCGCGTACCGATGCTTGCGCGTTGGCCGGCAGCGATTCCGGCTGGTCAAACGTCCGAGGCATTTGGCCATACCAACGATCTGCTGCCCACGTTTTGCGACGCGGCCGGAGTCGAACTGTCGAGCAAACTACCCATTGATGGATTGAGTTTGTTGCCGCATTTGAAGGGTGGGGATCCGCCCAGCGACGAGGCGAGGGGAACTGTGTTCTGGCAATTGAATTTGTATAAGAAGTTACAACGCCATTATCCAAAACCAAAACCGTTCGCGACCGAAGTTGCGAGGCGCGGAAAGTGGAAGTTGCTTGCGTTGGGCGGAAAGCCAGTGGAGTTGTTTGACATCGAAGCGGATCCAAACGAAAAACAAAACGTGATGGCCGACCATCCTGATCTGGTCACTTCGATGAGTGCCGAAATCACCCAATGGCTCAGCGAGCCACGGACGACCAAATGAAATTGGCATAAGTTATGAATCACTCAACAAGATTATCGCTTGCCCTGATTGTGTTCGCGTTGTGTTGCAATGTTTCAACAGCACAGCAAACGCGTCCATCTATCAAGGCCGCGATGCCGCAACAGCACATTGCAATCTTTAAAAAGTACTGCTTCGAGTGTCACGACGCAGAGAATCAAGAGGGCAAGCTGGATCTTGTGCATCTGTCGTTTGAAATCAGCAAGGATGCGTCAACGGCGGAACATTGGGACAACATTCTTGCGGCGTTGAATTCCAAGGAAATGCCGCCCGAGGATGCGACGCAGATACCAGACGGCGAGAAAGCAGCGTTTCTTAAAGTGCTTTCGGAACAAATGGTTCTTGCGAGAAACATTCTTGGTGATAGTGGTGGCGAAATTACGTTGCGGCGGATGAATCGACGGGAGTATCAAAACACTTTGGAGTCGCTGCTTGGTTTTCGCGCGGATGTTTCGACTTTGCCCGACGATGATGCGACCGGAGGGTTTGATACGTCCGGCGGCTCGCTTTTCTTTTCCAGTGACCAGTTTGAACAATACCGCGCGACCGCGACTAAGGCGCTGGAGTACGTGTTAAGTCCGAAAGGCAGACCGAAGCCCAAGACAGTGCGTTTCGAAGGCGAAACGATTCCCGCGGCGTACATGGAACGGGCGAAAGAAAAACGAGAAGCGTTCAAGCGGGCTAAGGCTTTTCTGGCGCAGGATAAAAAAACGGCAGAGGAATTTGGGTTCGAGCATCCCGAACAGGCAAAGAACATTGTTGATAAGAACGAATACTCGATGGCCGTCTATGACAACTATTTCTTTGATCGGCCCGAAAGCAAAACGGGAACGATCCTGTTACCGGGGCGAAAAAATGGGCCAGTCAAACAGATGCCTCGGCTGCAGGTAAAGACGTGGTATCCAGGCGGCACTTACAAATTGCGAATCAAAGCCGCCAGCTATGACGACGCAAAAGATCAACATCGGTACGTCCAGGTTCAGTTCCAATCTGGTAAGAACGAGTTTACCAATCTGCAAGGTCTCGCTCGGGTGACGGGAACGATCAAGAATCCACAACTCATTGAGCTGGAATTGCAAAACCCCGTCGGTGTAAAAGGTGCCTTTCGCGTCAGGCAGCGCCACTACGAAGAACCCTGGCGATACAAACTGGACATCGCGCAGAAGGCAAAGAATGGCATCGGTAGCCTACCGGCAGTGTGGGTGGATTACGTTGAAGTCGACGGGCCGTACTTCGATGAAAAACTGCAACAGTTACCGAACATGCTGAAGCAAGCAGAGGCAACGTCGGATCAGCAATACGCGCGGAACGTTATTACTCGCTTCGCAACCAGAGCTTTCCGAAACAAGGCTCCTGATCCCGATTACGTCAACAAACTGGTCCAATATTACTTGAATCGTCGTGCTTTCGGTGATGACTCCAACCAAGCCATGATCAAGAGCCTTGCACTGGTTTTGTCGTCACCTAGTTTTGTGTATCTGCTGGAATCCGGAGAGCTAGTCGCGGGCGACAATACTAACGCAGGCGGATCACGAACGTTGTCCAACCGGGAACTGGCGATTCGCCTCGCTTATTTTCTTTGGAGTTCGCCTCCAGATGAAAAGCTGATGTCAGCGGCGAATAACGGCAGCCTGTCTGACCCCGAAATTCTCGAGGCTCAGACCAAGCGTCTGCTGCAAGACCCGCGTTCGGATCGTTTCATCAGCGGTTTTGCTCACCAGTGGTTGGACATGAAACGAATCGACATGTTCGATTTCAGTGCGATCGAGTACCCCGAGTTCGACGAATCAGTGCGTCGGAGCGCACGCCAGGAAGTTTACGAGACGATCCGGTACATCATGGATTCCGATCTACCGCTCAGTACTTTGTTAAAGTCCGATTTCGTTATCGTGAATGACGTCCTGTCAGAATTTTACGGCCTCTCTGCAGCCGCGGGTGCCGAGACTAGCGAGTTCGGTTCACGTCAGTCACAAGGCAACGGATCCGAGTTTCAAAAAGTTTCGCTTCCCGCTGGTTCACCGCGAGGTGGACTGCTCGGGACAGCTGCGATTCACATCATGGGATCAGACGGACAGCGGTCTTCCCCCGTTGAGCGTGGGGCGTGGGTGTTGCGACATTTGCTGAACGACCCGCCGCCGCCAGCGCCACCCAACATTCCGATGTTGGAGCACGGGGACGCTGTTCTATCAATCCGTGATTTGCAAAAACGCCACCAAGCCGAACCGCAATGTGCATCGTGCCACCGCAAAATCGATCCCATCGGCTATGGCCTCGAGAATTTCAACGCCACTGGACTTTGGCGGGATGTGGAGGAAGTTGCGATTCCGGGATCAGCGAGTGGAAAACGTAAGAGAAAGTCGGCACCGAAAGTGAAGCAATTCACGATTGCCCCCACTGGCGAGTTACCGAGAGGCGAACAGTTTGGCAGCTACCACGAACTTCGAGAAAGCATTCTGGCTAACTACGAAGACGCTTTCGCTCGTGGTTTCTCCGAAAACCTGATCGCTTACGCCCTTGGCCGGCCTTATGGAATTTCTGACCACAACCTTGCAACAAAACTGACATCACAAGCCGCAGACAATGGCAACACATTGTCTGCCTTTATTCACGCCCTCGTCCAATCAAAAGCATTTCACACAAAGTAAACCTGACGGCGACAGAATACAATGAATGCCAAGTGAGCCGACGGCGCTAGCCGCGGGCCCAACACCGCAACACAACAAAACCGGACACTACCAAGTTCGACCCAGACGAACATGAACGACACCATCAACATCTTCATCACCTGGACAACATACGGCACCTGGATGCCAGGTGATGTCCGTGGTTGGCGCAAACGCAAAGGTGGAGAGCAGCTTCCCCGACCATTGTTGGCGCAATGGTGTCGCAAGCAAATGAAAGGCGAGTCCGTTCTGCTGGAGCCCCACGATCGTGCAACCGTCGAACAAGCTTGTCAGAAACATTGTGATCATCGCGGTTGGCATTTGTTTGCCGTTAGCGCCCGTACAAATCATGTTCATGTCGTCGTAGCAGCGAATGATTCAGCGAAAAAGGTTCGCGATCAATTGAAGGCAAACTGTACTGGCGCATTGCGTCGGCAGGATCAGCCTCTCCATGCCAAACGCACATGGACGAAAGGCGGTGATTGTGAAATCCTTGATGCCGACGACGATGTTGAAGCAGTTGTGATCTATGTTACCGAAGTACAGGACCGAAAAGAACGCAATTTTTCTGAACCGAACTAACTAGCATCGGGCATTGAACAGAACGACGCCAATTCCGATAAGGCCCGCGGCTAGCGCCGTCGGCTCATTAGGCAAGACCATGACATCCAATTCACGTCGACATTTTTTGCGCAGCAGCACGGCGGTCATCGCACTACCGTTTCTGGAATCGTTCGGTTTCCGACGTTTTGCATCGGCTGCGCCAGTGACCGCGCCGCCGAAACGCATGATCTTTCTGGGAACTGGTTTTGGAGTGACCGCAAGCGCATGGTATCCGGACAAGGATGATACGGGATACGACTACAAACTTCCCGAGTGCCTGACTCCACTGGCCCGCCACAAACAAGACTTCAGCATTCTGCAACACCTCGAACACGCCAACTCGCGCGATGGCCACTCCGGGTCAACATTTTGGCTGACCGGGGCTGACCGCTTCGCTATTCCGGGCCGAAATTTTCACAACACCATTTCGGTGGATCAAGTCGCAGCATCGCAGTTTGGCAATGAAACCCGTTACACGTCTCTGCACATCGATGGAAGCGATCTGCTTGGACACGGCAGCGGTTCCATTTCATGGAATCAAAACGGAAAACCGATCCTGGGTCTGAAAAATCCGGTTGCCCTGTACCACAAACTGTTTTCTGGCGATGGAGTGCCGTTGGAGCAGCGACAGGCGATGCTGGCCGAAGAGAGATCAGCGCTCGACACGGTTCTTTCCGACGCACGATCGGTCAAACGAGGCTTGACGAAGACCGACATCGACAAGCTGGATGAGTATTTCGAATCGATCCGCGACATCGAAACACGGATCTCCAAAGAAGAGAGTTGGCTGAACGTACCAAAAAAGAAACCAGCCAATCCTGTCAAAGAGCCCGGTGAAAGTTTGGAAGGCGCGCCAGCTGTTCAAGCCGTCTATGATCTGATGGTTGCCGCGATGCAGGTCGACGCCACGCGCGTGTTTACATATCGATTACCGTCGGACAGTTTTTGCGCCAGTATTGGCTCAAGCTTTTCCGCCCACAACCTAAGCCACTATGCTGGCACGGAGCGAACCAAAGATTCGATTCTCCGCGACCAAGCCCACGCCAAACTTGTCGCTGGTTTGATGGACAAACTAAAAGCGACCAAGGAAGCTGACGGATCGTCCTTGTTGGACAACGTGGCCCTGACGTTCGGTAGCAATTTGCGCAGCAAGCACAGTTTGAACAACTGCCCAACGTTGATAGCGGGAGGTGGAGCTGGTTTTAAACAAGGACGCCATCTTGTCATGAAAGAAGAAAAGACTCCGCTGTGCAATCTCTGGCTGTCGACGTTGCGCGGCAGCGGCGTCAATGCCGATACCTTCGGCGACGCAACCGGAGTGATCGACGAGTTGTTTGAAGCGTAAGCAGTCGCAATGATGATTCGATGCAACGCTGCAAGATCGTTGCCAGAACCATGAACGCTACTATCTACTACTCACTGGTAGTTCTTCCGCAACCATTCCATAAGTGAAGTAAAGTGACTGACAAATCTAGCCAACCGAAAAGCAACCTTGGGATCAAAATCTTCGCGGTCTTTGCCTTGATGATCGTTACGGCGGTTGGCGGCGGCATTTGGTTGTTCAAGGGTTCAGGTTCATCTTCTGGGGTGCCGAATATTTCGCCGGATCTATTGCAGGCACAAACGGGCCCGCAAATCACCGTCAACGAAGACGTATTGGATGCTCTGGATGAACAGGCAACACAACAATTGATCACAACGACCTCAAACCAAGGCTGGGTCGGTTTTCGTGGTCCCTTTCGCACCGGTGTGGTTCCCGATCAAAAGCTAAACGCAGACTGGAGCACTAACCCGCCCGTCGAACTTTGGCGAAAGCCTTCTGGTGAAGGGTGGTCGTCTGTGGCAATTTCCGGCAACCGAATTTTTGGGCACGAACAGCGTGGCCCCGATGAAACAGTTTTTTGCTTGGACAGAGCGACTGGAAAAGAAATCTGGAGCCACGGTAACAAGGCACGTATGCCCGATGGCGAAAATGGCGTGGGTCCTAGGGCTACGCCAACAACCGATGGCAAAACCGTCGTCACGGTCGGCGCGACGGGAATCGTCAACGCTTTGAATGCCGAAAACGGAGACGTGATCTGGACTGTTAACATTGCCGAAAAACTTGGTGGTGTCGTTCCGCGTGAAGGCGTTTGCTCGTCGCCGCTGCTAACAGATGATGGTGTTGTCGTTTTTGTGCCCCGATGCAAAAACGGTGGCGTTTGCTCGCTGAACTTGGAAACGGGCGACCTGAATTGGCAAAGCGGCAAAGGGCTGATGTCGAATTCATCACCAATCATGGCTGAATTTGCAGGACAGTCTCAACTGCTGTTTGCGTCCGATGTCGGAGTTGAATCGTTTGATCCAAACACTGGCCAAGAGCTATGGACGTACTTGTCTGACTCGGACAACTCCGCACGTTATTTGGAACCCTGCGTCTTGAGCGACAACAGTTTCCTTCTGCTGACGGGCCTGGACCTGGGATTTGAAAGAGTGGTTGTCACCAAAAGCGAATCAAATTGGACCACCAAGCAAGCGTGGCATAGCAACGACTTTCAATGCTACTTGCACGGAGTCTTTATCCACGACGGATTTCTGTACTCAGTCGAAGATCGCATCAACGTGGGTGTGGAATTGAAAACGGGAATCCAAAAATGGAAAGGCGGCAGATCGGGCGGCCAGTCGTTGTTGTTCCCAAGCTCAGGTCACATTTTGACGCTATCGAAGTCGGGTGACCTAGTCGTTCAAACCGTCGACTCGCAGCGTTTCGTCGAAGCTGCCAAGTTCCCAGCAATAGAAGGCAAATGTCTAGGCCATCCTGCGTATTTCGACGGTCATTTAGTGGTTCGAAACGAAAACGAAATCGCCTGCTTTAAACTCAACGTTGTTCCAAAACCAAACGATTGATTGCAGCTGGTCAAGGATGGTTACTTTAAAGTGGCCGTCGATCTCCGAGCGACGTAGCCCGACCGAA
>CAYNNP010000044.1:0-32535 GCA_964398215.1 uncultured Pirellulaceae bacterium | reverse complement strand
TGAAGATTAGTGTTCTTTTGCAATCAACTTGCGGCGGTCTTCTGGAAGAAATAAAACAGAGAGAAAATGAATGCATCGCGTGTGTTGTGGTCAGCCCGCGGCTTTCGATCGATCCCGAAACAGAAGAACTAATCTTCGGAGATGGTGCGCTCGACTCTGCCAGAGCATCTTTTCCTCCACAATGACAAAAAACTAACGACAAATTTCCTGCTATTCTTCATGCACACAATACCTACACTCACAACACTCGCCGCGTTTGTTTGTTTCCTGCCTTGCGCGATCGCACAAGAAACAACCAAGCGAATAAAAGACGTCCAATACGCGACCGTAAACGGCCACACGCTGTTGCTTGATCTACATTTGCCGCCGGGCAATTTGCCCCGCACTGACGCCAAGAAAACGCCATTGGTTATCTGGGTTCACGGTGGTGCGTGGCGGAGTGGATCCAAGAACAAGATGCCACTTGGGTTCTTGGTGGACGCTGGTTACGCCGTCGCCAGTGTGGACTATCGGCTAAGCCCCGTTGCGAAGTTTCCCGCACAAGTACACGACTGCAAAGCGGCCATCCGATTCTTGCGTGCCAAATCGAATCACTACGGCTATTCATCCGATCGAATTGGGATCGCCGGTTCCTCGGCGGGCGGTCACTTGGTTGCCGAAATCGGCGTTACCAACAATCACGCGGTCTTGGAAGGAACCGTGGGTGAGCACAGCGATCAGTCATCGTCGATTCAAGCGATCGCCGACTACTACGGCCCCACCAACTTCCAGACGATCCTGAAACAATCCACGCCTCACGGTCTAGGTGTCCGCGTACCCGCTTTGAAGCTGCTGATTGGCGGAACGCCCGACGAGAAACCTCAGCTAGCGAAATTAGCCAGCCCCGTTTTTCACGTCGACAAAAATGACCCGCCGCTGCTGTTGATCCACGGCGATCAAGACCCACAAGTTCCGATCAATCAGTCACACGAATTACACGCCAAGTACAAAGAACAGAAGTTAGATGTGGCGTTTGAAGTCGTCCATGGCGGAGCTCACGGAGGTCCATCATTCTTCGACCCCAAGCGGCGCAAGCTACTGATCGACTTCTTCGATCGAACTCTACGCAAATAAGTGCCGCGCCTACTCGTAGATGTACTTCGTGGAACATTTACAGATCATTTGCTTATGGCACCATCGGTCACTCTTCCGTCAGCCGTTTTTTCCGAGTCCTTGGGAGCACTTGCTCGACCGGAACGTCCTAGCGACTGCCTGACTACACGCTCAATGCTTTGTTCTTGAATAGCTGCTTAAGATGCATCAGCAGCCTCCGGTCAGGCGGGGCTCGCCAAAGCAGTCCCTTTTCGGCAAACCGCCAAGATCGTTGTAGTGATTGTCGTGGTGTACGTTTGACCTGTGGTTTCCAAGGCGTTAAGGCAAGGTGGGTGGCACGATGCGAAGCTCACCGTGAGATATGGATTGATCGATTGATCACGATATTCTTTTGATCCTCGATCGCGCTTTGGAAAATCAAATGGGGTTTGGTAAACTGTCGGCGGATCGAGTTCAACGATCTGCGATCGAGCCTGAACAAAGTGGTATCGCGAACAAAATGGTAACCCACGATTAGTTGAGCCAAGCAAACATGACTACCAACGTCCGTGCGTTCTTCATCGCATTAGCGATCATGGCTCTCGCTTTGCTCGGAATCGCGTTTGCATTTGCGCTATTTCGTTTCCTTTGGTCTGATGAATTATCGTACGGTATCTTCCGGCGCATCGTGTGTACGATTTTCGGAGTTGTACCTGTTGGATACGTGTCGCTCGGATTCTTGTATGCAATAAGTCGAGACATCATCAATCTGTTTAAATCTGATCCCAACGAAGAATGAGAAGCGAAGAAAAGGGACGGCAAACTCAAGACCGTCGCCGCTCCTGGCGAAGTCTTCAATCGATCAAACGAATCTCGATAAATTTTGAAAAGCGCAACTTCGAAACTAACGCGTCGGGTTACCAAGATGACACCGAATCAAAAACTGATTTGCTCTGCACCGCCAGTGAACTCAGGCTTTCTTTTGGCAAACTACCATCACCCAAGGGCTTAGGGTTGCTAGTTTTCTGAGTCCTATGATTCGTTCTAGATTGGTCAGTGGTGAGACCCAGCGTGAATCACTGAAGCGTCCGAATGGGAGCCAACAGAACCCTTCTTGGCGCTGCATCTCAAACCCTAGGCTCTTCAGTTGTCGCCTTATGCTTCGATAACTGCTGATGTAATAGAGCTCTTCTTTGCGCAAGCGGCACTTGGCATTGGCAAGCACGCCTCGCCATGATTGGCTGTTGTTGATCGTGTAGGCGACAACACCGCCTGGTCGCAGCACGCGATACAGCTCTTTGGCAAACCAAGGTTGTTCGTTGACATCGACTTCGATCGACACAATGAAATCCATCGATGCGTCCTCAACTGGCAGTGTCTGGTCAGTTGGCGAAACAAGACGACAGTCTGCTTGCGGATTTAGCTCTTGGCATTTCGCGACCTTGCGCTCGCAAACTTCTGTTGAAGTCACATCCCAACCTCGATCAAGCATCATGCGAGTCCATCGACCGCCTTCGCAGCCAATGTCCAGCGCCTCACCTGGATCGCCCACGATTTGCATTCCATGATCGATGGCAGCTTGTTCGACCTGAGTCAAATAGATGCCCCAACGCAGATTGGCAACACGCTGCCAATGATCAGGTTGCTCGTAATCGTGCAACAAGGGCTGTTCGATCGATGGAGAATTTACAGACATGCTATTTGGAAAGCCTTTCTTGAGTCCACTGCGAGATTCCTGTTGGTAGGAAAAAATCATTCCTTCCCAATTCATCCAGCCGGTCGCCCAACGCTTCGTCAAGCGGAATGTGAAAATCGAGTGCTGTCATCAGTTGACACTTTTTGATGAAATGAATCCACGAAGAACCCGGTATCCTCTTTCCGCTACGACGTACTTCCACTGACTGTGAATTTTTTGGTAGCGCCCAAAGTGGGTTAGCTCACCGCCAAACTTTGCCTTGAATTCTCGTGGTCCGTAATCTTCTTCTGGCCATCCCGCTCCGCCGAAGTCATAGATTGCAACATGGTTCTCACTTGCCCATTTGATTTCATCCCATGTTAAACAGTCAAATGGTAAAATACCCTGCAGACGCAGCGACCCGCCATACCAAGCAAAGAAACGGTCACCAAATACCAAGCCAATTCCTCCCGCCACATCTTTGCCTTCGTGGCTAGCCAACCGAATCTGAACAACGGCTGAATCAAAGTGATCTAGGGCAGCGTGAAAAAGTTGCCTGCTCGCCAACGGGACCTTGGAACGCGCGTAGGTTTGCGCGACCAAATCGTACATGCGGTCTACCCCGGCATGAGTATTGTCAATTCGAATCTCGACACCACGTTTTTCCGATTGTCGAATTTTTTTCCGGGCCGATTTTCTCAGCGCGCTCCACAACGTATCGACATCGCTGGAGGTGTGTACAAGATAGTTCAGGTAGTCTTTGTACTCGTAACCACAAGACTGCAAAATCGACTTTTCGTGTCCTGGTGCGAACAGAGGACGCACTTCGCTAAAGACGATCCTGGAACCGACTCGGCGCTCATGCTCGTCGATCAAACGACGCAATCCGTCGCGACCGACTTCGGTGGAATCACAAATCGGTTCGGCGTACCACACGCAGCGGGACGCAAAAGAACTTGCCAATCCGGTAACCGTTTCGATTCGCGTCGAAGAAAGCATTGCAACGATCTCGTCGTCTTGATCGACGGCTACCATGCTGGTCGGTTGGTGCTTGGGTGTTTCCGCCAATGCGTGATGCATGGCGCTGGTGTGGAACACGCCGCCCTGTGGATGTGCCGAGACATAGCGATCCCACTGCTGGGGAGTAAATTCGCTGATTGTCTTGATATTCACGAAAGCGGTGTCAAATCGATGGAGTGGTTTTGGGAACAGTTTTTGGTTCTGGGCAGAGGCTGTCATAGAGCGCAATGAGTTGAGCTTTCTGGTGGACCCAGGCAAGTTGCTCTTTGACACGGCGCAAGCCGGATTGCCCCATTGTATCTCTCAGCAAAGTGTCATCCATCAAGCGTTCGATCTGATTGACCAGCGATTCGATGTTGTCGTCGTCGGCGTACAACGCAGCATCACCAGCCGTGTATTGGTTTTCGGGCGTAGCAAAAGCAACCGTGGGTTTGGCGAGCGCCATGTATTCCATCGTCTTGATGGTGGTGCAGCTGTCGTTGTAGGCGTTGCGAGGATCAGGCGTCAGACAAACATCAAACGACGCGATGTAGCGAGGCACATCGTTGTAGGGAACCAAGCCGGTGAACCGAACTTGGTCGTCCAGATCCAATTCACTTGTCAATCGGTGCAGTTCTTCTACGGCGGGGCCCGACCCGACAACAATCCCCAAAAAATCTGAGCGACGTTTCTTCAACACCGCCATCGCTTGAATGAAACAATCAACGCCGTCTTGTTCGCTGATCATGCCAACGTAGCCCAGCTTGATTCGCGGATCGTCGGCGAACTCAGGCAACGGTTCAGCGCCGGCCAAAAAACGAGCACTCGGACCGTTGCGAACCACATAAGCATGCTCTCGCTTTCCGCCACCTCGCGAGAGCTGCACTTCGCGTTGGCTTTCATTCGTGGCGATCAGCCGGTGCGCCCAACGACACGCCAATCGCTCGAACCACTTCAGGGCGGCAACCACGGTTCGATTCCCTTCGCCTTGCTTTTGTGCGTCGTACAGTTCCGGCGACAAGTCGTGCGTGTCCAGCACAAAACGTTTTCCCAAGATCCGGTAGGCGATTGGAATCAGAGCGTTCATGTCTGGAGGCGAATGGACGTGGATCACATCGAATCCATGTCGAATCAAGATGAACAGGCTGTACGCCATCGCCATTGCCATGCTGTAGGTATACTCGAACAAGTATCCCAGGATGCCATCGAATTCTTTTGGGCATGGGTATCGGTAAACACGCACGCCATCAATGTTTTCGGAAAAGGATTTGCGGTCACCGGTCGGACAAATCACGGTGACTTGATGGCCCGCTTGATGCAACGCTTGAGATTCCATCAAAACGCGAGAGTCTTCTGGCAAGCTCGCATTTTCGAGGATCATCAACACGCGAAGCGAACAGTTTCGATTCAGCGAAGGATTGCTTTCAGATTCATTCATGAAGACATCGCACACTGCAATGAACCGGGCGCAGTCGGCGATGCCGGTTGCGATGGGCTCGGATTAAAAATGACAGCGATGCCAAGCATGATTATTTGAACGGATGAAAAATTGACGAATGAAGTCACCAAACGACTGGGCCAGTGGATGCGATCCGGTGCGAACGCCAAGCCAACTTGGAGTGCACGTCGTGGATCGTGACCTTAATGATGATGGCCAGTGTAATTACTGAGGGCACCAGCCGCACTCTGCTCTTGGCCACATCGAGTGTCTTGACGTGGTTAGTCTCGATGATCCGAATGCCGACCTGCCAAACTACCACGCTACTTGATTTGGTGGCGGGCACATTGTAGCGGACTTTCAGGTGAATCCAATGGCCAGCAGAGATGGCAAAGGAGCGATTTCCGCCGCAAAAACGGAGAATTGGACGGCTGTCGAGACGAACTCCGCATCGTCCTGGCCGATCGTCCGAATTGAACCAGTTTATACTGAGCGAAGCTGCGAAAAATCATCGATCGCGCGAACTGATTTCATTCCGTAGCCAACAACTTCCATTTGCTTTTGAGTTTTTAAGATGCCTTGGACTTGTAATCAATGTGACAGCGAGAACGAACTGGGTTTCAATGTATGCCTTGCATGCAGTGCACCAAGGCCTGGGGCAGAGCCGCCTTATGAGTACAAGCAATATCGAAAAGTAGAGCGGTCGTTTTCGGATGATTTAACTGTCGAGCAGACTGTCTTGATCGTTCGTCCAGCGATTCAGAAACTGGAGACAGCAAGCGAGACGGTTTGGTGGAGCGTTCCAATTGTTTTTGCGTTCGTGTGTATCATTGTCACGCAAAATTTGCTTTGGGGCACGTTGGTCGGATTGGCGGTTGGAGTGCTTGCTAGTTACTTGTTGTCGGTCGTAATCGACTGGATGATCTGCATCATCTTTTTGTTGGAAACCAATCCTAAACATCTGACGACAGTGGATGATGCACCACAAAGTGACAGATGATTTAGACTGCGCGTTGGTTGGCGATTCTTGAGGTGACCGATAGAGTTGCGAAGGCCCCTCTCCGGGCCTGAGAGCCCGGCTCTCTCCCAGGGGAGAGTGATTTGTTGAACCGATTGCAACGTGCGCAAGTGAACAACTTGCATCAAGAAATCTATCGCTGGGGGACGTAGTTACGAAGGAAGTTGTAGCTCTGCTGCAGTGCGGCTTTGCATGACTCCGGACTGCCCTCGAAGGCACGGTCTTCCACCTCCACACAAACTGGCCCCTGGTAGCCCGTGTCGGTTAGCGACGAAAAGAATCGTCCCCAATCAACTCCGCCCATTCCAGGCAGCTTTGGTGTGTGGTACTGATTCGGGTTCGCCAAAATCCCGACAAGATCAAGCCGGTCTTGGTCCAGTCGTACATCTTTTGCGTGAACATGAAACAACTTGTCCGCAAACGTTTGCATGGGTGTCAAGTAATCCATGTGCTGAAAAATCATGTGCGACGGATCGTAGTTCAGCCCGAAATGTTGACTTGGAATATCGCAAAACATTCGTTCCCAAATCGCTGGACTATGAGCCAAGTTCTTACCGCCAGGCCATTCATCGCTTGTAAAGAACATGGGGCAGTTTTCGATGCCCACTTTGACATTCTCATTTTCCGCATGAGCAATCAACGGTTTCCATATCTCCAGAAACCGAGGCCAATTGTCGTCAACGCTCTTGGTCCAGTCACGTCCGATGAACGTGTTCATTCGGCCGATCCCAAGTTTTGCTGCGGCAGAAATTACGGCGCGAATCTGGGCGATTGCTTGTGTTGATTCCTCTTCATCGGGCGATAACGCATTCGGATAGTAACCCAGTCCACTGATTTGTACTCCGTACTGTTGGACCAGTTCCGCGATCCGATTGGTTTCTGTGTCGTTCAGATTGGCCGCGTCTATATGCGTGACGCCAGCGTAGCGACGTGTGGCCTTGCCGATTGGCCAGCACATGATTTCAACACAGTCATAGCCAATCTCATTGGCACTCGCGAAAACATCTTCCAGTGTGTGGTCTGGCAGAATCGCTGAAACGAACCCAAGTTGCATCAAAAGCCTCCAACGGAAAAGTGAACCAATTTGACTTGAGCAATCGTATCAGGTTCATCGCGACAGATCAGACTTCCAGGCAGTTATTCACCCGCCCTGGACCGATTTGCAGAACCATCACTTGCGTTAAATCGTATAAACTGCAAAGACCTAGTGCAGCAGACGGAAGTTGAACCTTGATTTGAAGGTTGTCGACGGGCCTCCAAGGGTTGCGTTGTCACCGCAAGGCCCGCGGCTAGCGCCGTCGGCTCAGTAAAGCGACGAGTGTACGACTTCCGCGACGCGTTTTACCCAGAGCAAATGATCTTGCACTAGCTCCAGCCAAATACCAATCACATCCAAGATGCCGCGACGTCTACTACTTGCCTTGCTGATAATGGTTGCTGGTCCACTGGTGCTGCTGGGCTGGCTGTCTGCGAGCGCGATGCGAGAACAGCAAGTTCAGGCGCAAAACGACCTGCTTGCGATTCTGGAATCACGACTGGACGAGTTCAATCGGA
Source organism: uncultured Pirellulaceae bacterium (assembly GCA_964398215.1). Taxonomy (GTDB): domain Bacteria; phylum Planctomycetota; class Planctomycetia; order Pirellulales; family Pirellulaceae; genus CAYNNP01. The sequence continues at coordinate 24,780 of CAYNNP010000044.1, read as the reverse complement.
ACACTCGAGAGTTGTTTGCTAACTACAAACGCAACATCGAACAAAGTGTATCGGCATCCAAATTGGGGCCATTCGAGACGCTGAAGGATTTGGAGCGGAGCAACCCTGTTGTTCGGCAATGTATTTTCATGAGCTCTGACTCCCAGATGCTTTACCCGCAACCGCCTCTAACCGACGACCCTGAATCGGACTCTGTTTATAAAGCGTTGGCGACGCTGGTCGGCAATCGTCCTGCACTTGGATACTCTCCCGATAATTCACTCGTTTTGCCCAATGCCCCCGCTACCCAAAAGCAGCGCTCGCGCGCAGCGTCAGTTTGGCAAGTTTGGTACATGGACGAAGGTGCGCAGTTGGTGCTCTGGATCGACTACGACGGATCGCGGCAGCTTGGCGTGTTGCTCGAGCGCACGCGTTGGATGTCTGAACTGACAGCCAAATTACCAGATGGGAATTTCACAACTGACGGTGATGGACCTCGAGCTGGCAGTACCGCAATGATCGATGAGGCACAGCGAGTCGTCTATCGCTGGGGAAGCTTAGCAGTCGAGATCGACAAACCCATGGCATCGGTGTCGCTTGACCCGCCACTTTCCAGTTGGCAGTTTCAGTATCATTCCGCTCCGATTGTGATGGCGCCAAGTGTGTTGCCATTGATCGCGTCGCTGGGAGGAATCGGAGTCGTCTTTTTGGCGCTGGGTGGGTACGTGCTGACCAGCGTACGACGACACATGCGCGCCGCAAAGAGCCGCGTAAGTTTCGCTGGTCAAGTGTCTCACGAACTTCGAACGCCACTGACGAACATTCGTTTGTATGCAGAATTAGCCGAGAAAGATCTTGGCAAGCTAGAACCTGGCGCAGCGACCGACGCTTTGCGAAGTCGGCTTGATGTGATTGATTCAGAAAGCCGGCGGCTTGGACGGTTGGTGTCCGGCGTGCTGGAACTGACCCGAAACGATGTGCAGCAACGGGCACCACAGTTGACCGAATGCGTGCCCGATCAACTGATCACTTCGACGGTCGAGCAGTTTAGCCCGAGTCTTCAGCAGGCCGGTATTGAGGCTATACTGGAGTTGGACGCAGGCGAAGCAATCAAAATGGATGGAGACATTTTTGAGATGGTGTTGGTTAACCTTCTAAGCAACGTAGAAAAATACGCCGCCCAAGGTAAACACGTTACGATCTCGTCGACCATCAACGCTACTGATTTGATCGTAAAAGTAACTGATCGCGGGCCTGGCATTCCGGCACGCAGCCAACGAACCGTATTTCGCCCGTTCACCAGACTCGACAATTCTATTAGCGCGCCGTCGGGAACGGGAATCGGACTGACGATTGCAAAGCGAGCAGCCGAACGCCATGGCGGCGAACTGAATTTGATTCCTGTAGATGTGGGCGCCTGTTTTGAACTAAAGATTCCTGTAGAAAAATAATTGGACTATGGAACTACACATATTGGTTGCCGAAGACGATCCGAATACTCGGGCCGCCTTGGCAGAGATTCTGGAAAGCGATGGGCATAAAGTTACCGTTGCAGCAGACGGGATGCAGGCAAGAGATCTGTTCGATAAATCCACGCCAAATCTTGCGTGCTTGGATGTCATGATGCCTGGACTAAGTGGTTACGACCTTTGCCGATACTTTCGAGCGAAAACGCCAGATCTACCGATCTTGTTCATTACCGCCAAGGCAGAGGAGATTGACAAGGTTGTCGGATTGGAATTGGGCGCGGACGATTACATTGCAAAACCGTTTGGCAGCAAGGAAGTCCTGGCGCGTATTCGAGCAGTCGCGCGCCGCTGCTATCGCGATCGGGCTGAACAGACGATCAGCCCAAAGATTTCGGACCAAAACTTCAGCATGCACGGCATTGAAATCATCCCAAAGCAACTTCGCGCGACGTTGCACGATGGGACAACGATCGAACTGTCTTTGCGAGAGCTGAAAATCCTTCAGCTACTGGCCAACAAGCCTGGTGAAGTGATCAAGCGTGACGAGCTTTTCAAATTCGCTTGGGAAGAAAGCCATTTTCCCAACAGCCGAACACTTGACCAAACGATCAGCCAACTGCGAAAACGGATTGAAGTGGACCCCAAGAATCCAGAAATCGTAAAGACCGTATACGGAATCGGTTACCGCTTTGACCCATGATGCACGAATGGGTTTGCACAAAAAAAATTGGGCCGCACGAAGGCGACCCAATTCTCACATTTCGGTACGTCTCAAGAACGAATTACGCGTCCAAGATAGACTGAATTGTCGCCTCGATGTCATCGATCAAGGCTGTTCCGGCGGTTGGATCTAACTGTCCGTAGTAGATCAGAACGATTGCAGTTTGACGTGCCTTCCATAGCTTGAGAATGGCAAGGTTCTCGAAGCCGTTCTCATAGAAGAATGAAGCAAAGCTTAGTTTCGTCGCGATAATCGCCGCGCCACTGTAGCTAATGTCGCCATTAACGAACAACTCGGCAACAGTATCGTAGATGTCAGAAATCTGCTCATTCACAGAAGGGGCAACATCACCGATGATCAGGTCAGCGGTGGATGGCTGGATGGTCGAGGTGATGATAAAAGCTTCGCCGCCGTAACCCACGCAATCGCCATCAAGATTCTCTGTGGGCAAAGCTCCTTGAGTCGTGGCTTCACCGCATGCAACACCCAAAGTCAACAATGTCTCATCGCCAGTTTCGTCTACTACTAGTAGCGTCAGGAGCATTCCTAATCCTGTGAAATCCGCGGGCAATCCAAAATCCGCAGCAGGGAAGGCGTCAGTTTCATCACCAGCAAAATCGGTGACGCAAACCATACTAGAGAGTACGTCTGGCACGCCCTCGAATGTCCCGCCACCAAAAGGGGTCATATCGCCATTGCCATTGAGGTCAACTGTACCGTCTTCGTTGACGGTTTCAATTCGGGAAACAAAATTGCGAACGGTTCCATCCGCAGCTACACAGCTGACTTCCAAGTCGCTGACAGGATTGAAAAAGATGCCGAGGTTGGTAGCAAAGTCATCCACGAAATTCGCAGTGTCCGTATCGATGTTCATCGTTGCTGAGTAGACAGAACCATCTTCGGAATTCGACACGTTGACAATGTAGGGAACCACATCCGAAAAGGCGTGGCTGGTAAATAGACAGGCCAGTGCAAATCCAGCCACAATTGAGCGTAAAATCATCGTTAACCCTCACGCAAGTCAAGAAATAAAGAATTAGAGATGACTTACCATACACAGTTGCTCATTAGAATCGATCGTCCAGACACCCTTTGTAATCCATTTTTCCGAAGTGTCTGAACTGCTCGCTGTTTGCATGCCAAATCGGTCTGGCTGGTGCCCCCCGTTTTAGCTACGGCCAGCAGGATTCAAAACGCTACGGTAAACACGTGCGATTCGCAGCGCCGCATTATCAAGCGTCAGTCCTTTCGAGAAAACTGAATCACGGCCAAACCGTTCTGTATGATTTGTTTGCAGAACTTCCGATAATCCCTTACCAATTTGTTCGGGCGTGTCATCAGTTCGGCGGCAACACGCAACGCCGTCCAGCAATTCATGGACATCGCCAACTTTGACACCGACAACCGGCAGGTCGCATGCCATCGCTTCTTTGACCACGTTGGGCGATCCTTCGATGTAAGATGTCATCAACATGGCGTCACAGCTGTTCATCAATACCGGCACTTGGTCAGGCGCAACGCCCCACATTGGAACCAAGTCGAGTTCGCTGCCGAGAATTTGGCCTGCGATCTCAGTTGCCTTTGATGCAAGCCCAAATCGCTTGCGTGGATTTTCTGGATTTCCTGCAAACAGGACGCGCGTCTTTTTTGCGTTTACGGCCGTAACTCCCAGGTCCTGGCAAGCACTGGTCCTAGGAATAGGTTTGAAGATATCCGTGTCGACGCCATTGGGAATCACAGACACGGGTACTGAAAGCAAGTTTGCCATTTCGCGACTTTTGGTAATCACCGCATCGGCTTTTCTTGCAAACCGAATGTTGTAGTTGGCAATCATTCGGCTGATGCGTTCAAGGTCGCCTTTTTCGTTGATCGGCGAACCGAGTAGGTCGTCACCCATGTAGGAGATAACCAGAGGCGGGCGTTTGCCAGAAAATGCGGGAGCCAATCGACCAAGCCACCCGCAATAGCCAAAGTGTGAATGAATCAAATCAACTTGCGCTGCAAGTTTTCGGATTCGCGGAATGACTTGCAAATATTTGAATTTGGGAACGCCGCGCATATCGACCACGTGAGTCTTGATACCCAAATTCTGGATGGACTCTATCTGTCGAGCGCCAGGCGCCATGCTGCCAGGATTATCGGCGCTTGGCAATTCTGGACAGATCATCAAGACCGATATCGACGACGCGAACTTTAGCAGTTCAGCGCGCTCGTGATCTTGAACCAAAGGATCGTTTGCCGGCGGGGACTCAGTCAACATATTTTCAATCAGCTTTGATATTCTCGGTGCCACGCCGCGAAAACCAGCAGCAGCCAAAGCTTGCGACTGTGATCGGCGGCGCCTTTCTGGTGCTCTGCGATCATTGAATCAACTTTCTGATGCTGAAACAATTCCGTCGGTAGACAACCGCTGGACTTGTCCAAGTATTCACGCATCACGCCTGTCAATTCACCACGCATCCAATCACGTAGCGGAACACCGAAGCCTTGTTTTCGTTTTTGCAGTGAAGCTTTCGGGAGTTTGTCTTCCAGGATTTTTCGTAAAGCGTACTTGCCTGTGCTGCCGCGAATTTTCATTCGTGTTGGCATCTGAGCCGCTAATTCGACCATGTTATGATCCAACAACGGTGATCGAACTTCCAGCGAATGCGCCATGCTCATGCGATCAACTTTGACCAAAACATCGTCCAGCAAATACCATTGCAGGTCGGCGTTGGTCAGTCGCGATGTCATGTCACCTTTGGAATTCAAGATCGACCAGATTTTGTCTGGCAAGAATTTCGCGCCAAAGAAATCGGAGTTGTTGACCGCGTCGGGAGTTAACAACTGCGCCAGTTCATGTGTCTGCCAGATAGCAACTTTGTCGCGGTAGCAATCGTAGAACGGCAACGCACTGTCTTTCAGAACATTTGCTGCACGCAGGGCTTTGTATCGCAGCGATCCTCCCAAGGCTTTTGCCATCACAGCGGGAATCGATGGCAATAATTTTCGCCCCAGCAACCCTGGAGCGAGCTTTCGATAGACTTGGGCGAAACGAAAACCTTGATAGGATGAGTATCCGGCAAAGAGTTCGTCTCCGCCATCACCGCTCAGGATGACCGTCACATGCTCTCTGGCTAAGCGCGATACGTGATACATCGGCAGCGCGGAATCGTCGCCGAACGGTTCGTCGAAATGACGTATTAACGACGTCAAAGTGTCGGTGAACGAACCCAATAGATCCGATTCACTGATTCGCAAATTGTGATGCTGGGTGCCAAAGTGTTTTGCGATCCTGGCGGCGTCGTCCGACTCGTCCCACTGCTTGCGGTCGAAGCCAATCGTGAATGTCTTCAGCGGCGAGAGACCTGCTTTGTGGGCGTACGCGACGATGGCACTCGAGTCGATACCGCCACTAAGAAAAACGCCCAGCGGAACTTCGCTCTCCAAACGTGCTTTGACGCAGTCAAGCAACATTGCGTCCAACCGCTCCAACCACTCTGGTTCTGAGAGCGAATCGTCGGCTTCGAATTCCAAATCCCAATACGGTTTCGTTTCGAAGGTGCCTTTTTCGTATTCGTAGATCCCTAAGTGCCCAGCGGGTAACCGCTGTATGTGTTGATAGATCGTCCTGGGTTCGGCAATGAACCCGAACTGAAAAAAGCTGGCAACAATGCTGTAGTCGGGCGTACGCAATCGCGAATCGACCGCCAGCAGACTTTTCATCTCGGAGCCGAACAGGAACTTTCCATCCAGCGACGCATAGAAGAGCGGTTTCTTGCCAAGTCGATCTCGCGCGATAACAACTCTGCGTCGTTTCGAATCAAGTACCGCCAGCCCGTACATGCCCCGTAGATGTTTTGCAAAATCGTCACCGTATTCTTCGTACAGATAGACGATAACTTCGACGTCCGATCCCGTTTTGAAAGAGTACCCGAGCCCTCTTAGCTTCTCGCGCAATTCTCGGTGATTGTAGATTTCGCCATTGCATACAACTTGGATATCGCCGGTGCCGTTCCCCAGCGGTTGCTGGCCTCCTGCCACATCAATGATGCTCAAACGACGCATGCCAATGCCGGCACCACTGATCGCGTGGTTGCCATCGTCGTCTGGGCCGCGGTGAATGATTTGATCATTCATCATACTAAGCATCGAAACGACTTGGTCCGGACTATCTTGAGGCGAAACGCAGCCTACGATTCCGCACATTCGGCCGCCCTTCGCGTTTGAGGTGCTGAGTTGGTCAGATTCAATTGCTGCCGTGTCCACTGGGATACTTCCATCGGCAATTGGTGGACATAGTTGGCTTTCTCGCGAACGTGTTCTAGGAAATGACGATACACGAATTGCTTGGCAGGCGTTTCCAAATAATCGGGGTGCGTAAGCATCAGCGCCATCCCGTTCCAGCGTTCGATCAAAGCCAGTTTTTCTTGCCAAATGCGATCGGTTGTTTCGCCCAACGCGATCAACAGCGTATGGTCTTGCGGCATGGTGTATGGTAGTTCGATAAACTTGCCAACTTGGAAAGGCCAAAGATTCATGACGCCACCCGGCATCGCTTGCAGTGGATCGATATCGAAACAAGAAGAGTCGTAATCAACGTCCAGTTCTTGCAGCCAATCTAAATTGCGATGGACCATTGGTGCCCGAAAGCCGGACGCGCCGTATCGCCGGATCGCTTCGTTGATCATCGGCACACGTTTTTGGAAAATCTTTTTGGATAGAAAAAGTTTGCCGTCGTGGTTGTAACCGTGAACGCCAACCTCATGCCCGCGCTCTTTCAGGTCGCGGACCATTCCATCATCAATTCTATGTTTGTACGGAATCAAGTTCCATGCTGACCGAAACCCAAGCTCTTCTTCAATTTTCGCAATCTGCGGAATCAGCTTGATCCCGTCCGCAGTTTCGACGTCATGTGTCAACACGAACGAGTAGTCCGCATCATCGGGCCAAAGGTTCTTGGGCGCGTTGGTCAGTGTTTGCAGGTGCGAATCCAATTCGGTCGGGATGAACCAATCGTTGCTCAGTTCATGGCTTCCGCCGCGCGTGCGCTGCAGGATCTGCCGCAACCAGATCGGTATGAAGGCGCGAACGCGATAGAAAGCCCGAAATGCTTTGGATAGCCGCGCATTTTCAGCGTCATGTTGCAGACCTGCCTGCAGCCAGTCGGCGATTTCACTATGAAGGAATTGGGTCGATTGCATATTTGTCACTTCAAGTTCACGGTGGTGAACGCAGGTTGATTCACTCGGCACACACTTTTGTTGCTTCGGTTCGAGTCTGATCAACAAACTTTTGCATCCACATTTCGATAGACATTAACCCCCATAATTCTCCCGCATGATCATGTGTGCCTTTGCAGTGGCGTGACACAAGTCGCATGACGGTGTTTGTGTTGAAAAGCCCACGCTGCGAAATCTTTTCGGCAGAAAGCAAATCCGTCATCATTGGCTTGGCCTCGTTGCGGAGCCAAGTATCGATTGGAATTGGAAAACCTTGTTTACGTCGGTAAACAATTTCGTCTGGCAAATAACGGCTTGCTACTCGCTTCAGCAAGTGTTTTCGGTTGGTCCCATTCAGTTTGTACTCCGGTGGCAGCGCTGCTGCGAATTCAACCAAGTGATGGTCCAGTAGCGGCACCCGTGCTTCCAGCGAATTCGCCATTGTCAACTTGTCGCCGCGAAGCAACAGATAGTCTGGCAACCAAAGGTTGCAATCGGTGTGTAGCATGCGATCCAACGAGTGTGTTGCATCGCATCGCTCAAGTTCCTGTTTAAAATAGATCGATGATGGGCAATCGAATGTGCGCAGCGACTTTGACATCAAGTCGTCTTTGAAATCATCGCTGAACATCGGAAACCAGTTCGCCAACCGGGTCGCTTCATCGCTTTGCGTTAGTGCGCCCAACGCAATTTTTCCGCGCCGCATGCCTGGTAACAGATCAGCGCCACGACGGATGAATTTTCCTGCAAAGGCTGGTAGCGGCCGAAAGAGCTTTTCGTATCGGTTGCCTACATACCGGGCGTACCCAGCGAACAACTCGTCGCCGCCTTCGCCTGTCAAAACCATTTTCACGTTTCGCCGAGCCAATTTTGCAACCATGTGAGTTGCCACGGTGGCTTGGTCTGCGATCGGCTGGTCCAAATGCCAAAGGACATTCTCGGCGTAATCAATGAAGTGGCGGGCTTCGATTGTCAGCGTATGATGCTGACATTTGAACCTATCAGCAACCAGTTTTGCATACGGTAGCTCGTCCGCTTCGTTGCCGCCAGCGAAGCCAACGGAGAACGTATTGACTGGATCGGTTAGTTGTTCCGCCATCAAAGCGACAATGATACTGGAATCGATTCCGCCACTCAGGAAAGCACCGAACGGCACATCGCTTCGGAGTCGCAGACCAACGGATTCGCGCAACAGTTCATGCAGCTGGTCGGTGTATTCGTCTTCGGTTTTTTGTTCAGCTGGCTTTCGGTATGACACGTCCCAGTATCGCTGACTTTCAATCTTGCCGTCTTTGATCGTTAGGCAGTGCGCGGGTGGCAAGCTCGTAATGCCCTCGAACATTGTCATCGGCGCGGGCACGTACTTCAGAGACAAATAGGCCGCAAGTGCTTGGTGGTCCAAAGATCCTGTGACACTTGGATGTTCCAGCAACGACTTGATCTCGGAACCGAAGATAAAAGTGTTGTCGCGAACGGTGTAGTAAACGGGTTTGATACCCATTCGATCGCGAGCGATGAACAACGAACGTTCTTCGTTGTCCCAAATCGCAAGCCCGAACATGCCACGCAGAAAGTCGACACAATTCGCACCGTGATCTTCGTAAAGATGCACGATGACCTCGGTGTCACTGTTGGTGCGAAACTGATGACCGCGAGCAACGAGCTGTTCACGCAGCTCTCGGTAGTTGTAGATCTCGCCGTTGAAAACAACGTTGTAACGGCCCGTTTCGTTTGCGATCGGTTGTGTGCCATCGGCAAGATCAATGATGCTCAGCCGGCGCATTCCCATCGCCAAAGGCCCGTCATGCAGCTTTCCGTCTTCGTCAGGCCCACGATGAATGATTGCGTGCAGCATCCTTTCCAGCACTTGGCTAGGCGCTGTCTGTGAACCATCCAACTGAAGAATCCCGGCGATTCCGCACACTTGTTTTTTGTCCTTTGAAATGTTGTTTTGCGATTCGAGTATTGACCACAACTAAGTCTAATTAGTAGACGTAGATCCCACCCTCGAATGCACCGGATCAAAGGATGCATCAGGGCAGAAACCGCTAAAACTGTTCCTACCGTCCTATTCGTAACCTCATCTGGCCAGGATTATGACCCAGGCCATGATCATGCCAGAACTTTGCTAGCGGTGGCACTTTCGTGAATCATGTTGTTCTTGGATTCAACGGCAGCCTGGTAGACCGCCAACGTTTGTGCGGCGACTGCAGGCGGCGAAAGTTTACTGCTCACCATTTCGTGGCCAGCGTGTCCCATCGCATGTCGCATCGGTTGGTCTTGAACCATTTTCACAATCGCATCCGCCAACGCTTGCGGATCACGAGGCTGAATCAGCAAGCCTGTTTTTCCATCTTCCACGCAGTCGGACAATGCCCCCACGTCGGTCGCGATAACCGGTCGGCCGTGGTTGTAGGCAACCGGTACAACGCCGCTTTGCGTGGCTTCGTTGTACGGCAACAACACAACCGATGACCGCTCGAAAAACTCAACGCGTTCTTCGTCCGTGATGTAACGATTATGGATTTCAAACCTATCTGGATTTTGAATCATGGCATCGTAGCGGCCAAAGTCTTCGCCTTGTCCCGCGATCACAAAGTTGATGTCGGGAATCACACTCGAAACCAAAGGTTCCGCTTGTATCAATGTATCCAGCCCCTTGTATTCCCAGATCCGGCCGAAAAACAAAACCGTCTTCGGCTCCTCTTTCTCGTGGCTCATTTGACTTGGCGGTCCCATCGCAACGTGCGGAACAACATGAATGTGGTCCCTGGCAAACCCAAAGATCTCTTGGACTTGGTCTGCCAAAGCGTTGCCATGAACGACAACGTGATCGGCTTTGCGAAAACCGTAATCGATCACCCACTGCGGAGTCTTTTTTGAAACCATATCGCCGGCATGGTGCCTGGGGTCATGGACCGTGATCACGATCGGAGTTGGTGCAAGTTTACGAAGCCCAAAATTGAACCACAAATGCCCTTGCTGAAAATGGATCACATCAGGATTGAAGTCATTGATCCGCTTGGTCAATTCTTTCACCATCGCGCGTTGTCGTAGCGGTTGGCGTAGCCGTGGTTTCTGAAATCGGCATTGTTTTACTTGGTCGCTAATGCTCAACTCCGGAGCATCGTCCTCTTGCTCAGGCAGCACCAACATCACATCATGCTGCTTCGCCATTTCATTGACGTGCAGCACACTGTACTCTTCAAAATCGAACGAAACCCAGGCGATTCTCATCTCGTTGACACCTCTGATCCGCCACGCAGCATGACAGCTGACGTGAGCTGTGAAAGATCCACTTTAGCCTTGTCATTGGCGTGGTCATGTAGTTTCAGCCACGCAACCGTTGCTTGTAGAGCGCGATCCAATTCGAACTGTGGTTGATAGCCAATCTTTGCGCGAATCTTTGCGTCGCTGTAGACCACACGTCGTGAGTACAGCCCCGTCAATTCGGATCCCGATGGCGTGGCATCGACCTCGTCCTTCAGTTTTTTCATCATCCGGCCAACAAAGCCACCACGCATGTAGATTTCCATCAATCGATCTTCATAGCGATCCATGAACCAGTCTTTCACGCCGGTAACTCGGTCCATCACGCGCGTCCGAAGCTGCGACTTGCCTTGCGATATTTTTGGTAGCGGCGGTCGGCCCAGCGCTTGATTCATCTTTTGGAAATACTGGTTCCAGGTCGGTGGGTCGCCACTGCTGATGTTGAACGTTTCATTGATCGCGGCATCATGCCCCAACGCAGTCATGATTCCGATGATCAAATCGTCGACGTAAACCAAGTTCGCGTTGCCGTCGGCGTGTTCGTCGAACGTACCCCACTTGCCAGACATCAGACGCTGCGCCACGTCGACCGACCATGATCCACTAAAAGGACCGTGGATTAGTGATGGACGAAAGATCGTTGTCTTTAGCCCTTGTTCCATGAATTCGCGGCAAACCTGCTCAGCAGCAGATTTCCAACCGCCGTAAGCGTCCACATCAGGCGTCGGCGATTCTTCTGTGATGTTGCCAGTCACATCCGACCCGTAGACTTCGGCCGAACTCAAAAAGATGAATCGTTCCACATCATGCTTTCTGGCTGCGGACAACAGGTTCCGTGTGCCTTCAACAATGCTCTCTCGATTGCAGGTGTACGCTGTGTGAATGATGGCATCAAAGTCACCTTCGGAAACGACTTGGTCTACATTCTTGGCGTCTTCGATGTCGCACAGCAGCAAATCAGCTGCCATGCGTGCGGGTCTAGCGGCTCGGTTCCATTTGCGCAATGTCCCAACGCAATGGCTGGAGCCCGAAAATCCTGACGTTTCCATCAGACGTCCGCCGACGAATCCTGAAGCTCCCGTGACCAAAACACGCATGGGCGTTGCAACGCGAATGTCGGCCGCGGTCCAAGGCGTGTTCCATGGCATCGCGTAAGGTTTGGCTTCCTTGTAAGCCTCTTCTAAAATCTCGATCGTCGGCAAAACATCGTTACCGCTGACAGCAGGCTTTGCCTTTCCAGCGATCACGTCGACGAAGTTCGCAACCATCGGCGTCGCAAAATCGGTGTACTGAAGTTTTGGGGAACCGCATTTGATCGTTTTCTTGCTGCCGTCGGCGAATTCTATTGTTAGCTTAGAAAAATCCTCGGCGCCTGCCGAAATGGATCCCTTGGTACCACGAATGACAAAACCATTGTCCAATTTCCCAAGCCGGCTGACTTTGATTTCTGCTTGGCAGTCGTCGTGTTGCAGGCGCACGGTAGCAATCGCCTCTGGGCCACCCATCGCGTCATTCTCTGACGAAACCAAGGTTGGTTTACCGCCCAGCCAATAACAAATCGTATCCAGTAAATGCACACCGGTATCGGACCACGCGCCTTTGGAGCTAGGCAAGAAATGGTGTTGTGACGCAGCTGGCCAATCAAACTCGATCCCATCGCAATACTTGATTTCTTGCAACGAGCCCAGCACGCCCTCTTGAATCAACTGGGTGATCTTTTGATAAGTGGGAAAAAACCGCCGCGTTTGATTCACGGCCAAGGCAACACCGTTTTCTTCGGCCAGTCGAACCAATTCGGCAGCTTCGTCCGAAGATTCCGTCAGTGGCTTTTCACACAATACATGCTTGCCGTTATCCAGAAAGAATCGAGCAATCGGGTAGTGCGACTTGGGAGGCGTTGCAATGATGACACCGTCCACATGATCGAGCAGATCTTCGTAGTTGTCGGTACCAAAAGCTGCCTTGAATTTGGTTTTCAGCTCTTCGCGTCGCTCACCATTGGGCTCGGCCAAAGCGATGCCAGCTGCGCACTGTGGATGAGCCATCAATGCTGGCAGGTGATAAATCTCCGCGATCGCGCCGCAGCCGATCATTCCAATTCTGATCGTGTTGTTCTGGTTCATCAGGTTCTCGTCAAAACAAGTCGTTTAAAGTCTACAAAGTCCTGGCGTCGTACTGCTCTAATCAAAAGCAACAGCACTGCATACACCGCCAGCCCCATGACGATTCGGCCAACTAATGGTTGGTTCTGTGTGAGGTACAAAACAGCACCGAATCCTACTGTCGCAACCAACACGCGAGCAAATACGATCGTCGTGCTTAGTAGTTCGCGGCGAGGCATCAAAAAACAGCAATAGGAAATGGTCGCCACGGCACCGGCACCCACTGTCGCCGCTGCTGCACCAACCGCTCCGTATTCAAAAACCAGCAAGTAAGTCAGAACTATGTTGACTGACATGCTGATACCAGCGACGTACATCGATCGGTTTTGCTTGTTCTGTGCAAACAGAGCATGGCTCAAGAATGGATTGATGATTTCGACCAACAAGATCCAAATCAAAACCTGCAAAACTTGTTCGGCGCCGGCATATTCGTCGGCGTAAAGAAAGTCGATGGTCTGTTCGGTAAAGAGTGATATTCCAACGACTGCTGGCAACGCGACCATTGCCATCGCGCGAATGGTCTGTTGAAACAGAGTGGCGAATGAGTCTTTCGCTTTGCCGTGAAGCTGGGACATGATCGGGAATATTGCGGTCGTGTAAGCGCGAGCCACAAGCGACCCCAAGCGGACGATTTTGTATGCAGCAGCGTACAGCCCCGCAGCAGTCTCACCAGCCACGTAAGACAACACCAACAAATCCGTGTTGTTGTTGATGGTTGCCAGCCAATTCTCTGCTGCAAACATCCGCCATCGACTCATAAAGCGAATGATGGACTTGCGGTGAAAGTCCCGACGAAAACTCGTGATTCTCGCCAGCTGGCTTCGGTAGTAGACCAATAACAATACTCTGGATCCGACCAAGACCCACATCACCCCGATCCAACTGAATCCGGCGTACAGCACCAAGATCGAAAACGGGACTCGTATCAATGTGTCGACAATGGTGCCAAACGTGACAAATTCTGCGCGTTCAAAACTTACAAATACAGACTCCAGCACCACGCATAGCGATGCTGGCAACAGCGCAAGAGCCGCGACCATGATTGCCTGCACTGTGTCAGGCGAATAATTCATTGAGCTCGCGAAAACGATCATGATCAGCGGCGATGCAAGGACCAAAATCAACGCCATCACCATCGCTGATGTAATCAGACGATTCTGCGAACGTTTCCACTTAGCAAGATCTCGCGTCAACAAAATCCCAACCGCAGTCGCGCTCAACGATAAAAATAGCTCGAAGTACAGTAAGGCGATTGAGAACCGTCCGAAAACCTCCAGCCCCATCGCATACGTTGCGTAGATCACGAAACCAAACGACGCAACCATTTTGCCTACCGTGCCGGCCAACAACGCGATCGTATTTTTGCCAGTCCTGACAACACTGTTGCTAGACATAGACCAACTCTCCCACATGAGTCTCATGATCTATGTCCGAGGACTGACGTGTTCGCTGGTAAACGGCTGCTGCCAGCCCCAGCACAATCCACAGCATCTGTACTTGCGTGCGTGAATTGAAAATATCCACGACCATGTGAAGCATGTGACCGAGCAATCCAGCGGTGATCGCTAGTCCTATGACCGAAACACGTTTGTCTCTCGCAAACCAAGCCTTCATCGAATGACGAATTCCATTGGCCAGAATCATTAAGAATGCGATCAAGCCAAAAACTCCCATCTCAACCCAAGTCAACAAATACTTGGAGTGAATGGTGTAGTACCACTCGTTGCGATACTGGGCAGTCTTCGCATACGGCAAACAAGCGAGGTGACAATTTCCAGAACCATATCCAATGATTGGGTGATCGCTGATCGCATCAAGCGCAATCAACGAAAGGTGTTTTCTAGCAACTGCTGAGCCACCATCATCTTGTAGAACTCGTTTCTGGATCACATGAACTAGCGGTACAAGACCGATCAAGCAGCCGATCAATCCAATTTTGATCGCTATGGAAGGAAGCCAGTTTCTGCGCTTCAGACAAAACGCGATCGCACCGCAGCCCAGCACAGAACTGATGATCGCACCGCGTGTTTGTGTCAACAAAATCCCCAGCAATCCGGCCAACATCGTTGCAAGTGCAAACCAAACCAAATGCTTACGGACCTTGGAAAACGCCAGTCCTACCAGTGGCAGCCACATCAGACCGATCGTACTGCCAGCCAGAACGGCAGAGTGCATCGAACCGGCCGGGCGACCATCGCTCCAAACCGACAACAGCAATGGCCCGATATTGAATCTTTTGCCGTGGGCTGAGGGCCCCAGCGCGGCCAAGCCAAAGATCAAGAAAGCCTGGAATGCAACGGTCACGCCCAAAACACAAACGCAAAAATAAACGTCCTCGTGTGTCTTGATGCGATTCGCAAGATAGAAAAACAACAAGTAGGCTTGGGCAACTACGGCTAAATCACACAGCGTCAAGAAAGAATTCGTTGCTCGGAATCCGCTGATCGCCATCAGGATGATGTAGACCAACATCGGGATTCCAAGGATCAATGGCTGTCGTGCTACTCCCTTGCGAATCGCTGAGGAAAGCATCCAAATGGCGTACAGCCCGATCAACGAAAGCGTCGTCACCGAAACATTGATGCCCGCAACCGCGCCAAGATTCGCGTGAGTCTCTTGAAATCCAAAATATTTATCGAACTGCAACGGGACTTCAAAAATACCAGCCGCCAACAGTAACTTTTCAACGATTCCAAGAGGTACCGCAGCATCCGTGGGATGCGTTGAAGATGAAATGCGTTGAGTAGTTAGTACTGCAGACACTTAAGCACGGATGAAGGTCAAACGGACGGCTATGCTTGAACAAGCCGAGCGAGTGAACGGGGGATGTACTGGCGAGAGCCGTTCAGAATGACGGCGGTCACCACGGGTCCAGCGAACGCTTCACGATCCAAACGCTTCATCACCTGTGTTACTTCTTGGCGTTGTGTTGTTTCACAACCCACGACCAACACAATTTGATCCATCAACTGCGTGCCAGCTCCCAGCATTTTGGCCGGAGGCATATTGACGATGACGGTTTCATGATCCTGAATCGCATCCTCGAACTGTTGTTCCCGCTGTGAATCATGCTTGCCTTCGTGCCAGTCCAGTAACGTGACATTGTGCAACCATTCATCGCGCAGTAACCGGTTCATGATGCTGGCGATCTGCGGAGCGCCCACACTGTCACCGCAGCCAATCACCCCGATGCTGCGGCCAAGCCCATCGGAACTGGTTCGCTGTGGACTAGTCGCGAGCGAGTTTGCAAGAATTTGGCGGCAACGATCGGTTGCCGTTTCATTGCTTTCCAGGGCGCCATCGGTGATCAAAGGAATTTCAACAACGGAATTGAAATCGTTGACCGAGGTAGCCAAGTGCTCGCGGACACGAACTGTATCGTCGTTGTACTCTCGTAGCATTGCCAACCCGAATCCAGAAAACAATCCGAGTGCGATACAGAACAGGGCGACAAGTTTTTTGTTTGGTTTCGCAGGTCGCTGGATCAAAGCAGCGGGCTGAACCACTGAGATATTTGAAATTTGCTGCGATTCGATTTCAGCTACCAGCCTCGCTTGTTCCGTCTTTCCGCTAACCGTACTGAGCGCTGATTCTAAAACACCAATGTGACGGTTCATCGCAATCAGCTCTCGCTCTTGCTCAAGCAAATCCTGAGTCTCCTTCGCCAACAAGACTCGCTGTTGTTCTTTTTCGGTCAACGCTGTTTTCAATCCGGCGATCGTCGTTTGAAGACGGCGCAAGTCACCACGTGAACTGGCTTTCTCTGGGTTCGGCGTTGTACTCGAATTCGTTTCCTCATCCTCCAGCGCGTTCAGGATGGCTTGAGCCTTGCCAAGCTGCTCTTGCGATTCAATGTACTTTGGGTGATCGTCTGTGTAAGTTGCTTTTAGCCTTTCTTGGGCGACTTGCAGGTCGTAGACTCGCTGGCGAATGACACCCCAGGTAGCGCTCTTTCCAGTTTGCCTGGACGCAACGATGTCGTCTTTCATTAAAGCGATGGTCCCGGACAACTCCTTGGACTCAGTTTCGCGTTGCTCCAGTTCACCCTGAAGCCGCATGATATCGCTACTGATACGAAGCAATTTGTCGCTCAACATGGAACGATTCGCATCGATCGAAACCAAGTCGTTTGCTCGCAAGAAATCGCTGCGTTGCTTGATCAGCGTCGACAGCTCGGCTTCCTGCTTGATCGCTTCTGACTCGAAAAACTCGAGCGAACCCGGTGTTGTCGCTGACTTTGTGTGAATCTCACGAAAGACATCGATTGTTGTATTGATCAATAGCTGGGCCATTTCCGGCGACTTAGCTTCGCTCTCCACCGTGATCACAGACGAATGCTGTGGCGCCCAAATCGATACCGAATTGCCGATTTGCATGACAGCAAGTTCTTCATCGCTGACCGGATCAGAGGCCGTCACCAAACCCAAAACCCAGCCAACCGCACCAGATACTTTCTGCAGTGCATTGCCAAGCATAGATCCTTCATCACTACTGCCTTCGGTTGGCACTTCGCCCGAAAGGATCGCATTGGCACCAAGTTTGTCAACGACGCCCTGTTTGACTTGACGACTGCCAAGGACATCCAGCGTCGATGTGATCTCTTCGACCCTCGTTTTCTGTACCAGCATGGTGTCCGTAGCTGTAACAGTTGGGTCAACCGACATGCTCTCACGACCAACCCGAATCTTGATCTTCGCCTCGGAGATATAAGCACGCGGCAAGAAAACGATCGCAAACCAGGCACAAATGGCCGATATCAATAGGCAAGTCAGGATCGTTTTCCGATGTCGAAATGGAAACTCCAACAACGACAACGGTGACGCTGGCAAAAAGCTAGCCGATTTAGCTCCGCCATTGGCGCCGTTTGCAGCTGAACTCTCAGAACCGACATGCGCAACTTTTAATGCAAGGACTTTATCCTTTGTCTCGACCAGCAATTCCTTCGGCTCATTCGGGGCTTGATCCACATCTGACATTATCTTAGCCCTGCCTTTTCACGCGATTGAGGATTTGAATTCACGAATGGCGTTGCCGACCTGCGAAACATGTTCGCGTGTCATTTCTGGATACATCGGCAACGAGAATATGGTCTCGGACGCTTCCGCAGTCACGGGACAATTGTTCGGATAGGTTTCCGCATCCTTCAGCGGCTGAGCAGTGAAGAGTGGATTTGGATAGTGAATGCCACAGAACACATTTCGATCAGCCAAGTGCTTCATCAATTCGTCGCGCTGCGGGTGACGGGCAACGAACAAGTGATAGACATGACGAACATCGTCGCGTTCTTGCGGAAGCACCAGATCGGTATCAGCTAATTCATCGCGGTACCACCCTGCGACCTGACGTCGGTTGTCGGTCCACGTCTCGATGTGTTTCATCTTGGCCTGCAGCACAACCGCCTGAACAGTATCCAAACGACAATTGAAACCCAGCATGTCGTGACGATTCTTGACGACTTGACCGTAATTGCGAATCAGCTTCAGTTTCTCAGCTAGCTCTGGATCATTCGTGACAGCAGCGCCACCATCGCCAAATGCACCCAAGTTTTTGCCAGGGTAAAAGCTAAAGCAACCGATGTCGCCCAACGATCCACAGCGTTTGCCATTGAGTTCAGCACCATGTGCTTGGGCTGCGTCTTCGATAACTTTCAGACCATGCTTTTTGGCAAATTCCATGATCTCTTCCATTCGCGCGGGCTGACCGTACAAATGGACTGGGATGATTGCTTTCGTCTTTGGCGTCAACGCCTTTTCTAAAAGCGACGGATCCAGATTGAAATCGACAGGATCAACATCGACGAATACAGGCGTAGCGCCGGAGTACGCAATTGCAAAGGCGGTTGCCGCAAACGAGTTTGCCGCCGTAATGACTTCGTCGCCAGCCCCAATCCCCAGCACACGAAGTGCCATGTGCAAAGCTTCCGTTCCATTTGCAAGGCCAACTGCATGATCGGTTTGGCAGTACTTGGCAAACGACTCTTCAAACTCAGCGACTTGCTTGCCCAGGATGTAGCCAGCCGAATCAATGACTTCGCCAATTCCAGCCAGTACTTCTTCTTTGATCCCAGCCGATTGAGTAACCAAATCCACAAGCGGAATTTTTTGGTCAGGAACGATACTCATCTGTCTTGAACTCTACTATTTAGGTTGTTCTATGTAACTTCGTAAAATGGTGAATCGACTACAAAAGGCTCAGTCGTTGTTCACCCGACTGACCACAACTTTCACAGTCAGTCGTATCAAATTTCCCCCGAAGCTTGATCCCGCACTGACAAACGTCTCCGATTTGTCGCGCGGGAGTTCCAACCACCAACGCAAACGGCGGCACGTCAGACGTGACCATCGCTCCGGCTCCCACCATGCATCCAGTCCCCAGCTTGACGCCTGGTCCAATCGTTGCGCTAGCGCCGATAGAACAACCATGTCCAACCAGCGTTTCGACCAACCAGTTTTCTTTTGCGGCGTACCGTTCTTCCAGACCTGGTGTCCGCGGTGATCGTGGGTAACGATCATTTGTAAATGTCACTCGTGGACCAACGAAAACGTTGTCTTGAATTTTGATTCCTTCCCAAATACAGACAGCGTTTTTGATCGTCACGTTATCACCAACAACGGCGCCGGCCTCGACAAAGGCGTGATCACCAATGTTCACTTGGCTGCCAACGATCGCACCACTCATCACGTGCGCGTAAGCCCACACGCGAGTCCCATCCCCAATAGAGTCGGACTCGACCAAGGCGGTCGGGTGTGCGAAAAACGAACGTTCAGCCATTGAGTCCAACGTGTTATCGATTGTGGAAGGATTCGATTACGAAACAGGGGCAGTTGTTTTGCTGTCCAATGACACGGGCACACCACCGTTCTCTAGCGATTCCTTAGCGGCGGCCAGAACTTCGACTACCTCAAGTCCATTGACGCCGTCGGTTAGCGGAATGTCGCCTTCTGCAATGCAGCGAATAAAGTCCGAACACTCTGCCTTCAGTGGCTCGCGCTCTTGAATGAACGGGCAATAGCTACCGCCGTAACGATACGAGATTTGGAACTCGGCAAAGTCAGACGATTGCGCGGGAGCCTCGACGCCCTTGTCAAAAATCTTGATCTTCTCTTGATCCAAGTCGTCGTAGACGGCCATCTTTTTGTCACCGACAACCGTCAAAACTCGCTCTTTCTTGGGGTCCAGCCAGCTCACGTGAATCATTCCCATCCGGTTATCGGGGAACTTCATCGTCAAGTTGCAGACATCATGAATACCTGGCTTGATACGATCGAATCCTGAGCATGCGACCGTGCTAGGTTTCTGGCCCAGCAAGTACAGCATCATCGAAATATCATGGGGTGCCAAATCGTAAAGCGACCCAACATCGCCGCGGATAGGTCCCAGGTTCAGCCTTCGACTGCTGATGTAATTGATGTTCCCAAGCTCGCCGTCTTCCACGATCTTGCGTAGCTGTAACATTGGAGCCGAGTGAAGGAAAACATGCCCAACGAACAGCACGCGGTTGCGCTCGTTGGCAATCTTGATCAACTCGCGGCACTGCTCGGGAGTCTCCGCCAATGGCTTTTCAACAAAGACATGTAAGTCGTTTTCTAATGCTTGTTTAGCGAGCTTGTAGTGTGATACTGTCGGTGTTGCGATGACAACCGCATCCACCATGTCGCGCTCAAGCAGAGCATCGAAACTTTCAATTGGGAAGACACTTGGGAATCGATCTTTGATCCGAAGCAGTTGATCATAATTTTGATCGCAAACAGCTGTCAGTTTGCAGTTCTCAAGCTCCGTGAAGCAGCGAACCAAGTTGGGACCCCAATAACCTAACCCTACGATTCCGGTACGAATCATTTCTCTTTCCTAAGTTGCATTACTTGTAAGCGTTGTACATCTACTAATTGCGTACATCACGCTGAAAAAGCGCCCCAAAAGTCTTTGCGATGATCCACAAATCCAATTTTGGAGACAGCTCGTCGACATATTTAATGTCCAAATCAATCATCTCTTGGTAGGTCAAGCGGTTCTTGCCACTGACCTGCCACAAACCACTCATCCCCGGTGCAACTTCAAAGCGACGCAAGTCGCGTTGTCCATAGTCTTCGATCTCCAGCACATCAGGACGAGGCCCAACTAGACTCATGTCGCCTCGGACTACGTTCCATAGTTGTGGCAGTTCGTCCAAAGAGCAAGTTCTGATAAGTTGCCCCCCCTTAATGAACTGAGATTCCATCTTTGGCTTGGCCGCTGGCTTTGATCGATCAAGCTGTTTGACAAACTCACGATGTGAACTCGTTGATCGGTTTTGGCGCAACGTCCGGAACTTGAATATCCGAAACGGCTTGCCACCATGCCCCAGCCTATCCTGTGTAAAAAAAATTGGGCCTCGTGAGACAATCTTGATGTACGCAGCAACGATCACCAGGATCGGCAGTATCACGATCATGATTCCGAGACTTCCGACGATGTCAAACAACCGCTTCCAAAGCGGCGTTCTCCGCGCAACGATATTCGTCGTCGCGGTGATCGGTTGCGGTTCGTCAATAAGAAGCATGTGGATATTGATCACCAATGACGTTGGTTCGGGCAGGACGATTTCATCCTAGACACAAACCGAGCGTCGTCTAACTATTTCCCCCAACCGCTCAAACTTGCACAGTCGGGCGATATGGTTGGTGCAAATATTTGGGTTATAGGGATGGGGTTGAGATTTCTTTTTGAAAATGCGCAACTTGGCAGCACTTAAAGATACGTAGGGTACCGTTCGTTTCCACCTTCCCAAATCAGAAAATTCTACTAAAACCGAATTCGAGAACGCTACGGGCACTCAACGTCCGCTCAATGCGCCTAGTTTTTTTGTGGTTAATTTCCAGCATTTGCGCAGGTTGCCCCTTGCAAAGCTTGCGATTTTGATGTGGTCGGTCCTGGATTGAAGGCGAAAACGAGTGGCAAAAACGCACGCCGTCGCCCCAAACTAAGTCACTTGCGTGAACCGGGAGCGATTGAGCAAGACGCTGACGTTCTGATGTTTGTCCACCGCAAGAGTACTATCATCGCGGCGGAGATAAAGCGCAGTTCGCCGGTCAAGCCGAGATCGTTATCGCGAAACAAAGAAACGGACCAGTCGGCGCCGATGCCATTCAACGTTTGCGCTCAGTCCGTTGTTCTCATGGCTTTGGATGGACGTGAGCGACGCTGAGAGCAAAGAACTTGGCCATGGCAGGACCGTTCAATTCTTGTCGTCCAGCAAAGCACGTATTTGCTGGATTTCTTCAGGTGAAAGCTTGGATGTTTTCACCAAGTGCAGCAGCGCCGGCGCGGCATCGCCGCCAAAGACACGAGACACGAATGATCGGCTTTCACGGCGAACGCAGTCGCCACGCCGAACGACCGCTCGATACAGATATCGTTTGCCATCTTGCTGATGCTCCAGCGCGCCCTTTTTGACCAAGCGGTGTAGCATTGTCTTGATCGTTGCGGAGGACCAACGATGTTTCCTTGCCAGTTTGTCGATCACCGCTTTGGCGTCGACTGGCTGTTGGTCCCAAACGTAGTTCATGACCGCCCATTCAGCGTCCGATATCTGCATCTCTGATTGCTCCTGTGATTACATCTGTAAACAGTTCACATGTGTAAACGCAAAAGCTGCAATACCAGTTCTGGACCGAAATATTCCGCGTCGTAAACGAGCTTGTCTGCGGTATCTCAGCCGTAGCGTACGCGGGTCGTCAGCATCGCCATCAGCGATTCAGTCGTGCGACCAATGGGCGCGCGATCATTGGCATGGTGCTTAGCCCGAATCCAATCAGTCGCCGTGTTGGTGACCAATTCAATGCAGATGTCAAAACGCGACACGTCCGTTTTTGCGATCGCAATAGCCGCGCCGATCTCCTCGCCCAATCTTCACCGACTTGTGACAAATCTGCAGCGTTTTCAGTGATGCAGCTGGCGGCAGCGATGCCACTTTTCATTGCCCAAGTCATGCCTTCGCCCGTGAACGGTTCGACGTATCCTGCCGAATCACCAATCGCCAATACACGCCCACGACCGGCGATTCGCGTTCTGCGCAATGGTGGCGTCGTCATTATTTTTGAATGACCATCCAAACCGAGCCCGGAAAACGGACTGCCATCCAAAATGTTCTTCACACGATCAATCGGCATAACGCCACGCGATGCGTTGGAACCAGATTGAATTGCGGCCGCGATATCGATCCTTCCCGATTCCAGTTGCACCAAGCCGACATAGCCATCGCCATCGCAAACCATGTAGATCACGCCAGCCTTGACAAGATGGTTTGATGCCGCCGTCAGCGAGACGCCGAACGGACCGTGCGGTTTCTCGGTCCAAGGCAAGACGCGTTGCCCACCTGCCGCATTCAATCCTGCCGCCAAAACCACACAACAGAATCGCTGTGGTTCGCCGTTCAATGTGGCTGTTATTGCACCGGTGTCGCGTGGAGATTCCGAAAACGCATTGCCGGTCATGCTTTGATCGCTGGCTTTAGAAAGATCTTCGTTCGTCGAAATCAGTCCTTCGCATTCGCGATGCACCACGACACCGCGCTGTTGAGCGACTTGTAACAACTGCGTGTCAAGCTTCGCTCTGGAGATAGCGACGCCAGCGGGTAACGGCATTTCTGCGGCTCGGCCGTCAATGCAGGCACTCCAGCGACTGATTCCGATTCCATTTGCGACCGTCCAATCAGCCAACCCAAGGCGGCCGAGGGTTTCGATTCCGCTACCACCTAGACAACAACCACACACTTTGTCGCGCGGAAACGCCGTCTTCTCTGCCAAGTGAACTTGGGCGCCAAGTTCCGCCAACTGGATCGCGCACGCCGTGCCAGCAGGGCCTCCACCGATGACTAAAACGGGCGAGGTCTTTTTCACGTCGCACTCTCGGTGTCACCAAGACGATCGATCATCAAAAAACGACTTGGAAACATCGTCTTTACATCAACACTGCGTCCAAACGCAGTCCTTGCCAATTCGGCAAACTCCGTTTTTGTATACGCGTTCTTTACACTCAGCAGCGCGTCGGTGTGAACGACATGGCTGCGTGTCAATGCGCGCGACGCAAATCCCACCAACGCGTAATTCAACCTTGTTCGATCCAAGTCGCAAACGATGACGGCATTGTGCGACGCTTTTCGCATTTTTCGCAGCAGATCAATACTCTGGGCCTCGGTCAGGTGGTGCATGAATAGACTGCATGTCACGATGTCAAAACCCGTTGGCAATTCTTCGGCAAAACAATCCGCTTGCAGGCTGCGAAGTTTTACACCGGCGGCCTGGGCTCGTTGTTGCTGTTGGTCTACCGCGACGCTGCTGATATCGGTCGCAGTCATCTCCAAATCCAATCCCTGCTTGCTCGCTCTTTTTGCCCACGCGACAGGCAAGTCACCGGATCCACTGGCGATGTCCAAAACTTTCAACGGTCGATCTTTCGTGGCGAAACGAGCGATTTGGCGATACATGCCGCCAATGACACCGCTGAAAAAGTTCAGCCGTGAGAGCCCAACCAACGCATGCTCATGCTCGGCGCTCGACAACGCCGGATCGTCCATCAGTTCAGGTTGCAGATCGCGCAGAAAAGACATCTAAGTTCAAAGAGTAAGTGAGTGCCGACGTAGTGAAAGTCGTCAACGGTTTGTTGATTTATTTGCGTTATCACCACGAGGCGCGGCTAGCGATGGCGGCTCAGTAAATCGACAAACCGCTGATGATGACTCCCAGGCAATTTGAATCATACCGGTTCGTCAACATTATGCTTGGCTTTGCGGCAAATTTCGATTGCCTACTCTATGCAACTCACGAAAACGGATGGAATGCCGTAGGTAGATGGTGTGATGGCTGACCACACCGCCGGTAAAGTAACACGTAAGAAGTATCCCCAGCTTGGAACAATGATCTGCGCTGGCAAGATGCGGCGCTCAGGCCACTTTAAAGTTGCCATCTCTGTCCCAGAGATGTAGCCCGGCTGTGTGCCGT
>CAYNNP010000043.1:7167-32659 GCA_964398215.1 uncultured Pirellulaceae bacterium | reverse complement strand
GCTTTTGGGCCAAGTAGTTGTGGGTAAAGACAAGGGCGATAGCCCCGGTTTCGAGTGCGGCACATTTGCTGTCGGCGCCGAGTTGGATAACCTGAGCGTGAGATCATGCAGATGCTGCAGGACGTGCACTCATCATTCAGAAACCTTTGAGCCGCAGGGCGATAGCCCCGGTTTCGAGCACAACAAGACCGTCAATAACCGGGGCTATCGCCCATCGGCTCATTTGCGTCACAACAAGGCCCGCGGCTAGCGCCGTCGGCTCAGTAAATCGCCGTTGACGACGTTCACTACGCCAAAACCTGAGAGCGCTGGATTCATTCAGCGTTCGAAGCTGAGAACTGCGCGGGCGAGTTTCAACCATCCCACGCCTCCTGCAGTATCGATGTCCATGCCTGGATGGTTCTTTGGCGGCGGTTTGGTCGCGCCGGGCTTTTTCTGCGGGCGTATTGGTATGTACGCTTTCTTGTTATCCACGATTCGAACGGGAACAACACTGTTCAATGAAAGTTGTTCGATCCGAGCGCGAGCCGTGTAGTGCAAAACGATGAACCGAGCATCGTGGGTAACCGCAGATATCTGCCAAGCTGCTGCGTCCAAACGCAACTCGGCAAGCTCAATCATCCGCGCGGCAATTTCTGGGATCGGTCCAAACCGGTCGATCAATTCCTCGCGGATTCCTTCCACTTCAGACGCACTATTGGTCTTGGCCATACGACGGTACAAATCAATCTTGTGTCGTAGGTCCGGAACATAGTCTTCTGGCAAATAAGCTTCTACGGGCAGGTCAATGTCCACATCTGCAGACAGCTTGGGCGGCAAATTTTGGGCGCTGCGCACAGCGTCTTCCAAAAGTTCACAATACATTTCGTAGCCAATCGCCGCGATGTGACCACTTTGTTGGGTGCCCAGCAGGTTCCCAGCACCTCGGATTTCAAGATCGCGCATCGAAATCGCAAACCCAGCGCCCATTTGGCTGAACTCTTCGATCGCACGTAGGCGTTTGCTGGATTCCGGTGAAAGATGTTTGTGCTGAGCAACCAACATGTAGCAGTACGCTTGATGTTTGTAGCGTCCAACTCGCCCACGAAGTTGATGTAGATCGCTCAAGCCATACCGGTCTGCATCATCGATGAAAATTGTGTTGGCGTTCGGTATGTCCAATCCACTTTCGATGATCGTAGTCGCCAGCAGCAAATCGTATTTGTGGTCGATGAAATCAACCATGACTTGTTCCAGTTGGCCTTCGCCCATCTGGCCGTGGCCGATCACGATCCTAATCTCGGGAACGATGTTGCGAATTTTCGCCGCTACGGATTCGATATCGCCAATGCGATTGTGGACAAAGTAAATCTGCCCACCGCGATTCAATTCGCGGATGATCGCATCGCGAATCAGGTGATCGTCCCAGCGCACCACATTCGTTTCGACGCTTCGACGTTCCGCGGGCGGTGTTTCCAGATTACTAATGTCTCGCACACCAACCAATGCCATGTGCAACGTACGCGGAATCGGAGTCGCTGAAAGCGTCAATACATCGACATTGCTGTGCAGCGTTTTCAATCGTTCTTTGACAGCCACGCCAAAACGCTGTTCTTCGTCGATCACGACCAAACCAAGATTGGAAAACTTGACATCCTTGCTGGCGATGCGGTGTGTTCCAACAACGATATCGACTTTGCCCTCACGGATTTCTCTCACGCTTTGACGCTGTTCAGCGGCCGTGCAAAAACGACTCAGCTTGGCAATCTTGACTGGAAACTCAGCCATTCGGTTGCAAAAGTTGTGATAGTGCTGTTCCGCCAAGACGGTTGTCGGCACCAAGACTGCGACTTGGTAACCAGACAGGACTGCTTTGAACGCAGCGCGCATCGCGACTTCGGTTTTGCCAAAACCAACATCTCCGCAAATCAGCCGATCCATCGGTTTGGACAATTCCATATCGACTTTACAAGAATCGATCGCGGTAACTTGGTCGGGAGTTTCAACGTACGGAAAGCTCGCTTCGAACTGCCGCTGCCACTCATTGTCGTTGTCGAACGCCAATCCCGGACGCGACGCACGGGAGGCTTGAAGGTCAAGCAATTCACCCGCCATGTCGGTGACCGCAGACTCAGCAGCTTTACGTTGGCGATTCCAGGCTTGCCCGCCGATCTTTGCTAACTTGGGTGTCGATTTTGTTCCGCCAATGTAGCGTTGCACCAAACCGATTCGTGACGCTGGCACATAGATCTTGGAGCCACCGTCGAACTCAATCATCAAGTGTTCAACATGCTGGCCGTTCTTTTCAATCGTTTGCAAGCCACGGTACAAACCGATTCCATGCGAAAGATGAACGACCAAATCACCGGCTTCTAGTTGCAGCGTATTGGTGATCGGTTTGCCGCGAGCCCTTGTTTTGCCGCGGCGAACTGGGCTGCGGTGAAATAGTTCCGCGCCCGTCAACACAAGAGTCTTGGCCGACAGCAAACGGTAACCACCACTGAGCTGGGCAACGCTCAAATGCAAACGACCTGATCGCGAAGCTTCGGTGTCACGCAATAACTCACTCAGCCGCTCGGCGTCGCCACCGGTATCGCCGACGACCAATACATGATGCCCCGCCGCCACCGTATCGACACGCTGCTTGGTTTCCTCCAAGTCGGCTGCGAAACTATCGGCCGAATTCGTCTCAAGATCCAAAACCTCGTCACCGGTCGCTTCCGGTAACGACTCGGCGGTGATGACTCGAAACGCATCCAATGAAGTCAACAGGTCGGCATAAGGCCTGAACTCCGCCGTATCAGGCGAGCGCTGGATCAATTTTTTTGCAGACGCTTCGCAACCAGTTGGATCAACAATCACCACCAACGTATCTGCTGGCAAGTAATCCGAGATCAGTCCGTTGGCTGCATCGCCCGCTGGCAGCGTCTGGTCGTCTTGATCGTTGGCAGTGGGCGCGTCGTAAGGATCTGCCGTTGGATCGTCTTTCTCCACACCGATCGCAGCGATCTCGATCGAGCTTGTTGATTCGATCGACCGCTGGCTGCCGGGATCAAAGCGGCGGATGGATTCGATTTCGTCACCAAACCATTCGATCCGAGTGGGGTAACTGTGATCGGCGGAATACACATCCAGCAAACCACCGCGCGTGGCAAATTCGCCGGGCAATTGAACTGCAGTCGTCGTTGCGAAACCAGCTTCGGCTAGCCAGCGACGGATTTCTTCCGGGTCAACAATATCGCCGACACGCAAAGTCCGCGTCGCGGCTTGCAGTTTTTCTGGTGTTGGCACAGGCTGCATCGCGCCACCGATGTAGGCCGTTACAACCAAGGCTTCCGTGTTCTCGGAATCTCGCCCGCCAAGCTTCTGCAGAACCTGAACTCGTTCGGCGTAGTCTGCGTCACGGATCGACTCTCCGCGACCTTGGCGGGACGACAAAGGCAACGCGATCGCGTCGCATTGGCCATACGCCACAATGTCGCCGGCAACGATGTCAGCGTCCGCAGCATTTGGCAACAACAACAATATGTTAGGATTTTGCGAAGCCAATGCGGCGGCCAGCAATCCACGAACGCCTCCCCAAACACCTGAAATCGCGAGTCGATCACCG
Organism: uncultured Pirellulaceae bacterium; assembly: GCA_964398215.1. Lineage (GTDB taxonomy): Bacteria > Planctomycetota > Planctomycetia > Pirellulales > Pirellulaceae > CAYNNP01. Next base: position 29,070 of record CAYNNP010000043.1, on the reverse strand, counting down.
GGGCTGAGGTTGGCTACGCGCACGTTGATACTGGCGGACTCATCCAACAGATGAGGCACGTCGGATAAACTTGAAGCGGTTTTCGTGGCCGTGTTTCCCAAAGACCCGGTACCAGAGGTGGTAGGATTCTTTAAAAAACGTATCGTGATAGCGTCCGGTTGGAAACCACGATCGGCCGCATGTACCTGAATTTCCCAACTTTAAAATCTAAAGAACGCAAATATGAGTATCGGCATCGGCTTAGTTGGCTGTGGAATGATCGCAAACTATCACGCACGCGCTGTCGGTGACGCATCGGGGGCGCACCTTGTGGGCGTCTGTGGTCGCCGAAAGGAAGCCGTCGCAGAGTTCGCTGCTTCGCATGATTGCCACGCCTATGAGTCACTGGAAGCCATGTTGGCTGATCCAAACGTCCATGCCGTTTCGGTGTGCACCCCAAGTGGCGCTCACATGGATCCTGCGGTCGCTGCCGCTAACGCAGGCAAGCACGTGATTGTTGAAAAACCACTTGAAGTCACTACGGAGCGCTGCGACCGGATTATCGAAGCCTGCGCTGGAAACGGCGTGCGGCTATCGGTTACGTTCCAAAGCCGGTTTCACGAATCCAGCAAACTGATGAAGTCGGCGATCGATGCTGGCCGCTTTGGAAAAGTCACGATGGGCGACGCGTATGTGAAGTGGTATCGGACTCAAGAATATTACGATAGCGGCGCGTGGCGAGGCACATGGGATTTGGACGGCGGCGGCGCGCTGATGAACCAAGCGATCCATGCGGTTGATCTTCTGCTGTGGCTAATGGGCGACGTGAAAGAAGTCTATGCGATGGCCGATACGATGACCCACGAACGAATCGAAGTCGAAGACATTGTGATCGCCAACTTACGCTTCGTTAACGGAGCTTTGGGAGTTATCGAGGCGACAACGACGGCGTACCCTGGAATGCTGAAGAAGATCGAAATCTGCGGTAGCCAAGGAACAGCTGTCTTGGAAGAAGAAGACATCATCACATGGGACTTTGCAGAATCAACACCGGATGACGACGAAATCCGCCGCACGATGACTGGCAATACGGATTCTGGTGGCGGTGCGTCGGATCCATCTGCAATCAACCACCGTGGTCACACAATGCTGTTCGAAGAAGTCGTTGCATCGATCAATGAAGATCGCCCATCGATGCTAGATGGCCACGAAGGTCGCCGAAGTGTTCAATTGATCGAAGCGATCTACAAAAGCGCCAAATCCGGTCGCGCCGTCAAGCTAGACCATGCTTAGCAATCGCTCGTGAATCGGTTTTCGATTTGCTGCAACGTTTAACGATGTTGATTTAGTCGGAACATAAGTGGCTCGTGTCTGAGCCGCAGGGCGATAGCCCCGGTTTCGAGCGCAAACAGAACCGCCAATAACCGGGGCTATCGCCCATCGGCTCATTTGCGCTGCCAGCGCCAAGTTGGATGAACTGTGCACTCGTGATTCAGATACCTCTGAGCCGACGGCGCTAGCCGCGGGTCTTGTAGTGATAACGCAATCCTTCGCGGCCCGTGGCTAGCGCCATCGGCTCACAAGAATATGCAGCGCAAAAATTCGACAAACCACTCATACCTTTTATTGCCCTATCGATTCTTGCATCGCTTCGATCGCATCCGCCAGTTCTTTTCGGGCAGCTTCGTATTGCAAGACGTCTCGTTGGTAGGGACGGTCGATCGCAGGTCGAACGTGTGGCCATCGCTCGACCAACGCCAGCGCATGCTCGACTGCCACACGGCCTTGCTTGGCGGCGGTCGTTTTGCTGGCAGCCTGACAGCGATCGGCTAGCGTTTGTGCCATCTCCAAGTATTCGTAGTCTTGCAAACCTTGCCGGAATAGCTGCCAGCGCACCGATTCGATTGGACCTTGCTCCGTCGAGTCACGCGGCGGATAAAAGAGCACTTCAAAGTAGCTGATACCGTTTTCCCATGGGTTCGCTCGTTCGTTTCGCCAGTTCGTGGTTCCGCACCAGGAGTACGTGCCGTCGACATCGTACTTCTTCAACAGCCAAGGCCACGCTCGGATCCGAATGCGTTCTTGTTCGACATAAGCGATCGCATTGTTGTAGACCCAAATCTTGGCACCGCTTTTTTTGGCGGCAGCAATGTCGCGCGAACTTCGTTGCCATGAATCGGTGTGCAGCACCCAGTTATCGATTGAACCAAAAAGTTCTGGGTGCGGCGACGTGGTTGTCATCGAAAGCTGAATACTAGGATCGATGGATTTCAACAAGCCAGCCAACGTGCGTATCGCGGTCACCGTCGGCGCGTGGGTCAAGGCGGGCTCGTCGATAAAGCGAGCGACCGGTTGATGAAACAGTCCTTCCCGCTTGAGCTTGGCGACCAATTGGTTTGCGAAATCGCGGAACGGTTGTTCAAAGTCAGGATGCAGTTTGTCCATCGTTTCGTTGGCAAATATCTTCCGGCCCTTCCAAGTTGCATCGGTCGGCATGCGGTGTTTGTCGTGGCTGATCCAGATCAACGGCAAGAAAAACGGGCGAGGCCCAAACTGATCGTTTACATACTTTCGGTGGTCAATGAATCGATCGGCGCTCACCGTCGCCACATTTCCTTTCAAGCGAACGCCGATGGGAGCAAAAACGCTACATCGCGTACGATTTTCAAAGTAGCTGGCGTAGTATCGTTTCAGGACTTCGTCATCGTCACCGCTTTCGGCTTTGCGAACTTCGGTAGGATGCATTCGAGCGACAACATCGATGCTGGGAATCGCCGGCAACACAAAATCTCGCACACGTACTTTCACCGGCACCCTTGTGATCTCTTTGCCACCGCGATTCAGCTTCAATTGTGCCCGGTAAATGCCCGCAGTCTGGTCGGCCGGGATCTTGATCGTGAACCAAAACGATTGGTTTTTGTTCGCATCGATCTGACAGGGAAGTCGACGTGTTAGCGGATCTGGGTGCAGACCAGATCGCCCAAACGGTTTCTTCGCGTTGTCGATGTTGACGTATTCCAGCAAACGACATTGCAACCCAAAATCACCAACACGAGTTCGCAGGTGCATGAAATTCGTCCACGTCCAATCAACGTCAGCCCAAGCTACTGTTGGGCGCACCGCTATTTGAATAACACCGTACTCTCCTCGCGCCAAATCCAAGTCGATTGCGTCGACGTCATACACGCTCGGCGGCGGCTGGTCGATCAAAATCTTTCGGTTCGCGTTCTCCGTCCAGATCATGGCGCCGGGGATCCGGCGGACCACGGCCGCGGTTTTCGGCAGCGGTTGCGGCACGGTCGCAACGACTCGAAAGTCATCCAGCCACAAAGCTGCTTGCGGGTCCTTGCTGACCAATTTCACGAGTATTGAAACAGCCTCAGTGCCTTGCTTGGGCACAAACACACCAGCTTCGTATTTGACCCACCCGTTCTGGTCGGCGCCTTCGACGTACTGTCCATCCACAAAGCCACTCTTGCTGTCCTTGCCGATGGTAACTTGGCTGCGATAAAGCAACGGTTTGCTGCCACGCGTTTTATCACGCACATAAGTCACAATTCGTGAAGCCGGTCCTGACTGGCGATAGCGCAGCGAAAATTTATGCAGCGATCCTGGTTGAACGGAAACCGTCGTCCCCCAACCCGCATTCAGCCCGGTAACTTTCAAGCTCTTGTTGTCGTGAAAGGCATGCGTGTCGTCCCACTGCCCGACTGCTTCCGCCCATTTTGAAAACTTCCAACCAGTTGGTTCGGATTCACCGAGTTCGGCGCTCGCGTTGGGCACCAAGTTTTCGTTTTGCTGACCGAACACAGCCACGGCAAAGACTGCTCCAGCAAGCAGTGTGAACATTATTCGCATGGATTCAAAATCGGGTAAGTGCACGGTGTTTTCAAGGCATTGTAACCTGTCCTAGCCACTGGGCTGCGTCTTGATCTGATTGGGGATTTCAGAAGAACGTTGACCCTGGGCGTCAACGGATCTATCCTGTGCGAAAATCATCGGACTTTTAGGACAAGCCACCAATCAAGTATGAAATTCGCATCGAAAAAGATGCGTAGGATCCTGGGGCTTGTCTGGGTCCTGAATTCCTGAACCGTATGGCATCGATTCACTTCGCTTCTGTTCTTACACAATCAAATCGCTATGCATAAACACTGGTATCTTGTCGCATGTGCAACTGCTGTGCTGGTATGTTCCGCAGCAAACGCGCACGCCGCCACAGTTGAAGTCGCTGCCTCGATCGACCGCCAGCCGGAGCAAACAAACCGGTACTCATTAACGGTTGAGTTCAAAATCAAAAAGGGATGGCACATCTACGATGATATCGGTGACGGCACTGAGATTCCTACATCGGTAAAACTGAAGCTTCCAAATGGCGTCACAGTCGCTGGTGATTGGAAGCGGCCGCTTAGCGTGGAACTTGGTGATGCATCGTTCAAGACAGCCTACGCTGGCAATTTTTCATTCAGCCGCACTGTCGTTGTAGATGCTGCTGCCGGGAACCAAGAAATTGGCGTCATCGTTGAATTCCAAGCATGCAATGACAGTATTTGCAATCGTCCACAAAAGAAGATCTTGACCGTACACATTAAGAATCAGAAAACACCCGGCGGAATATTTGAAGAGCCTGTTCGCATTTCGGCTCTGGAAAAGAGTTCATCAAGATTCAAGTCGCCAGCTGTTTTTGACTTGGATGGTGATGGAAAGGATGAGCTTTTCGTAGGATCGCTGATGGGCAGCATCAACATCTACACCAACACAAACACCAAACCGCAAGGCGATCCTGTCTGGGTAAAAAGCGAACCACTGCGGAATGACAACGGTGACATCAGAACGTCCAATTGGTGATGCGTTGGCGCTAGTTCACAGTTTGTGGACATGAACGCTGATGGCAAGAAAGACATTCTGATCGGTAGCTTTAGCGGGGTGCCTCAGTGGATCGAGAGAACGAATGATGGATGGAAGGAGCCAACCGAAGTGTTGGACAAAAACGGCGATGCGGTTTTGATCAGCAAGTTTTGGAACCACGAAACAGAAGAGTGGGACGAAACTGATCGATCGGGAACGACCGGCCACTGTACTTCCGTCGCTGCCGTTGACTGGGACGGTGACGGAGATACCGATTTGGTACTCGGCGCAGTCGACCTGGTCGCCAAGAAGGGCGAGATGTTCGTTCGGCTGAACGAAGGCAATGCGAAGGAAAGCCGATTTTCGACCAAGAATCAACCGATCAAAGTTGGTGGTGACACTGTCAATATCGAAGGCGGCATCGCGGCTCCAAGAATTGTGGACTGGAACGGTGACGGCTTGTTTGACATTGTCATTGGAACAATCCATGGTGGCGTGGTGCTGCTGGAAAACACAGGCGACAAACAGCAGCCTGCCTTCGATGAAATCCAAACCCTTGTCGAACCACTTTCCGGTAAAGCTAGTTCCAAAGTAGTCAAGCAAGTGGAATCGAAAGATGGTGGACCGATAGGCCCCGGTTCATCGTTTCATATCGAACCAGTCGATTACGATGGTGACGGTGACCTGGACTTGTTGGTGGGAGCTCGTTCCAAGTGGTTTACCGATCCCGACAAGGAACCTACTCAAGCCGAACTGGATCGTGCCGTTAAACTGAGGTCCGAATCATCGGACGCTTATGATCAAGCAACCAAGCTGAAAAACGCGGGAGCGACGGAAGAAGAACGCGATGAGATTCGTTCCACTGAAAAGTACAGAAAGCTGATCCGAAAGTACCATGACCTGCGAACTCAGGCTTTGAATCTGAGCCGAAAACCAACTGAGACAAGCGACTTCATCTGGTTGTATCGTCAGAAGTAGATACGTTTGGCTCATTCGCTGGCGATCAAGGGAACCTGTGATCCCGTTGGGCGCAGGCTGGGCTTAGCCATGCAGGCTGGCGGGTAATCGAAAACCGTGGTGCTCGCTATACTGCACCATCGGGCGATCGGATAGCGCGGAACCATCCGGCGATCCGAGTACGCTTGGGCAACAGCATTCCAGCATAGCGTGTTGGTTGCCATCAACTTCGCATCATGAAATACAACTAGAAATAGACAAACCAATGGCTACCAAAAAAAACAAACGCAGCAAGCCAACGATGGCTGAAGCCGCTTGCAAATTTACTCTTTACCAAAAATCTGTTCAGACCCCTGATCACGAAATCGAATTCTTTGAACAAGCTTTCAAGGAAGCTTATCGTCGCGTTCCAAAAACTTTGCGCGAGGATTTCTGCGGGACGTTTGCGGTTTGTTGCGAATGGGTTAAATCGAACAAAACGCGAACGGCACTTGGCGTCGATCTCTGTAGCGAAACTCTGCAGTGGGGACGCGACAACAATCTTGCGAAACTGGACGAAGAGCAGCAGAAGCGAGTCACTCTGATTGAGCAAGACGTTCGTGAAAAGAATCCGCCCGCTGTTGATGTTTTAGCGGCCCAGAACTTTTCGTTTTGGATCTTTAAAAAACGTCAAGAAGTGATCGAGTACTTTCAGGCAGCTCACGCCAACTTGAACAAGCAAGGCATCATGGTGATGGACATGATGGGCGGCGGTGAATGCTACGAAGAAGGATTGGTCGACAAACGCACGATCAAGAAAGGCAAGAAAGGTTTCAAGTATCACTGGGAACAAAGAAGCTTCAACCCAATTACGAGCGACGCATCTTTTGCGATCTCGTTCAAGTTTCCCGATGGCAGTAAACTCAAACGTGCGTTTGAGTACGACTGGCGATTTTGGACGATTCCTGAAGTTCGCGAGATGTTATCCGAAGCTGGCTTTAGCAAAAGTCATGTGTACTGGGAGATCGAGGACGAAGACGATTCGGACCTGGACGGCACTTGGGAACGCGCCGACATTGCAAGTAGCGATCCAAGCTGGATCTGTTACATCGTCGCCATCAAATAGAAACCATCGCTTACGCGAAGGAGCGTGAATGTCGAATCAGTGCCTTTCAATTGGTTCGGTTGTCAGGACCAACCCGCCTGCCAAACTGAATCTATTTTTGGAATTGGTGTCGAAGCGAGACGACGGTTTTCACGAAATTGATACGGTCATGGTACCAATTGATCTGTGCGATCAGTTGTCAGTGGAATTGATTGCAGACCCGACGATTCGTCTTGATGTCGACTGGTTACCATCACGCCAGATCATTGCCAATCGCTTAGGCGTTGCCGCGGAATCGAGCTTGTTAGATATCCCAAGCGACGAATCGAATCTGGTTTTTCAGGCCTTGGAATCGTTTCGCCAGGAGTTTGAAATACAATTCGGTTTTCACAGCAAGCTACTAAAACGGATTCCAGCAGGCGCAGGGATGGGAGGCGCGAGTAGCGACGCCGCATCGGCTCTTTTGTGTGCCGCTCGTCTTTGCGGCGTCAAACCAAGTGATTCGCGAATCCAAAACATCGCGGAAAAATTGGGCAGCGATGTTCCCTTTTTTCTTGGCTGCCCGCACGAAGGAGAGGGGCGCGTTTACGCCGCGCGAGCAACTGGCCGAGGTGAGAAGCTGGGTAGTTTTGCGATTCAGCCATTGCACTTTGTCGTTTTGTATCCAAACGAAAGTCTTTCAACAGCAAGGGTTTACGCCTGTTCAACCATTCCGCAGGATCCAAAAGATGTCACATCGCTAATCGCGGCATTGAAAGCAGGTAGTTTGGCGGAAATATCCGGCCAAATATTTAATCGCCTTAGTGAACCAGCAGAAAAAATTCTGCCCCGAGTGGGTGAAATCACGAAATCAATGTGGCGGTCTGGATTGCAAGCGTGTCAATTAACTGGAAGTGGATCCGCGTGTTTTGCAATTTTGGATTCATCTGACGGAGCGAGTCACGCCGCCAAGAAGCTTATTTCACGCTTCGAACCTGGTGGGCTTGTCGCAAACGTAAGATCCACATCTGTACCTTCACAGGTCGTTATCCAGTGACAACCCGTGAAGCAGTGAATGCAACGGGTCGGTTAGGGAGGGTCGAAGGATGGAGATTACTGAGATACGCATCAAGTTGATGGAGTCGTCTGAGGATCGCTTGCGCGCGTTCTGCTCTGTCACCATTGATGATTGCTTTGTAGTTCGCGATTTGAAAATCATTGACGGACCCAGCGGGCCGTTCGTAGCGATGCCAAGTCGAAAGCTGTCAGGACATTGCCATCGATGTAACCACAAAAATCATTTGAGAGCCAGCTACTGCAATCATTGCGGGGCAAAACAAACGAACTCCGATTCCTATGACTCTCCACAAAAACTGTATGCCGATGTGGCGCACCCAATCAACAGTGCGTGCCGGGAACAGATTCAGAAAGCAGTGATCCATGAATTCGATATCGAAATCAATCGATCGAACCAGCCCGGCTATCGCTCACGCTACGATGATGAGTTTGGCTTTGAAGACATGAATCCTGGTGACGCAAATTTTGTCGATCAGGCTGAATCGAAAAAACCACCAAAACCCAAGTTCATTGACCGAGAAAAAGAGAAAGATTCGTCAGCACCCGAATCCGATGACGACGATTTTGGGGCGGGTGTTTTCGCGTAGTTTTGTACACAGAGTCGCCTTATTCTGTGTCCGGCGATATTTTTGTGGACTCGGCGGGTAAACGCAATTCGAATTTAGATACATGTTGACTAGTATGGTTGGCTCTAGATTCGTGTTCTTTACTATTCAATTCTGGTCGCCTCATGTTTGTCCGCTTGGTCGTTTCTGGTGGTCCCAATATTGGGATGGTCGCGGAAATCCAAGAGGGGTTTTACTTAGTCGGCCGCAACGCTGAATGCCAGATTCGTCCCGATAGTTCGCAGGTTGCCGATCGCCATTGCATGCTGCAACACAAAGGCAAGCACTTTGGGATCATGGAACTCGCGACTGGCTGCACTACGAAGGTCAATCACAAACAGATTGAACACAAAAAGTGGGTGTTGCTTAACCACAGCGATATGTTGCTGATCGGTGATGTCGCATTCATTGTCGTGATCACTGCCGTCGATCCAAGTAAACCCCTGCCCCAATCCAAACAGGCACCGGTGAAACCAGCTCCGGTTGTAAAAAAGACACCCAAGCCCAAGTCTTCATCAGACACCTCTACCGAACAAGACACTGCGGAGTTGGACGCTAGCGAGTTGAACCTCAGCGACGAAATCGACCAAACTGATTTGACAGATGCAATCCGTTGGCGCGAGGAATGAAGCTAACGCCGTTATTGCTGCACGCTGTATAGAATGAGATTCGCAACAATTTTGGCGGCATCGTTGGTATCGTAGCCGGGGCACTGGACGCTATTGGGACTCTCCAACGCGCAGCTTATGTCGAGCGGCGAGTAGAAAACACGCGCGACGCCATCGACCGTTGCGAATTCTAGCTTCGGCGGACCGCGCCGCTTACCAAACTTCTGGCCATCGGTAGTCGTCGCTGGCATTCGAATAGATACCAAGCGAATATCAAAACCATCGTAGGATGACGTGAGCGCCGGGTGATCGGAATTCATGATTTGCAGAGGCGATTCAGGCAGAATGATTTTCATCTCATCGCGAAACGATTTCGTAAACGCCTCGTTGCCACAAATCGAACTGCCAAGCACAACACCACCATTCTTAATGAATTCGGCAACGGCGGATCGCTGTTGTTGGTCGAACTGAAACTCCGTTCGCCCATGCATCCAAAGCAACGTGACTTCTCGCAGCGACTCCGTTTCGAATCCGACATCCTCGCCGTCAATACTAAGACTTAAATCCGGCATTCGGCGGTCAATGATCGCCGCCGCATTCGGGAGAGCACGCCTAGCATCTTTGCCGCCAGCGTCGATCGCTAGACTTGCTAAGCGAATTGCACCTCGCGACGTTTCCTCCAAAATCGATCCGCCTAGCAATGTTCGACGTTGAAGTTTGTCTTTCAATTCTCGGCCGGTTGCATACGCAATGATGTTCTGGCCAATACGAACGGCATTGGAGATATTCTTTCTGGCCTTCGGGTTTTCATCACTGCGCCGAAACAGCATATCGCTCAATTCCCAACGGCAGGAAAAACTTTTTGGCAAGTAAAACACGGATGTTCGGCAACACGCCTGAACACCATAAACCCAAACGTCTTTTTCCAGCGAATTGATGTCCACTTTACTCTCAGCGAACCAAACGGGGTGAGAAGGCGGCAGTCGCTCTAGCTTTGCATTCTCAAACCATTCCTTACACAACGCCGCAACGCTATTTTGAAACTCGCTGGCGTCACCGCAGCCATCGCCGCCGTCAGCATCAAAAACAATCGTACCGCCCTGGTCAATGTACTGCTTCAATCGTTTCTTTAAAGAATCCGAGAACACCAAGCGTTCGCGACCGCTGATCAACAGCACCGGCGTCTGCAACAAATCAACCACACGAGCTCTCTGCGAATCAACGGTTTGCCAAGTCAGATCGCGTCCCCAAGCCCTTTCGACATGCCTCACCAACTGCCTCATTGCGTCAGGGTGCCGCTGCCAGTCGGCGGACTTTGCCGCCTGCTCGCCGTAGCGCAACTGCCCCAGCACAACTTGTCGTTTACCCTTGCTTAGAAACAACAGCGCAAACGAGGTTGCAATGTTCTCATCACCCTCCCAGCCAACGCCCGACCAAAACCCCTCGAAATCGTCTTGCAGATCCAATAGCCGCTGCGCGCCCTCGCGATACCAATCATGTTCACCGATGAATCGGCGGCCCGACAAACGCCCAACTCGCTCAAGCGCGTAGAGGTAATAAAAGAACGTGCCAGGTCCGCCGCCTGGGTTCACTTCCAAGTTGAATGACTTGCCCAGCCATTCCAACCCCGCCGCAACGGGATCCTCTTCGTCAACGGAACCGCAACACTGGATTTTGTCGTCTTCGACTTGGGAGGTCAAACCACTTAGCCTTCCGCGAGAAATGATAATCGAAGCAACACCGGCACACGTCATACTACCATACGGTGATGATTGGGCGCTACCGTAGCCCCAGCCACCACTCTTGTTTTGAATTCGCTTCCAATACTTCAATGCACGCTCGAAGGCCACGGGCGGAACTTTAACACCGCGGTCTTGCGCTGCTCCCAAGGCGAGCACCGCGAACTGCGCGTTCGAAGCATCACCGCTAGACATACCACTACCATAACCCCAGGCGCCTTCGTTCACGGTGACCTTCTGGTTCTTGACCAGAACATCAACATTCCGTTTGATCAGTGGCAAATCCCCTGCGGTCCCTAAGTGAGACAACACCAAAGTCTGTAACGCAGTTGAATAGGTTTTTACTGGTCGCGATTTGCGTAAGTTCCGAATCGCTTTTTTCATCGCAGGGTCATCGCGGCTGACACCCGCATTCAATAGTGCAAGCGTGCAAAGGGCAGACAATCCACAGCTCTGCCCACCGTACTCAGCCCAGCCGCCGTTATCGTTCTGAGATTTTTTCAGATAGGCAATCCCGCGATTAATGGACCTTTGGACCGATACCGCATCGACTTCGGCGCATGCACGCCCCACAAACAGCGAAAACGAAACGCAAATGGACAGCCCGAGCAAGGCCGCTTGCCGCCAACTGCGAGATGGCTGCATTTTTCCGTTGGGAGCGGGAGTAAATCGTAGGCGGTTCAATATTGTGTTGATGATCGTTATCCTGGAACGTTGATGAGGCCGCGACGGATGCCGTTTGCGGAATTTGAAAACACAGGCATGTTCGCCAGAAAAGGAATGAACCTGTTCAACCATGAGCGATACCCCCTCTCCGCCGCCGAGCGCTTCGAATCCGCAACAACCAAACTTAGGTGATTTGCTTCGCCAGTTTGCAGATTCTCAACAAAAAATGCGCGACGAGTTGGCCAAAGTCATTGTAGGCCAGCAGGATACAATTGAGCAACTTTTGGTCGCAATTTTCACGCGCGGACATTGCCTTTTAGAAGGAGTTCCGGGGCTTGCCAAAACATTGATGGTCAGCACCTTGGCCGAAATATTGGATGTTGGGTTCAAACGAATTCAATTCACGCCCGACTTGATGCCCTCGGACATTACCGGAACGCAGGTCTTGGAAGAAGACGAATCGGGCAAGAGAAGCTTTCGTTTTGTCGAAGGCCCCATCTTCACGAACATTCTCTTGGCTGACGAAATCAACCGGACGCCGCCCAAAACCCAGGCCGCTTTGCTGGAAGCGATGCAGGAGCGTCAAGTCACCGTTGGCAGCACGACCTATGAATTGCCGCGGCCATTTTTTACGATCGCGACGCAAAACCCGATCGAGCAAGAAGGAACCTACCCGCTTCCAGAAGCGCAGTTGGATCGGTTCATGTTTAATATCCGCGTTGGATATCCAAGCGCCGAAGAAGAAGAAAAGATTCTGACGGCAACAACACGTGGCGAAAAAGCGTCGGTCAACAAGATCCTTTCGTCTCGAGCGATTCTAAATGTGCAAAAACTGGTTTCCAGCGTTGCCGTCAATCCGTTCGTGATTCGCTACGCCGCTCAGTTGGTGCGTGCGACTCGTCCTAAAGACGAATCGGCTCCCGATTACGTTACCGAACTAGTCGACTGGGGTGCAGGTCCACGGGCAGGGCAAAACCTGATCACCGGCGCAAAGGCGCTGGCCGCTATGGATGGCCGATTCAGCATCGCTCCGGCAGATATCATGCGAATTGCAAAACCAGTTTTACGTCACCGAATCGCAACCAATTTCCAAGCGCAAGCCGAAGGAATGAATACGGACGCTGTGATCGACAGACTGCTCAATGATATCCGACCACCGGAGCCGGAAAAGCTGACGAAGTAGTCGTGGCTCTGAATCCACCATCGCAAGAACCATGTCCACGTCACTCACACCCGAATCGCTTCAACAAATCCAGCGGCTTGATCTGCGCGCTCGGATGGTGGTGCGCGGGTTCTTGCAAGGATTGCACAGTAGTCCATTCCAAGGATTCTCTGTTCAGTTCAGCGAGCACCGGCGTTACAACCGTGGTGATGACCCGAAACTCATCGACTGGTTGGTCTATGCAAAAACCGACAAGTATTACATCAAGCGTTTCGAAGCGGAAACAAATCTGACAGGCTACATCGTGATGGACCTTTCGGCGTCGATGGGTTTTACCGAAAGCCAATCGATGACCAAGTTTGAATACGCGACCTGTCTAGCTGCATCACTGACATACCTGATGACGATGCAGCAAGACCCCGTGGGCTTGCTGACTTTGGACGAAAAGCTCCGCGCTGCCATCCCCGCGCGCAGTCGCCGTGGCCATCTTGCCGACATGATTGCACATTTGTCAAATCTGGAGCCCACAGGTCGGACCGAATTGCCTAGCGGTCTGACTCAAGTTGCTGCCATGTTAAAGCAACATTCGCTGATCATGGTTTTCAGCGACCTGCTGCCAACCGAAGATTCTGACTCCGCCGACGAAGTCATTTCTGCGCTCGCGCGGCTCCGCCATGCTGGCCATGATGTGATCGTTTTTCATGTGATGGACGAAGCCGAAGTCAACTTTCCATACGAAGGGCCAGTGCAGTTCGAGGACGCAGAAACCGGCGGCACCATTACCGTGGATGCTACCGGATTTCGCGACGACTATTTGCAACAAGTCGAAGAGTTCAGAAATCAATACTTGGAAGGCTGCAATGATTTGCGAATCGATTATGTGCCGCTAGACACCAGCATGCCATTCGATTCGGCGTTAATGGAATACCTGCTGCAACGGCAAAGTAGGTTCTAGACCGTGGATGTGTTATACGAAGACAACCATCTGTTGGTGATCAATAAACCTGCCGGGATCGTAACGATGGGCGATGCAGACAAGCCAAGCGTCCATCAAACCGCTGTGGATTACATTCGCCAAAAGTACAATAAGCCGGGGAAGGTCTATCTTGGGATCGTTAGCCGGCTGGATGCACTAACGACGGGAGTCCTCGTGCTGGCCAGAACCAGCAAAGCGGCATCGCGACTTGTTCCGCAGTTTGGGGAAACGCAACGAACCAAGAAAAACAGCGACTTTCTACCAGCCAAGAAAATATACTTGGGCGTGATTGATGGAGCACTCGATCAGCCCTCCGGCGTGATCGAAAACTGGGTCTACAAAGACGATTCGTCACATCGAATGCGAGTGGCCGAACAGCAAAATGACATAACCAAACTGGCACGCTTGCGTTATATCACGATCGACAGCACCGCAACACAGTCGATCATTGCCGTTGTGCTAGAGACCGGCCGAAAGCATCAAATCCGATTGCAATTCGCTGAACTTGGGCATCCAATTTTGGGAGACCACAAGTACGAATCGCGAACAGAGTTTCCGGCGGGGGTTGCCCTACACAGCTGGCAGACAACAATTACGCATCCGACGCGCCGCGAGCCAATCACATTCACGGCGCCGCTTCCAAACAGCTGGGGCAAACTACACGAACGAATCGGTAGCAGCACGGCAATCGAACAACTAGTCAACGAGATTTCGGAATGAGTAAATCGCGTTCTACAAAAGAGACGCCGATCTTCATCCCAAGAAAAATTGTTTCCGGTGGTCAGACTGGCGTTGACCGCGGCGGTCTTGATGCAGCGATCGCCTTAGGGATTCAACATGGTGGATGGTGCCCCAAAGGAAGGCTTGCCGAAGACGGCAGCGTTCCCAGTCGCTACGAACTGGTGGAAACGGACACCAGCGATTACCCCGAACGAACACAACGGAATATCGAAGACAGTGACGCGACTTTGATTTTGTATGAAACGAAACTCAAAGGCGGCACACTGTTAACACGAAAATTGTGTAAACGAATCGACAAGCCACACTTGTGCTTGCGTCTCGGTCGCGACGCTCCCGGCCTAGCACAGCAATGGCTGGCTTCAGCCAAACCAAATATCCTGAACATTGCCGGCCCACGCGAAAGCAATTCCGACGGCATCAGCGAACGAACGCTCGCGTTCCTGCTGGCTGTCTTTGCTGTAGAACGCACGGACTGAGTACAACTTTTGATGCGATTTTCTCTATGAAAATCTAATTGGAATCGGTCAATGGCGATTGGGGTAAACGGCTTTAGAAGTCGCGGTTTCTCGTTGGATCATCACATCTGCTAAGATTCAGAATGCGAGTTGGCTTACATCGCTGAAACGAAACGGTGGAAATGTCTCTGTTGCCGTTTCAAAATCTCTTCAATATCTCTTCAAAAACGAGGGCAATCATGAATCGTAGTTTTGCTGGTTTCTCTGTACTTGTTTCCGTATTCTTTGCTGCAACTTGTCGTGGTGACACCTTTAATTTTGATCTGGTAAAGGATCGTGAGTGATTGAATAAGTAACCACGTGTCGCGTCCGCGATTAGGTTAGCCGTGAGTGGAACAACATCCTTACTCTACGCCAATCAGGCCCTTGACTGTTTGGTCAATGGCCTTTGAGCTAAACGGCTTTAAAAGTGCGTTGCATTTCCTGTCGATGCGAATCAGGTTGCTGATTTCTGGCGGCAACTTGTAACCGCTTACGAAACAAACTGGTAACGCTCTGAGCTGTTTGCGCAGTGCGACAAACGTTTCTAGCCCATTCATGCCAGGCATTTGCTGATCAAGCACCAGGAGGTCGCATTGGCCTAGCTCATGAATTCGTTCAATAGCTTCTTCGCCACTGGTCATCGTAACGACATCATATCCTTGGTACGTGAGGATTTTTTGCAAGGCCAGTCGGACTGCATCATCGTCGTCAACAATGGCAATACGTTTGCGCTCCGCGCTCGATGCAACACCAGCGTTACCGGCAGGCAAATATGCAGTGATCGACGTGCCCATCCCCGGTTCCGACTCCAGCGCAAGGCAACCAGCGTGACGTCGTACTGCGCCAATGACAGTTGCCAACCCAAGCCCACTACCGGTTTTCTTTGTCGTAAAGAACGGGTCGAAGATTCGCTGGGCAAGTTCCGGTGCCATGCCACAGCCATTATCAACAACCCGGACAAACACGAAGTCACCGGGTGCCAATTCATCCGTAAAGTACAACTCGGAAAAGTCTGATTGTTCCAGATTGCGCTGGCCAGTCTCCACGGTGATAAGACCTGGTATGGAAGTCGCTTCCACTGCGTTGGTCAACAGGTTCAGGATCAACTGTGACACCATCGATTTGTCGCCAGCAACATACGGAAGACCGTCCGCATAATTCATTCGGAATTCGTGCCCCCGCGTTGTTCCAGAACGAACAATATCAACAACGTTGGATGTGATTTCGGACAACTGGAAATCACACAACTCAAAATGACTCTCCCCAGCGTAAGTGAGCATCTTGCGACAAAGGTTGGTAGCCATCCTGGCCGCCTTTGTGATTTGCGCTGTCGAGCCTCTGATTTCTGAATCATTGGTAGACAATTCGATCAATTCTGTATGCGACAACATGACGGTCAAGAGATTGTTAAAGTCGTGCGCGATCCCGCCCGCCAATTTCCCAAGGCTGTCTAGCCGATCTTCCGTGAGCACCTTCGCCTCAAACTCAGCTTGCTTGTCAGCATGAAATTGCCTTTCAAACAAGAACTGCACTGTTTGAGCAAGACGCTGAACAAGTGCCGACTCGGCTTCGCTTGGCTCTTTCGCATGCAGGATACAGACGACCCCCTGGAGATCTTTACCAACAAAGATTGGTGTCGAAGTTGTATACTCACATATTGACTTCAAATAACTGGGGCAATCTTCTTCCTCGTTTAAATTGCTCCATTTCCAACAAACACCTTCTTTCAACTCGATTGCTTTGCGGCAATTCTCTCTCAGTTCACTGACCGAGAGCCCCAACATTTGCTTCCGAACATATTCGCCCAGCGTCGGTGCGACACAGTGCTTCACTTCTTTCGTTTCGCGGTCGAATTTGTTAACAATGCATCGACACCCATCCCATTCCTTTTCAATTCCAACGGTCAGGGTTTCCAGCAAATCTAGAAGCGACCCTCGCATCCCAAGCACATCTCTCTCCAACCGCAACAAACGGTCAGTACATACTTCATCGTGCACATCGGTCAGCGTCCCAATCGCCTTGAGCGGTTTTTCATTTTCGCCGATCTGCGTTGCTTTAAGCTTCAACAGATACCACCGATAACGTCCACTTGGCAGCCGGAGCCGCAGTTTGCGACTGAGATTCGGCAACGCTCCTTCCAGCACCGCTGAGGTGTGCTTCACACTTTCTTTAAAATCATCTGGATGCACTAGACTGCGAATTCTTGACACTGGCCCGTCCAAGCAGCCCAGCGGATGCCCCAATAATTCATAGTAGGTGTTGTCACCCTGCATTGTCATTGTCGGAACATCGACTTCCCAAATCCCAGCTTGACTGGCCTCGATGGCCATTTGCATCCGGGACTCACTCCGCTCGACTTCCTTTCTTAGTTCGACCTGTTCCGTTATTTCAGCCAAAACTTTGACGCCGTATACATATTCATCTCGACGATCAATACGAGCGCGAACTTGAAAGTACAGCGGCTGGCCAGTCTGCAAGTTCCGAAGTTGACATTTCGTTTCAAACTCACGACCGTTCAGCACACTGACAAAGTAGTTGCGATAGTTTGGGTACGATTCGATAAAAACAACATCATGGAATCGGTTCACTGCATCCTGTCTTGATTCGGCACCAATGACCTCAGCAAGCCGCTCATTGATTTCCAGAACCTGATTGAGCTCCGCAAGTTCATAGAACAGGTCAGTCTCCAGGATCCTGCGCTCAATCTCCGCATCAGAGTGCCCTTCCAGTCGCAGTTCATTCAAACGGCGTTCGACGCCGCTTAAGTCCTGGATGAGTACCAGAATATTCGCCATATCCAATGTCATCTGCGAAGTGAGTTGATCACCAGCAAATTTTGGGTGGGGCGACAAGACTGCTTCATTTTCCATTGATGTTACCCCGTGTTTCTCTAGATCTTATCCTCTCACATCCTATCTTCTTTACCTGGTATTCAAAAGTGCTTCGCTGGCTGTAGCAGGGCAAATCACTTTTTCAAAGTAGGTTGGGCATTCATTAGTTCTTGCATCGCTACGTTTGTGAGCCGATGGGCGATAGCCCCAGTTTCGAGCGCAACCAGGCCTTCAATAACCGGGGCTATCGCCCTGCGGCTCAAAGATTTCTTGTCGGGCGCATCCTCCCTGCCCGACTGAATTGAACAGTCATTGCGCGTTTCTGCACCGCTGGGAAATGGCAAAGAAAGTGGCTTTGAGACTGTCGCTCTGCAGCGACCGGCAGGCATGACAGCAAAAGTTCAGCCAAGAATGAACTCAGCAAGCGCTGCGGCATGGATTTGGGTCGTGTTGAACAATGGAACGTCCAGATCGTTGTCACCTAGCAACAAGGGGAACTCCGTGCACCCCAAAATCGCACCCTGCGCGCCCAAGTCAGCCATGTTGTGAATCTGGTCGATTACGTATTCTCTGGAACTATCGCGAATGTCGTTGAAGGTCAATTCCTGCTGGATGATGCGATGCAGTTCACTGATGACCATAGGATTCTCGGGGACGCGAACATCGATTCCGTGACTCGCAATCCGTGCGGTCACAAAATCGTCTTCCATGCTGTAACGCGTTCCAATGAAGCACACTTTATCCAGCCCCCGCTCTCGAATTGCAGCGGCCGTGGCATCGGCGATATGAATCAACGGAACATTCACCTGTGCCGTGACCAGTTCGTGGATTTTGTGCGGCGTGTTTGCACAAAAACTGATGGCATCCACACCAGCCCGTTCAAGGCTTTTCGCAGCTTCGATAAATAGGCCAGCGACACCATCCCAGTCGCCGTTTCGTTGGCACTTGTGGACCTGTGATTGATTCACATTGAATAGGATCAAAGGCGCATTGGTGTTGTCGCCAAAATGATCATTGATGGCTTGATTCACGGCCGAATAATACTCAACCGTTGAATGCCAAGACGTACCGCCCATCAGTCCCAATCGTCGCATGCTGTTCACACCAGAGTCTTCTACGTGGATGCACTATTAAGTTGCGGCACGCGCAGCTTTCATGTTCGCCATGCTCTCGGTGACCAAACGCTCGATGCCCGGTTCGTAATCAAAGACTTCAACGCTAACCCATTTGTCGTAGTCGATCTCGGTCAAGACTTGAAAGATGGGCGCAAAGTCAATTTCGCCCATGCCGGGACCTTGGCAATTGGGATCGTTAGCGTGAAAGTGCAGCATGGCATCGGCGTTATCGCGGATGATGTCCACAATCGGCTTGCTCTCGGTGCTCATGGCTTTCACATCCAAATGCAATTGAACGTTCTCGCTGCCAACCATCGCCTGCAACTCGCGTCCCTCTGCCGCAGTGTTCAAAAAATTCCCTTCGACGGGTCCGAGTGGTTCAAGGGCAATTTGCACATCACACTCTTCCAAGACTGGCACGGCAGCTTTGATCACTTTCGCCGCGTTAGCCATCGCTTCATCCATGGATTGCCCCTCAGCCAGATTCCGTTGCTGTGGCGACCCCAGAACCATCACTTGTCCTCCAAGATCCCGGCATAGACGCGCCAATTCGCAGAGGTAGTCGCTCGTGCGTTTTTGCATTTCCGAATCAGCCCGCGTCAAATGCAGACCCTCTGTCTTGGCCAACAACCAGTGCAAGCCAATTATCGGAATGCCCGCTGATTCGACCGATTGTCGATACTGCTGGCGCTCTGCTTGGCTGAATTCATAAATGTTGTCCGTTAGCATGAATGGAGCAACTTCCCAGCCTTGGTATCCCGCATCAACAGCAAACTGCAAGGCTTTGGGTAGCGGCCAGTCACAGAAGGTTTCGTTACAAATCGCGTATCGCATGTCGTTCTTAGCTCCAGGTGAGATATTTCCGAGCATAACAAAAAAGCGAATGGCAATTCACCATTCGCTTGATTGATTTTTTCACAGTTGAAAACTAGCCGTTAGTTGAAAGCGTTTCCAGGTGGTGGCCCACCGGCACCTTGCATCATCATCATAGGAATCAACTGACCAAGTTCCCCGATTGCGTCTTCAAAGCCCTCAGGTTTTGGCAATACGATATTCACATCGTTACCGTCCTGCGTTGTCTTCAATGCACGAAGGAGTTGACCAGCCGATTTTTTTAGATTCGGCATTGGGATCTGACCCAGTGCCTGTTGTCCAAAGCCCGATGCCATCGTCATCAAGCCATCCATCTGAGCTTTTAGAGTCCCCGTTTTCGCTGCGTCGGCTCCTGTCATGGTCAACCAAAGAAGTTTGTCCGAACTGAAGTCCAGAGCCAACCGGATTGCCGAGCTATTGTCTAACAAAGATGTGACCATCATTGATTCGGGCGGTGCGTTCTGCTTCGCTTCGTTGATCAAATTCCGTGCACCATTCAAATCCAATACAATTTTGACCGAAGTCTGCTCAGGTGCTTTCTTCCATGCTTCGAGCAGGTTGGCGGTGAATGGATTCTTTATTCCGCCAACAATGTAATTTTCGCTTCCGAGTTCAATCGTATCAGGGGCATACATGTGGCCCAACATGTCCTGAGGTCCGCCTTCGGGTGGAGTCATATATTCCTTTCCACCTTTCGTAACCTTGCCGCCAGTATTGCTCATTTCAGTGTAAGCCTTTGTCGCAAGCTCTGGGCTTTTGAACTTGACTCGAACGAACATGCTAACAGGCAGTTTTTCAGGATTTGGCTGCTGCAAGTCCGCCATGCTTTTGGGTGCGCTAACGGCACCAAACACTCGAACCAAATCAGCTGGATTGATGGGACTATTTCCGGCCATGGTGGCAGGATCAAACTGCGCCTTCTTCATCATGTCACTCGTCAGCAAACGAGAAACAGCAACGTCAAACGCAAGAACAGCGCGATCACTATCGGCCAACTGTTGAGCATGGCTGATTGTCGTGGTGGAAACTATCAGGGACATGATCCCCGTAAAGGCGGCGAGCATTCGCATAAAAAACTCCAATTGGTTGGGCGGTTAAAAATCCAGCGTTTGTGAAGGCACAGCTGCCTGTGTTTCTAGGCGATGGAATTCCGGGAATTCTAATCAAACATCGCTCGCTAGTCTGCCTATGAATGCATTGGATGCGGCAAAAAGCAACCAATTGCAGTGAATACTGCCCCAGATACAAACAAAAACCCCGACAGGAAAATCCTGTCGGGGCATTGAATGCCGGGTCGGCATCGTTTTTCATGGAGTAAAGCTAGGTTGCTGTCTACCAGTTGTAATTCAAGCCAACATAAGCACCGTGCAGCAAAAAGCTGTCGTTCGCTGCAAGTGTTGCACTTGACTCAACAGAAGCAAATTCCGTTGCGATTGAACCAGTAGTTGATACAACTCCAGAGACACCGATCAAGCGATAACCGCCAGTGACGGTGAACGCATTGTTCAGACGGTATCCAAGACCCAAGTCAATTTCACCCAAGCTAGCGAGAGTGCTGTCTTTCTTTTCGGTGTGGATCAATTGAGTTGGCAAGCCAAGAATGTACGCCAGACCGTTCTGCGTTCCAACACGTTGACGGAAGCGAGCACTGTTTCCGTAGATACCTGCTTTACCACCAATGCCGAACAGTAGTCGGTTGCTCAAGCAATAGTTCAGGCGTCCGCCAAACTGATAGCCGAACAAGTTGTTTTCAGTATCAAGGTTGTAGTACAAGTCATTGGCTTGGAAGCCAGGAACAGCATTGATGTCCGCAGCAAACTCGAATTCATCTTGGAACTGGAACCATCGGAATCCGTGGCTGGTTACAACTTGAACACGACCACTGCAGGCCCGAGCTAGAGGTCCACCGGCACCACCGAAGAACTTGCGAGGTGCATAGCAAGGTGCACAGGAATTACCGCAAGGGTCGCCGCACGCACCACCACTGCCGCATGCACCGCTGCCGCATGCGCCACCACCGGCTCGACCGGCTCCACATCCAAGTCGGCTACCAAATCCGCCGCCGTGTCCGCCAGCATATCCACCGCCGTATCCGCCGCCGTATCCACCGCCGCCGAATCCGCCACCGCCGAATCCGCCGCCGCCGAATCCGCCGCCGCCGAATCC
>CAYNNP010000043.1:0-7067 GCA_964398215.1 uncultured Pirellulaceae bacterium | reverse complement strand
CCGAATCCACCGCCGAATCCGCCACCTGAGCCGACTCGACGAGCACCCATGATACCGAAGCTGAACAAGTTCACTTCGATGCCTTGCACTGATATGTCACGACGTGTCCGCAACTCTGCAGCACCATCGTAGTAATCGTAGACCGATGGAGGAACAACACCACCAAGTCCTGGATCAATCTCCAGTCCGAAGAATGCTGGAATTGACGCTCGGAAATCACCAGGCGTTGGAGCCGTTGAAAGAACCTTCTGCTCGTCTGGATTGAAGTGCAGGTAGGTTACTCCCAGGCCATACAGCCCGTTGGCAAGATAGGTACCGGCCGATATGTCAAAACCAGTTTGCGTATCGGGAGCGATATCTTGCAATTTCAAAACTGGCGACGCGTCGATGTCGCGAACAATCAACTGCCGATTGTCATTGTCTTCAAATTGGAAAAACAACAGACTGCCACCAACAAAGAATGGCGAGATCCGTGGAGCGGCAATCACACCCGGAGATGCGACTGTCGTTACCGGAGCACTATATTCCCAAGGTGCCGAAGCCGCTTGCAGGAATTCACCCGAAATCGAAGGTGACGGCATGACTTGGGTCAATGGTGCGTTCTGCACTGCAACCGGTGCTTGTACCACTTGTGGTTGAGCAGGAATGCTGTGCACATGCGGCTGAACCTGGCTTTGGATTGCACCCTGTTGGATCTGTCCTTGATGGACATGTCCCTGGTGCATTTGTCCCTGGAGCATTTGCCCTTGAACCGTTCCACTGCCTTGCGAGTTTCCGTACATGGGTGAACTGTAGATTTCAGTTTTCACCGGCTGTGGTTGGTACTGAGGTACGCCGCGAGCAGGTGGGAGTGTCGGGGCCACTCCAGCGGCCGCTTGACCATGAGGTGCTGGAAGCTCCTCGATCAGGCTATCTCCCGTACCAACGGTGAACACTCGCCCCGTCGAAACAGGTTGATAGACACCAGATTTCTGGTATGTATGCGTATTGTTATGGAACGTTGTCCATTTAGCTGGTGCTTGATACGTTCCGTCTTGCGCGGTTGCAGACGTGCATAACGTAAAGCCCATTGCGACTGCGACTGCGCGCAGAATATTGGTTTTCACTGCTTGACTCCATTTAGCGTGATACCATCAATCCACTTGATGGCAGGCGAACTCTGTAATTTGAGCCTACCCACTCAAAAGATCGTCTCCTCGATAGCAACAAAAAAGCTGTTTGACGAAAACTCGCTCAAGCTTGTCAATGTAGTGCCAAACAGAAGTTGCAACGGTCATCCATTGTGCAGTCGTAGATGCCTACCTGACCGTTACAGCTTGACACCTATCGCGAATATCTTTCGTACAGAAACTCAACACCCGTCAAGTAAACGTCTTCATTCTGATTCTTGACAATGATGCTGCTATAGCAAGTTCGACAAATCACCTCGCGACCTGGCTGATCGGCGATCATGATTGATTCAAATTCGAATCGAGATTCAAACGAACTCAAAAACGACAAACCGGCTTGGCTGATGTCACGAGTGATTGCAAAGAACTCCTCTGAGTTTGCTTGCTCCTCTGCATCCATTGGTTGGACCAGAATTCCAATCGATCGGGGCACACGTTTATGAAGTCTCTTGTCACGATGGCGTTCTTTACGCATCGATTCAAATAAAGTTGGTTTGCCACACGCGATCGCGAATGTAGATTGATTGTTCATTGTCGCCACTCCAGCACCGGGTTGAAAGCTTCCCTTTTGTCGGGGTGAATGGCGCGCATGCTTCTCGCGCCCCCTGTGCATCCCCCGTTGATGACATTACCCATTGCTGCGACTCGCCATCACCCAAAATCAATCTATGCCAGATTGCGAAGATGTCAAAAAACATACGGAGCAATTTCTAAACACAAGCAGGCTCTGTCGGCAGCACCACAAAAAGAATTGTCGCGATCATTGATAATCTGTTCCCAAATGGTTTGACTATTCGCGAATGTGGGGTCTAGACGCACACTTTGTGAAAACACAACATGCTGAACCGAATGACACCGGCGCTGCGTTGTTCGCAGCGACGATCCGCCGTTTTCCATACGCTCAGTCACAATTCGATTTCTACCGAGCCTACTGAGCCGCGACATTGCTTGCGTCGCGGGAGCGTTTTCTGATGCGTTTGCGGAACCGGTACCACGTTGCAACGCATAAAACCAGTGTCAGCAAGTGAAGCTTGTATCGCCAGTACGGCGAGTGCGTTAAATGCGCTGTCTGAGCTGCTTGCACTTTTCCCTTCGCAAATGTCGTTAGCCAAGGACGCGCGTTGTATGAATAGGCCACCATTTGTTCGCCAATCGGCAACACACCAAAAGCGTAGTGGCGTTTCCCATTTGACTCGTAGGGAATCGCGATCGCTTCACCACATTTGGCTGTTGCGGTAGCCCAGTCGGTGTCACCAAAGATCCGAGCCAATCCGATCGACATCACAGTTGCCGAGAAACTACGTCCAAAAAACAATGGGCCGCTATCAACGTCACCGAATCCCCCACGAACGCCCGGTGGAAATTCTCGAACCGACGGCAATCCCAAAGTTGTGCAGTGAAACCGTTTTCGAAACTCACCGTACTGTTCGGCGGCCATCTCGGGCGCGATGTCTGGCAACATTCGCAGTATGATCGATTGACTGGTTGCTCTGGCCGTTGAAGTAGGCCGCCCGGTCGTTACATCTGTTGTGTGAGCCCAAAGCTTTGTGTCTTGGTCGATGCCAATTTTGGCGCGGACCAGCCAGTCTCGAACTGCGCCCGCGTATCTGTCAGTTTCTGCTACCGCGTCGTAAATCACCATCGCATGGATCGCGGGAAATGTGTCACAAGGCCACGCCATGCCTCGATACGAAGCCGGAAAAGGAGTTGATGATTTGCTGATGAATTCTCGCAGGCGATCACACTGGCTTTTCAGTCGATCGAAATGCTGCGGATCCTTGCCTTTCTCCAGCAACACAATGCCCGCCAATAAGTGGGCTCGCCATGCTGAATAAAACATCCCATGATCGGGCGGCAAATGAGCAGGAAATCCCGCTCGCGACGCGTCCGAATCAACTTCTGCAAATGCCGCGATTGCATTTTTCAGCGCAACATTTCGATGGGTTTCGTTCTGTAGCCCCACTTCTATCCACGAAAGGCCATGAAACAAGTGCGTCAGCACATAGCCTTCTGGGAAAATCTGCTGCATGCTCTGTGCGGCGCCATTTTCGATCGCAGCCTCTGACGCAGCCAATTGTTTCAGCATGTTGACCGGCAGCGAATCGTCTGTCGCGGCCAGTGGGCTGGGCAGATAAAGTCGCGCGTTGAAAATCAGCAACAAAAGCAGCGCCGTCAACCAAGCGCATCGAATCAACCCAAGAACCAATCCGCTGAACACTCCCAGCACGCTGCGTTTGCGTTCGGATTGGTTAGCGACGTTGGTTGACATCGTTATTTTGTGCGCGCTATTTGTTGAACAGTCGAAAATTATCAATATCAACGCGACCAGATTGATGGACCAACACTGAGTTCATCAGCTCGATCGCCAAACGAGACTCCAGTGTCACGCCCGCACGAACACCAACGCAGGGATCATGCCGTCCTTTCTGAAGTTCAAAATCAATCTCTTCCAGATTTTTGCGAATCGATTTTTGTGGTCGATTGATTGTCGATGTAGGCTTGAACCCAACACGAAAAACCAACGGCATCCCCGTCGTGACTCCACCCAACAATCCGCCATGAGTATTCGTCACGTACCCAGTTGAACGAATTGAATCGTTGTTGTCGCTCCCGCGTCTCGCAATCACCTCTATACCGTCTCCCACTTCACACGACTGCACCGCGTTCAAACCACCAAGCGTTCCAAGGACTCGGACTTTCAGGCTTTGGTAAAGCGGCTCTCCCAATAATGCTGGCACATTCACAGCGACAACTTCAACAGCCGCGCCGACAGAATCACCTTGCTTGCGAGTTTCCATGATTAAGTTCGCTGCTTTTTCTGCAAACTCATGATCCACCGAAGCGATTTCGGCAGCGGCCAATTCAGATTCGATCTTGGCAAGTTCCCGCGCGTCAATCGAATGACTTTGAGAGCTGTTAATTGCTGTTTGAACACGTGCCGCCAAAGTCTTGCTGGACTTCAACTCGCCAACTTGGCAAATCGAAGACAGTATCACGGTGCCAAATTTCTCTTTTAAAAACAGCCTCGCAATACTTCCGCCAACGACATCGGAAATCGTCGAACGGTAGCTTGATCGACCACCCCCGCGAACGTCAACGAACCCCAGTGACTTGTGAAATTTGACAAGGTCCGTGTGACCAGGCCTGACCTCGCCTTGGTCGCCAATGAACTGCCCGTAGTCCGCCGATTTTTTGGACGTCGATAACACGATGGCTGAAATCGGTTCGCCGGTTGTATACCCTTGCTCGTATCCTTCAGTGCTGAATTCCAAATCGTCCACATTGACACTCAGCGACGAACCAGTCAGCAGTTTTTCATGATCCGTTTGATAAACCCCCGATAAAAACACGACTTTGTCTTTCTCGTTTCGGGGCGTGCCATGTTTATTGCCGCCAGGACGACGGCGATCCAAAAACGGCTGGACATCAGAGCGGCGCAGATAGAATCCCGGCGGACAGCCGAACACGATGGTCGTCACCGCAGGGCCATGAGATTCTCCAGCACCAGCGACCCCATAAAGTGGCCCACCCAAAATTTCCATCTCAAACTCTCATCATCAAGCACCGCGTTCAACCGATATCCTAGTATCGTTGCGTGTCTCTTATTCTTTGTCGACCGGGCGTTTGGCTGCGTTCACTGTAAGAGCGGACGAAGGTTTTGACTTATTTCCAAGCGTATTGACGGCGACGACCTGATATCGATACGGCTGATTTTTTTCTTCTTCCGACAAATCGAATTCCATTTTCGCCAGCGGTTGTGCTGGAGTGTCGCTGTATTGCAGGTCTTGAAAGAGCGGTCGACCGTAGCGATTCTTGGGTGCTTTGGGCACCGATGCCAATAACTTTCCATCACGGAGGATCTCGAAATGTGAAAGCCCACTCTGCAAATCCGCAATCGCTGTCCAAGTCAATCGGTTTTCCGCCAACGTCAAACGCTTGGGTGCCGGCGGCGCGGTCATGTCCGATACCTTCGTGTCTTTCACGTACTCCATCCAAAGCTTTGCGACCGATTCGTTGGGCAACCAAACCGCTTTCAATGGATCGCCCTCGAACTCGCTGGCGATGACCGCCGTATCACCCAACAACTCCGCCAAGCATACGTTGCTCTCTGGCATTCGTCGCAATGGTTTTGTGATGTCGTTGGGCAATCGCAAAGCAAGGCACGCATCAAACCATCGGATTGCCAAGTACCGCTGGTTGCCGCATTCGTGCGCAGTCAGCGGATCAACCGCAACGCCCAGCACCCCACCTGCGCCACGAACCTGCTCGAAAAATTTTACGTTGGCTGGCCAGACTTTCGCGAACCGGCCATCTTTCACACTGACGCCTTCTTTGGTTCCAGGATTGCACATCATCGGAACCTGCAAAGCGGCTTTGGACAGCTTGTGTGGTTTGATCAGCGGACGCTCCGGGTTTGCTTCAAACAACGGCACTCCACTTCGCAGCCAAGTCGCCGCGACGCGATCGGGATACAACAATGCCATCCCGCCACACCAGTGACCACCACCGCTGTGTCCCCACAAAGCCCAAGGGACTTTCGCCAACTCCGGATGACCACATTGTTCGCCCAGATCCTCCAGTGCGGTCAAAAAGGATTTGTCAGATCCATTGCGTGGGTCGCACCACATTTGGCAATCAGCTTTCTGTGGTTGTTCGTACGACGGTGCCAGCAGAGCACAATCATGCTTGCGAGCCAACGCTTGCCAGTGCAAGTCATAAGCGCCGGTCAAACCTGATTTGCAGGATCCTTCGCCGCAGCCGTGTTGATGAACGATCACGCCGCGCAGTTGAACTACGCCTTGAGGAATCCATACCGTGTAATTGACGGGAAAGATCAATCGTCCAGGGTCCTTGGATGCATCGTAGCGAACCCGGTAATAGGGCGGGTTCGCGTCAGGGTATACATCGTAGGGCGGCTGTTGTGATTCAGCCGACGACGAAAGCAAGAGAATGGAAAAGAGCACCAGGCAAAATGACTTCATTGCGATGACGCCACGGTTCGAGGAGAAACTTTTCCTGACAGTCTAACCTGCTTGCAAGCCTTTTAGTGCGTCAAGCACTTCTTGCTCTTCAGGAAAACGATCTTCTTTGTGTTTCGAGAACACCATTTGATCGCCATACTGAACATCAAAAATGCCTCCGGTTCCCGGAACAAGTTCAATGTCTTCCAATCCAATGGTCTTGATTGCGTCCGCCAGACCGGCGGCTCGTGGTTGGTAATTTCACTGAGTGCAGTAAGTAATCCGAATCATTTGTTACTCCGAGTTCTGATTGATAAAGGCGGAGTATAGAGACATTTGGCAAGATTCGGGAGTGACCTATTTCCCATTCGGCCACAACGCTGCCAGAATGCAATGTGCCCCCTCGGGTTGACCGTCAAAGATTCGCAGCCTGCACTCCATCCCTCCAGACGACACACAGAGTTCATGAAATGCACGAAATACACGATGGAGCGTTGTGGATTGGCAATACACTTGACCTTCATCAGCCTCGAAAAATTTTCGATGCTGGCATCTCGGCGGTGGTAGATGTTGCTGTCGAAGAACCCCCTGCTCAGTTGCCTCGCCAATTGACGTATTGCCGGTTCCCCTTGAACGATGGCGCGGGGAACGACCAAGCCGTGATGCAGCAATCAATCATGACGCTGGCAATGTTGCTGGATGCAAACACACGCACGATCATCGTCTGTGCGGCCGGTCTATCACGCTCGCCAGCAATAGCATCGTTCGGCTTGGCAATTCATCTTGGCCAAGACCCCAGCGACATGCTCGCCCAAATCGCCAAGGTCAAGCCGGTCGAAATGAAAGGGACTTTTTGGAACGAAGGCTTGCAAGCCTATCTGGCGATCGTGAAGAAACGGTAACCCAACACGTAAGTTTTGAAGTCGCGCTTTTGCGT
>CAYNNP010000042.1:0-34242 GCA_964398215.1 uncultured Pirellulaceae bacterium | reverse complement strand
TGATAACGCAACCCTTCGAGGCCCGTGGCTAGCGCCAGCGGCTCACAAAAACATGCCACGCAAATAAATCAACAAACCGTTGACGACTTTCGCTACGCAGCTGCCAACTAACGGTCGCTGACTGTTACGCACACCGGCGGCTCTAACGTTGCCACGCCTTTTCCAAACGCTCGAGCGCCTCACTCATTCCAATTCTTACACGGTAGTTCAGACGTTGCTTGGCGCGGCTGATATCAAAGTAGTGATCGCGAGCAAGTTGTGCCGCAACGAATCGTGTCATTGGCGGTTCCGTTTGCTTGCCGATTGCACGGTAGGCTAGTTCCAGCATACTGCCGACGCGGTAGGCGGACCGAAAGCTGATCTTCTTTTTCGGTGGATCGACACCCCCAAGCTCACAGATCCTGGAAATCCAATTCCAGCAATCAACGGGTTCGTCTTGTGTAATAAAATAAGCTCGCCCTGCCGCGTCGTTGGGGTTCGCCTGCAATG
The DNA here is from genome assembly GCA_964398215.1 of uncultured Pirellulaceae bacterium. Lineage (GTDB taxonomy): Bacteria > Planctomycetota > Planctomycetia > Pirellulales > Pirellulaceae > CAYNNP01. The sequence continues at coordinate 33,753 of CAYNNP010000042.1, read as the reverse complement.
CATCAATCGCGTCCAAGTGCGCGGCTGCAGCATTGACAACATGAACCGTGTCGACGCGATTCTTTCCATCACCAACGATTCGCAACTTGCCAGTACGCGCTCGCTCCAAAATGCGAGGCAAGATATGCGGATCGTCCTCGCCCCAAATCAAATGCGGCCTAAGCGCACAAGTGCGAAGCCCGCCATTCTCATTGGCTTTCAAGACAGCTTGTTCTGCCAGAGCCTTTGTTCGCGGATAATGACAAAGCCATTTTTTTGCGTACGGCTCTCGTTCGTCCACTCCGCTCTGATGCTCACCTGAAAACGTAACACTCGGACTGCTTGTGAAAACCAATGTCTGAACGCTGGCCTCACGACACGCGGCAATCACATGGTCGGTCGCCAATTTGTTGATCGAATAGAAATGATCCCATGGCCCCCAAACACCAGCCACTGCCGCCGTATGCACGACTACTTCAACATCTTTGATGGCTCTTTTCGCGACCGCCGGATCTGTCAAATCTCCTTGGACTTGCTGCATCCCCAGTGCGACCAACCTAGGGTACTCACCGCGCGATACCCCAGTCACGTCATCGCCACGATCAATCAACTGACGCACGATTTCGCTACCCAGAAAACCGCCGCAACCAGTAACCAGCACCCGCATAAAAATACTTTTTGAAGACTCGTGAAAACGCGAAGTGTAGCCTCCGATACTTATCATTCGAAGTCCCAGAACTGCTCGATTCACTTAGTCGCAGTGTAGGCATATCGGTTCATGGCCCCTGGATCCATCAATCCGGCGACATTCCAAGGCTCAATCGCAGTTCGGATTTCGCCGATCGTTAGTTGCGGAAAGCGGTCCACAACATCCAGAAAACCAGCATTGCCCGCGTTCCAAAATTGCCTTGGGATTTGTCCTGCAATGATCTGTTCTTCACATGCAATGGCGGCACAAAAATACAACATGCAGGCAGCAGTAAAGCGAGGGAAGTCGTCCATCGCGTCGTACGACAAACTAACCAATTGATCGATCAACTTGGCTTCCTCAATAACATCGCGTCGATAATTCTGCAAACGCTCATCGTCGCCACCTGACAACAAAACCTCCGCCACTCGCATCACACCACTCACCCCATGTGCAATCCCAGTGCTGTGAAGTGGATCGATTGTGCATGCCGCCGTGGGCATCAACAAGCAACGATGATTGACCACCGGGTCATAGAGTCGTTGAAGGCGACCGCTTGAAATGACACCTGGCTCAGAAATCAACTTGGCCGCATCCAACAACTTGGCGAGCGATGGATAATGGTCGGCGCCTCCCAGCGCTTTCAGCGGAACCGGATTGCTGCTCCGGTGTGTCCAGCCGACACTGGTCACATCATTGTTAAAACGCAGCATCCAGATCCAGCCGTCGTCCAATAGATGGTGTTGAGCCGAATCGTCGCAGTCAAACGGATCCTTATCCGTGCAAAGTTCCTGCTCTGCGCAAAACTGTTTCCAGGATCCAACTCCAACAAAGTGTCCGAATACGGAACGTGTATTCGTTCGCAACTCAGACGTCTTGCTGGGCAGTGACAGTTTGTTGGCAACGACGCCAGAGCGACCCGACGCATCAATCAGCCAACTGCTCTCCACCGATTCTCCGCTGGAAAGAATCAGCTTGTTGGTTTGGCCAAGTTCGATGTCTTCAACGGTAGCCAGCTCAAGAGCATCGCATCCTGCAGCCACGGCTTGTTGAAAGAAAAATTGATCGACGTCATGGCGATACCAGTGCGTGTCCGCGCTATCGTCATCAGCACTAGCCGCCGCCATCATGCTGCGGCAATGTTCATCGTCATCGCTAAACGCTTCGCCTTTTCGATGCTGGTAATAAGAAAAACCTCGCTTTCGGCCACACGCAAGCTCAGGAAAAGACGCTTGCCAACCGCCAAAGGTCGATAGCTGCTGCAGCGCGGGCAACGAGTACACATCACCGATATGTCGCAACAGCAAGTCCGCGATCGGAGTCGACGATTCGCCGATCGCGAACCGCGGGTGCTTGGCGGCGTCGATCACAATCACTCGCCGCCCTTGCGACGCCAAAACCCAAGCCAGCAGCGAACCGGAAAACCCCGAGCCGATGATTGCGACGTCAAATCTACGATCCGCAGCCAACACGAGTGGAATCCAAAAGCGGTACGATCAGGAATGCGAATGAACATAGTCGATCGCGTTACCAATGGAATGTAAATCACTACTTTGTGCCAGCTGTCAACCACTGCTGAGACCTGTTGAGTCCAAACAATTCGGCATCACGGCTAGGCCCTCAGCATCGTCCAGTATTCACTTTTCAAGGGGTCGATTTCACCCGTGTTGATGACGCTCTCACAGCCCCTTGGGTCGTTGTGGGAAATGCCAAAAAATGGTAGAATATCGCTTTGCTGAAACAGCCAAAAACAGGCGGTTTTTTCGGCGTTTTGAACGCATTCTTGGGAAGCAACGTTGGCAGACGACGACAACAACGACATCGATGAAAATGAAGGCGCTGCAGCCGAAGACGACGGGGGTGGCTCGACAGGTGCCGGCGCTTTCCGAATGCTGGATTTGCCCATCGAAGAAGAGCTGCGTGAGAGCTATTTGACATACGCGATGAGCGTCATTGTCAGCCGTGCTCTGCCCGACGTTCGCGATGGCTTGAAACCAAGTCAACGGCGCATTTTAGTCGCCATGAATGACTTGAACCTTGGCCCTGGCAGCAAGCGGGTCAAATGCGCAAAGATCTCGGGTGACACCTCGGGAAACTACCACCCACACGGCGAAAGTGTGATCTATCCGACGTTGGTTCGGATGGCGCAAGAGTGGAACATGCGGCGCATGATGATCGACAAGCAGGGTAACTTCGGTAGTGTCGCGGGGCTTCCACCGGCGGCGATGCGATATACCGAAGCGCGCTTGAGTAGTGTGGCTGCGGCCATGCTAGAAGATCTGAAACTGGACACTGTTGACTACACACCAACATACGATGAGGCGAGACAGGAACCGACAGTCTTGCCCAGTAAGTTCCCAAACCTACTGATCAACGGTTCCGGTGGTATCGCTGTTGGGATGGCGACCAGCATCCCGCCGCACAATCCAACCGAAATTTGTGACGCCGTAATCAAATTGGTCGACGAACCGAACACGACCAACGACGAATTGATCGACATCGTTCCGGGGCCAGACTTTCCAACGGGAGGCATCATCTGCGGTCGCGCCGGAATCCGCCGGGGTTATCGAACCGGGCGCAGCACAATCGTCGTTCGTGCTCGATGCGAAATCGAAGAAATGAAGGGCAATCGTCACCGAATCATTGTGACGGAAATTCCTTTCCAAACCTATCGAGACCGCGTTGTTGAAAAGATCGCTGGCCTTGTTCAAAACGAACGCATCAAGGGCATCTCGGCGATTCGCGACGAAAGCGATTTGAAAGAACCCGTTCGCTTGGTGATCGAACTCAAGCGTGCCGAAGATCCACATGTGATCTTGAATCAGCTGTATCAATTTTCGCCGCTGCAAGACACTTTCTCGCTTATCTTTCTAGCGCTCGTCGATGGCAAGCCGCGTGAACTGACGCTGAAAGAAATGTTGATGGAATTCATCCGTCATCGCGTCAATGTCATTCGCCGCCGCACCCAGTTCTTGCTCGCCAAAGCACGTCGCAGAAAGCACTCTGTAGAAGGCTTGTTGTTGGCGCTGGCCAACATCGACCAAATCATCAAAACGATTCGCGAGAGTCGGACCCAGCCCGAGGCCAAGCAGGGGCTGATGGGCATCGAGTGCCCTTCGTCGATGTTGCAACGGGCTCTCGGTGACGAAGGGTTCAAGCAATTTGAGTCGGAACGTGGCAAGTCGGATTCTTACACGCTGACCAGTGTGCAAGCCGATGAAATCTTGCGGATGCGACTCGGCCAACTGGTCAACCTAGAGCAGGAAAAGCTAACCAATGAACACAAAGAGCTGCTTGCGGAAATTGGCGATTACCTAGACATCCTGGGCAATCAGCAACGGATCTTCAATATCATCAAAGAAGATCTTGAAGAAATGAAACGCCGCTTCGGCGACAAACGTCGGACGGAAATCAGCGACGAAGAGTTGGGCAATATCGACTTGGAGGATTTGATCACCGAGGAAACGATGGTGGTCAGCCTGAGTCATGAAGGCTACATCAAACGAACGCCAAGCAGCGTTTACAATACGCAGCGACGCGGTGGCAAAGGGCTCAAGGGCGCGAAGACGGATGCCGAAGATCCGATCGAACACTTGTTTGTCGCCAGTACTCACGCCTATCTGCTGTTTCTAACGACGACCGGCAAAGTGCGATGGCAAAAAGTCTATGACCTTCCGCAATTGGCTCGCGACAGCAAAGGGCGAGCAATCGTCAATTTGCTGAACCTGGAGGACGGTGAAAAGATCGCCGAGTGCCTCGCGGTCCGCGACTTTAACCAAGAAGGTTACTACGTGATCATGGCGACACGAAGTGGGCTGGTAAAGAAAACTCCGCTGGAACAATACAGCCGGCCTAAAAGAGGCGGCATCATCGCGATCAAACTTCGCGAAGGCGATGAGGTCGTTGATGCAGCCGTGGTTGGACCAGGCGATGAAGTTGTCCTGGTCACTGCATCAGGAATGGCCATTCGGTTCCGTGAATCGGATGCTCGGCCAATGGGACGAAACACATCGGGCGTCAAAGGCATCAAACTAGCTGGTGATGATCAAGTTGTTGGCATGGTCGTTGCCGATCCAGATGCATCGCTACTAACGGTCTGCGAAAACGGGTACGGAAAACGTACAAACTTTGGTCCGCATGCCGCAGCAAGCGAAGATGATGAATCGGATTCTGACGAAAGCACAAGCTCCAGCTCTCGGTACAGAACCCAAAAGCGCGGCGGTAAAGGCGTCCGAGACATCCGAACTAGCGATCGGAATGGCAGCGTGATTTCAATTGCTCGCGTGGTCAACGAGGACGAAGTCTTCTTGATGACTGCGAAGGGCAAGCTGCAACGAATTTCCGCCGCCGATATCAACGTGATCGGGCGCAATACACAAGGCGTCCGGATCATGAGTTGCGACGATGGCGATTCTGTGATCGCCGCTGTTCGTGTACCGCCTGAAGAGGAATCGGAAGAGGGTGAAGAAGGCGCTGTGCCGCCAACAGCCGATGCCGATGCCGCAGCTGACCAGAACGCTGAATCTACCGAGCCCTCAGGTTCAGACGAATCACCGGAAACTGAGCCTGCTGATCCGGAACCAGAAGCCGAAGAACCAGGCGAATCCGAATCGTAGTTCGTAAAGCATAGTCGCGACCGCAAACGCCAAGTTTTATCGGCTTGGTGTTGGCGTTATTGCTTGCGAGGTTTGGCTTTGATCCGAGCTTGCAGTTTTCCGACAGCATCGTGAAATTCAGGTTGCTGCATCGACCAGTGCTGCGTTGTGATTTCGTTATCGATTGCGTCTTGCAGATCGTTGATTCGCTGTGCGTTGGCAATGGTTTGCTTCGTCCGAAACAGCAACTCGCGCGGCACCTTTGCCGCGCGTTCTGCTACTTTGCACGACTCGGCGACCAGATCGCTATCAGGCACGCACTTCCATGCCAGCCCAGCGCTAACGGCGCCGTGTCCATCAAGTAGTTCACCGAACAAAATCATCGCGTTTGCTGTTTGCAAACTTGCGAGCTTGCTTAACCGCCAAGTGTTTCCGCCGCCGGGACCGATTGCAATTTGCAAGAACCGAGCATCAAACGTCGCCGACTCAGCAGCAATGACAACATCACATGCGAGTGCGGCATTCAAACCAGCCCCAACGGCCGGCCCATTCACCGCAGCGATCGTTGCCAGTTTGCTATTCGCGATCCGAACGAACCCTTGATAGATCGCATGCAAATCGTCGGTAGTTTTGGTGGCCAGCAATTCATCCAGATGGCCACCCGCGCAGAACGCTGATCCGGCACCAGTCAGGATCGCGCAACGCATTTCATCGTCAGACTCAAGCGCATCAAATGTTGCGTTGATGAGGTTGCTCATCTCGCCGCTGAACACATTCCTGCGATCGGGATCATTCAAAGTGATGATCGCGAATCCAAGCTTCTTTTCGACAGTCAACAGACTCATTGAACGTCAACTACTTTCGCTCGAATGCAAACACGTCACCACGGTTCGCAATTTGATGAAACCCAATTTGTTCAAACTTGTTTGCCAAGTCCTGAATCGAAACCAACGTGCCGTTGGGCTTGCAATCATGAAGCTCAATGATCACACGTCGGCAATTCTCAAGAGCAACACTGTCTTCGGTCAAAATCTCGTACTCAGCCCCTTCGACGTCAGCAACAAGCTGGAACTCACCAAACTTGTATCGCCGCAGAACTTCGGAAACCGATAGCTCCGGAACGTCGACTTCGATCTCGCCACCCTTGCCGCCTTCCAGCGAAGAAGCATGGAAATTGCCCGGCGTGATAAAGAACTTGCGGGTGCTGCCTTCGTGGTAAGTGCCGACCACCATCGCGTGTTCAATCGTGCGGTCAACACTTGCGTCAAATCGCTGCATGTTGCGAGTCGCGACTTCGACCAATTCTGGATTGCCTTCCAATCCAACGTATCGCGCGCTCGGGTTCAGTTTGCCACAAATACGCGAGGAGATAACGCCGATCCCTGTTCCAAGTTCAACCGTATCGATGGTCGGATCAAGATGCTCGCCAACCAGTGCGGCCTCATCTTTTTCATACTGTCCACGATGAATTCTTGCGATCTTGTGAGGCTCGACCCAGCGCTGTGGGACCTCGAGCGGCGAGGGTGAATCGGGAAGCATTTCACCGTAGCGTTTTGCCAGTTTGCGACCCATCGATGTGTAGATTTTTTTCTTGACGGTGCGGATCATTTTTGCCCAACCCATTTCGCGTAACTCGTATTCATCCGTTCTCTACAATCGGCGTTTTTGGTCGCAACTGGCCACTCTGAATTCCCACGAAGCTGTGAAACACAAATGCGTTTTCTTTCCAAACGGCTATGTTTTGAATATGGTTTTAGAGACGGGATGCACGCAGTACGCAATTTTCTCGGAAAGATTTGGTGGAGCATCGATTGGAAGACTCAATAAATGGATGGATGTTAGCTGGCGGAGCTGCCTTGTTAACGGTCGTCGCGACCGGATGGAGCCACGTAAAAAGCCTATACCAGCAAATCGCGGGACGTGTGGTTGTTAAACTGACCGTCAGCGGATATCAGGCCGACGCGATCCTGATGCATCTCAAGCATCATTTCACAGCATCACGGTTTGGCCCTCGTGCGTATGTAGGCTGGAAATTGTTTGTCCGTCCTCGCCAACGTGTCCAGCTTGTATCGATGGAAATCGCTCCGCCAACTGGCAGGGTCTACTGGCGCGGCTGGCGCCCCATCTGGGTCGCGAAAAGCAAAGACGGACTGGGCGATTTGGAAGAAGGATTGCAGGCCGCCGACTATGACTACCAAACTATTTCTGTAACGTTCCCACGTGGCTTGATCGATCCCGACAAGTTCGTTTTGGAGGCGACCAATTTCTACAACACACAAGTGCGCGAGTATGAGTCGACGGGGGGACGCCGCCACTCCATTCGATTCATTCACGGAACAGCAGGCAACACAACGATTGTTGCGGCGAAGGGACGATCAGGCTCAAGCCCAACCAGTGCAAGTGATATTCGCGGTTGCCTAAGCCACCGGCCATTGGGCTGGGAGCTAAGTGATTTTGGTCATGGCTCGGAAGCCGACATTAGCGCGCTGGACCGGCTGGCACTGGATGAACAGTGCATTGGTTTGGTGAAAGAAGCCAAACGGTGGGGCGAGACCGAACATTGGCACCGCGAGCGCGGCTTGCCGTGGCGTCGTGGGTATTTGCTGCACGGTCCGCCGGGAACTGGCAAAACCGCATTGGCCCGCGCGCTGGCAGAAGACTTGGACCTGCCAATTTTCGTCTATGACTTGGCGACGCTAAAGAACGATGAGTTATTGAAGGCCTGGAATCAGATGCTTTCGGAAGTCCCTTGCATGGCATTGATCGAGGATATCGACGCTGTTTTTGAAGGCCGTAAAAACATCGCCGTGAACTCCGGCCCCGCACTGACATTCGATTGCGTGCTGAATTGCTTGGATGGCGTGCAACGCGCTGATGGGTTGATGGTGATGATCACCACAAATCACCTAGCGAAGATCGACCCTGCCATTGGACAGCCTGGCAGCATCGGCTCGCGTCCAGGGCGAATCGATCGCGTTGTTGAGATGGGGAACCTGAACGAAGAAGGTCGGCGGAAGTTAGCGCTGCGAATCTTGGATCGTTGGCCACAATGGGTTGACGATATTTGTCATGCAGGCCGCGATGATACGCCAGCACAGTTTCAAGAACGCTGCGGACGACTCGCACTGAAACTCCACTATGGTGAAGCTGATGGCGAACGCTCGACGACAGACAGCGCAGCCCCAACGCAACTCTGAGATCGATATTAGACGCGCGCCACTTAGATCAGGCTAAACTGACGCGTGCGCTGTGGCCCGCCGTTTTCTAAATGTCACCAGTGCTAATCCGATCCCCAAGACAAAAATCCAATGGGCTGGTTCCGGCACAGCGCTCACAGACAAAGTCCTAACTGAGAAACCATCCGCTTGTGTGATGGAATCAATCTCATCTAAGTAGGGCGTCACTAGGCTGGTAAAGCTATTGTACTGATCGCCTGCAGAGGGAACTTGGCCCATCGAAATATCGATTCCAAAATGCGTTCCAACCACGGCAAACTCGTCGCCGATTTGCACGAGAGCCGCGTGTCCCGAATCACCGCCAGTCAAACCAACCTCATCGGCGCCCAGTCCACCAGTTCCTCCATTGGTGGCGGTATCAAAACCATATTGAACCGCAAAGGTTGGTGAAGTGCCGCCGGCGAAGGATGAAATCACGATGTTGTCGATAACATTTCGTCCCGCTAGGTTTCCCGCCGTGAAGACTGTCAGTTCTTGGCCGATGATATCGCTGGGATTGCCGTCCAGCAGCGCAAGTGGTGTGACACCATGCGCAGCCGGGATAGGTGCATCAAGCCGAACGAGCCGCAAGTCGCTGCCGCCAGTGACTGTACCTGCGTTGGTCGTCAAATCTACAAAGGTTGTTCCCGTGTAGGTACGCAACACACCATCGCTACCTCGAAACATTGGCGAGAACTCGCTTACATGTCCCGCAGTCAAATAGTGGAACGGCGTGATAAGCACTGCGCGATTGTCAGGATCAGAGGGGTCGCCAGCGACTCCAGTGATCGAAGACTCCGGAACGAAAAACGCAGGATTCACATCTCCATTTGCCAAGAAACGTGAATGCACACTCGGATCGAAACTATCGAAGACTGCTGCTGGGCAATAGGATCCCAGGAAACAGGCCATCAAGGCAAACGAGAATGAGAGCGACTTTAACACGGTAGATGCGGACATTAGAGTTTGCAAAGAAGAGATCAATCACCCCGACGCATTATACACTGAGTCAAAGATAGACTTCCACGTTCTTGGGAATGGCCTGAGCAAATGATGCTGTCTTTTCCACGTATTCGGGGGGAGACTAACGAACCTGCGCCCAAGCAAAGCTAAGTTCCATGGATTCTGGGCTAGCGCACGAAACTTAATCTTGGACTAATATACGCGTACTTTAAAAATCGATCTTAATTTCTTTCAGCATGAGCGCAAAAATGTCAGACGCGGACGATTCCGCCGGCCTGTTCTTGGGCATTGATGTTGGCGGCACGGATGTAAAAGTCGGGTTGGTCAACAAACGTGGCTCGATTGTCCATCGTTCTCGCAAAGCGACAACTGAACTGGGTTCGCCAGAGAATGTTTTTCGTTTCGCAGTGGACTTCGCCAACAAGACGCTGAAAGCCACGGCAAACAGTCAGCGATTGCTAGCCGCAGGCGTCGCAGTTCCGGGAGTCTTGGATACCAACTCGTTTGTTTTGAAGGAGGTTGTCAACCTTCCAGGTTGGCAGGGCGTACCGCTGCGCGACCAACTGGCCGATGTTAGCCAACTAAAGTCGATCGTTGTGAATGACGCAAATGGAGCAGCCTTTGCTGAACACGCGATTCGGCAAATGCAAAACGCGTCGCTAGGGCTCGTGACGCTTGGTACCGGTGTTGGCTGTGGGGTTGTTGTCGGCGGCGGTCCTTGTGGCGGTGATCATGGCTGTGCAGGTGAATTGGGACATATCACAATCGACTTTTCAGATTCCGCCCTGGAATGTACCTGTGGTAGCAAGGGACACCTGGAAACGTATGCCGGTGCCAACGGTGTGGTGCGCCGAACGCGAGAATTGCTCAAGGCCGTTGATGCTGATGACCCTTGGCTTCATCAAGATTTCACACCACTCGATGTTGCCCAACGTGCCGAAAGTGGAGATAACACTTGTCTGCAAGTGATTGACCAAACTGCTGTCTACATTGGCCGCGCGATAGGACTGATGGGACAAGTGATTGACCCTGCCGTGGTTCTTTTGGGTGGTGCAATGACATTCGGCGGCGCCGATTCGATTGTTGGTGAACGATTTTTGGCAGCAGTGCGTGCAAGTGTGAAGTCTTCTACCTTGGTGCAAGTGGGTGAAAACATCAAAATCGAATTTGCCAGCCTTGGAAATGATGCTGGCATGATTGGCGCAGGAATGTTGGCCAAGTCAATCTGTAGTGGTCTTTGAACATAATGATGCGATCCAACGTCGCAGGCTTCAACGGTAAATGAAAAGGATTCAGATGCAGTCGCCAAGTACATGTCGAGAGAGGATTCCTGTCCAGATTTTCAAGCGCGCGTCGTTAGCCAGCCAGGCAGTCGCCCATGAAATCGCCAACCTAATACGCGAGAAAGCGTCTGCTGGCCAAGACTGTGTGCTGGGCCTAGCGACTGGTTCAACACCGGTTGGAATCTACGAAGAATTGGTGCGCATGCACAACGATGAAGGACTCTCGTTCAAGAATGTTATCACGTTCAGCTTGGATGAGTATTTCCCGATGCAACCCGCCCAGCTGCAGAGCTACGCGCGGTTCGTGCACGAATACTTAATTGACCATATCGATATCGATCGCTGCCGAGTGCATGTACCTGACGGTTCGATCGCAAAAGCAGAAGTCCAGGACTATTGTTTGAAATACGAACAACAAATTCAGGATGCGGGAGGAATTGATCTGCAGCTGTTGGGCGTTAGTCGTACGGGCCATATCGGTTGCAATGAACCTGGTTCGGAGCGAAACAGTCGGACACGAATGATCACACTGGATCAAGTGACGCGACTGGACGCGGCGAGCGATTTCTTTGGAGCCGAAAATGTTCCCCGGCATGCGATCACGATGGGCGTGGAATCGATTCTTGAAGCAAAGCGAATTGTCCTGCTGGCTTTCGGAGAAGGCAAAGCGTCGGTGATCAACAAAACGGTTGAGAACACCGCCATGTCATCCGTTCCGGCATCGTTCTTGCAAGACCACAGCAACGTTTCTGTAGTACTGGATGAAGCTGCAGCCAGTGGGTTAACTCGAGTCCATTCACCTTGGCTGGTCAGCGAAACCCAGTGGAACGACAAAACCATTCGACGCGCGGTTATCGCGCTGGCTGGATACGTTGGCAAGCCGATTCTGAAATTGACCGAAGCGGATTACAACGAAGAAGGCTTCCAGGACTTATTGGCAAGCCATGGAAGTGCATACGATATCAATCTGAAAGTATTCCGCCACTTGCAGTCGACCATCATGGGGTGGCCTGGCGGTAAACCCGATCACGCGAAACAAGTAGGCGACAGGCCTGGTCACCGGGACGACATTTTTCCGAAACGAGTGATCGTGTTTTCGCCGCACCCCGACGATGATGTGATCTCGATGGGAGGCACACTCATTCGATTGGTCGACCAGGGCCACGAGGTCCATGTTGCCTACCAAACGTCGGGCAATATCGCGGTGTTTGATGAAGATGCTTTGAAGTACAGCGAGTTCGTCACTGAATTTTGTGAACGGTTTGACATCAATCCTGATGCATTGCGGACTCTAGAAAGCCACGTTGATGAATCACTTCGCAATAAACAATCAGGCCAAGTCGACAGCGAAACAGTACAGGACATCAAAGGATTGATTCGGCGTAGCGAAGCTCGCGAGGGTGCCCGTTGTTGCGGAGTCACTCGAGACCAACTGCACTTTTTGGATTTGCCTTTCTATCAAACTGGACGTGTAAAGAAACGGCCGTTGGGAGAAGAGGACATCGAGATCACAATCGACTTGATGCGCAAAATCCGGCCTCATCAAATTTACGCGGCTGGCGACTTGTCTGACCCCCATGGAACGCACCGAACATGCTTGAGCGCGATCCTACGTGCCTATGTTCGATGCGAGCAAGATGATTGGTTTTCAGATTGTGCGCTTTGGTTGTATCGCGGTGCTTGGCAAGAATGGGCGCCCGAGCAAATTGAAATGGCTGTACCGCTCAGCCCAAGTGAAGTCGAACGAAAACGGGCCGCGATCTTCAAGCACGAGTCCCAGAAAGATCGTGCATTGTTTCCCGGAACAGATCTGCGAGAGTTTTGGCAACGGGCGGAAGCCAGGAATTCCGAAACGGCTCAGCGGTATGACCAACTGGGCCTTGCGGAGTATGCGGCAATCGAAGGTTTCGTTCTCTGGGACGGCGAGTCGGGCCTGGAACTCTAGCAAACGTGATGCGCGTCAATCAACGCGCTTCAAAATCGCGATCAGATTTGCCAAACTGCTTCGGCTTGCAGGGCTAGCCTGAAGCGTGGCTGAAACAATTTCCTGCAAGTGTTTGTTTTCTGTCGTAACCGTTCTTTGCCCATCGTCCAACGTTGACGCGACGGATTCTTGGATCGATGTCGCTGCATTTGGCGCTGCCCCCGTCAAATACCAATGTACGATTCCACCAATCGCATAGATATCGGTCGCCGGACTAATCTCGCCGAACGCATGCGATACTTGCTCCGGTGCGGCGAACCCAAGAGTACCGCCCAGTCTTTCGGTCGCAATTGGTTCGCCAAGATTTGATCTCGCGAATCCAAAATCGGTTAACACCAGTCGACCAGATTTTTCAACGATAAGATTGCGCGGCGTAACGTCACCGTGAACGATTCCTGCGTCATGCACCAAACGCAAAGTGGTACAAAGCTGCTGGAGAAGATCTACGAATTTTTCTTTGCTAAGATTCCCCATTCGATCCAGTGGGACACCATCAATCCATTGCGAAATCACAAATGGACCACCATGCGGTGATTCACCCCATCCAAAATATCGAATCACGTTCGGCGAACAGACTTGCGAAGCTGATGCGATTTCTGCAAGAAACGAATTCTTTGCTTCAACGTCTTGCCAAAATTGTCTTCGTAAAAACTTTATTGCAACCACAGCCTGCGTTTCCCGCAGCACAGCTCGATAGACTTTCCCAAAACCACCCGAGCCGATCATTTTCGCAAGTACAAACTCACCGTAGGAGTACCGCTGTAGCATTGGCGGCTTCGATTCGGATTGCTGACTACTCAGTGTTGTGTCAACGGGAGCGACAGCATCTCGAATCTTTTCTATTCGCCGCCGTACAGTGCGGTCGCTAATATTCAATTCGCAGGCGATCTCTGTTTGGCTGTAGCCAGACCAAAGTAGCATTGCAATCTGCCCAAGTTCACTCGGCAGATCTTCAAGAATCGTCGCTGCGATATCGTCACTTGAATCGCTAGCTGTCTGCATGATCTCTTGATTGATTTCCAACGACACACGACGAAAATTGCCTCCGCGTTTTTCCGCAAACGACTTTTCGACTACACGCGTGAGTTTTCGGCGCGCGATCACCGCCAGCAAATCCCACACAAAAACCGATTGGCTGACTTGGATTTTGTTGTGCCGTGCCGCGTTAAAAAAACTGCCCATGGCAGACTGAACGATGTCTTCGGGATCAACACTTTGCCGGATCGGCTTGCTAAGACGAACTGAAATCAATGCAACTAATCGCGCTGCATAACGGTCCATCAAGGCTGAAGCCGCTTGCTGGCTTCCCGATTGCCAAGCACGCACAAGATTGGCATCGCTTTGATTGCAGAGCGGAATTTCTGAGTTTTCTTCGATTTGGTTGTCCGGATTCACTGCTTGATTCTCATTTCCACGACGAGCCCCCAATTCAAGACTATTTCAGGAGACACAGAAATGACAATGGTGGTTACTCAACCGTGTATCGGATGCAAACACAAATCATGCTTGATTCCCTGCCCAGTAGAGTGTTTTCATGAGGATGACGAAATGCTGTACATCGACCCCGATGAATGCACCATGTGCGGTGCTTGTATCATCGAATGCCCTGTCGAAGCGATTTTTTCAATCGATGAAGTGCCACAGGATTGGCAATCATTCATCGATCTGAATGCTAAAAAATCGAAAACAACGCCAAAGGCAGTGTGATTTTGCAGTGAGTGTTTCACTCATAACTTGAGCTAAAGCCGGCATGCGAGAGATGCTAAAGCTTCTTTACGACAATATCATCAAACGCATTCATGTCATCGAATGATCCAATGCCAACCTGGCCACTGCCAAACTTGGTATCAACCGCCTTCATGTGTGGCTTGCTCATGTCATCAAAGTAGATTTTGATTTCACCACTTTTGAAATGTCGCACCAGCTTTACCTTGTGCCAATCATCGTCCCAATTTGTCAGCTTCGTGTTCTTTGTGATCGCTTTACGAGGCTCATTTTTGACGATCATGATTTGCCCAGAATGGGGATCTGGTTTCGCCCCCAAATGCACATAGTAAAAATTCTGCGCATCCTGGAATGCAAAGAATACGCAACAGTCGCGATGGTTACCCGTGTCCTTCGTGCTTTTGACTCGGAATGAGAGTTCAAAACTCTCAAGCTGCAAATCCTTGATCAAAGCGATGTGGCCAGGACTTCTTACTGGCGGCTTGTAGGCGCTCTTTCTATCTGTAATTTCAAGAAAATGGTTGCCATTTGCCTGGGACACTTTCCAAGTTTTTGGATCAAGCAATTGCCATCGCTTCGCGCCGTGTTCAAAGTCCTCTTTGAATACCACTCCGAGAGCGTCCGCTGGCTGTTCACTCCTGCAAACTGTCACAGGGTTAATCAACCAGCAAAAAAGGAAGCACTGGGAAACAACGAGTACGATTCGCATCACTCTCCGTCACCAAATTTATAAGTCAAGATTTGATTGTCCACTCGAACAATGACACGACGTCGTGCCGGCTCGCAATTGACCCTTGTTTCCAGCTTTGGATTCTTAGATGGCAGCTCCAGACCCATTCTGTCAACCAACACCTCACCATCTCCAGCATTGATAGCTCTAACTTGCAGGTCAATCTTGCGTGGCTTCTGAGGGTTATCAAGAAAACTCCAGTACCGTGATAGCATCAAGACGGGAGACGAATAGGGTTGTGCGATCGTGCAGCCCCAGCCTTCTTTCGAGTAGTCGGCTTCCCATGCCAATTCTCCCGTTTCCTTGGACACCGCGTACACTGCGTGCGCACCGCGATGGGAGTTGCCGCGAACAATGTGCAAGTCTTTGGTGCGAGTCAAATGGCTGGGCAAAACGATGATATGTTTTTCGGTATCGATAACGTAAAGACGAGCTAGGTCGCATTTCTGTGTTTCGAGATCTGCAAGTTCCGTCCCAGCGGGAATGTCCCAGATCACGATTCTTCCGTTGGAGTCATACAGCACCATGTAGCGAGATGACTCGATCCTGCCTAGCGTTAGAACTCCGTCGGATATCAAACGACTGCCGGAGGTCCCGTTGTGTTCGAGAATCACTTTGTCTTCAAACGGGTCGATCAATTCTACTACGCTTGTGTTGTCCTTAACGTTTTCCGAAGAAGTCAAAACGTGCTTTCCACTGACATGCCAAACTTGGTCGTGCTCCCATGGCCGTGTTTCAAGCAGTGAACCATCGTGGACACTAAAGTACTGGAGTGTGTTTTTCACTTCCGTGCGTTTTGGGTAATTCGAGACGACCGCCAGCCGATCCTTGTCAGCCAAAATAAATCCGCGTGTCGCCGCGTTGCCATTTCGCCAAATGACTTCACCGGTCGCGATATCCAGCGCCAAAAGATCACCGCCAGCCAAGACAATCATCCGATCACCTAAGATAGGACCGACCCGAAATTCGGCTGCTATCGATCCAGAGACCGTCGAGTTCATTGGGTACCAAAGCATGGTCGTTCTGAACGTGATTGCATCGGACTTGGGTGAAACGGATGCGTATTCAGCGGTAAAATCTTTCGTCCAAAGCTCGCCTGGTTGGTTCATGGCGATCTTTGAAAGATCGTAGACCGAAACGATTCCTGGCAACACTTTGACCATGATGTTGCCAGCGATCTTAGCTGTTGGTTGAGAAGTTGTTTTCGGAGCTTCCTTGCTGTCAGGATCAACAGCGTGCGAATCTCCGTATTCATCAAGCATCACAAGGTTGGTGCCGTCTTGGGCGCCACTCAATCGCCAGCCGCGAAAATCGTCTCCATAAAGATGGTCTGTTGGGAATGCTTTTTGTGCGCTCGACAGGTCGATGCTCAACCGGGTCTGCTGGGTCTGCACATCTAACTCAACCTGAGTGCCCCATTTAACTGGCTCGCGGACCAACTGCTGGACTTCCGCACGCAAATCAATCAAATCCTTTTTCTGCTGTTCCGTCAATTCGTCATCACTCAAGCTTGTTTTCAAACTAGCTAGCGAGTTTTGGGCATCAAGCCCTCGCCGCATCGCGATTTGTGCTTTGGCAACCGCGAACAGACGCGATGCGTCAAAGCTCTTGATGTTTTCAATCGAATTTGAACCAATTGCAATACGTTCAAGCTCAGCGACTCTGTTTTCACCTTTCAGGCGGTCTACCAATTCATCGATCAAATCTGCTGTATCCAGCGGCTCAAACTGTTTGACAATTCGTGTCAGTATCGATGTCCCGTCACCGATTCGTTTTTTCTGGATTTCAGCAACACGTTCTACAAAAGTTTGTTTCTGGTCATCATCACAGGCATCCCAAACGTCTTGAACACGTGCCGTAATCCAAGAGTCCAAAGAGAAATCACGCGAGTTGTCACTCGTCAGTCGATTGGCGGGAATCGTGACATCAGGATCGTTGATCGAAAGGTTGCTAAGCCGCAGGATGTGATCGATTGCTTGGTCATGCTGTTTGCGTTGGATCGCGTCACTGATCTGTAGACCTAAAAGCTCCGCTCGCTTTTCCGAGGTCTGAATCGCTTCATCCAAACGCTTGATTAAGCCTGGGTCGGCGCTCTTTGCCTCTCGTAGCGTGGCGAGCATCGCTTCAATACTTAGATCACGGACTTCGTCATCACCAGGGCGAAGCTCCCAAGCGCGATCCAACAATTTCATTGCTTCTTCGCGGGAGTTTCGTTGCATCAACAATTGCGCTTTTCGAACCATGTTGTCCACATCATTCGGGTTTTTCATCAACGCCTCGTTGACCCGCGGCTCCAAGTCCACTTCACCCAGCGCGCAAGAGAGCATAGTTGGACTTTGCGAAATGATATCGCCACCAACTGCGATCAGATTGCCAAGCGGAAATTGTGTCTTGCGACGCGACACGACGTTGCCATCGTCAAGCGATACTTTCAAAATCACGTTGTCGCTTGTGGGGACATAGTATCCATCCTCCCCAAACACGCCGCGTCCAACGATTTGACTGCCAGAGGGCAATGAGTTGGCGGCTAAATCCCATGCTCTGGTACCTGTCTCCACATCGTAGCAAGCAATTCGTCGATTACCGACCAACAGAAACTTGCCATCACGCGCGCCAGCCACGTACCGCCATTGAACACGTGACATGTTTCGGAATTTTGCTTCGCCTGTCAAAAGGTCAAAGCAAAACAGTTTGTCTGCTTCAATCGAAGTCACCAATACGGATTTTTCATATGCAATTGCGTTGCCCGAATGCCATCGATCAAGAAAAGTGGCTGGGTCTTTCGGAGCTCGTGAGTTGTAGTTTCTGACAGTCGACTTTGTTGCGTAACGCATGCCCCAACGCAATGTGCGATCAGCAAGATCAATTGCGACAGTTGCTCCTGCACCCGTCGGGCAAATCAAAACGCCTTCATGGTAGGTCGGCGTGGCACCGGCGATGCGGCGAATTGGGTCGACTCCTATTCCACCAGATTCAACTGCGATCAACTGCTGCCGCCATAGCTCGTCGCCGGAAACTGGATCCAAGCACACGACGCTAATATCACCTCCCGACATTTCTACTAACGCATACAACCGGCCATCCAAAGGCAACGGAGGTCCCAGGAAGAACGCGTCCGCCAACAAAGATGCTTGATCGCTACCTTGGCCTTGTTCCCATTGAAGCTTTCCCTCAGTGGCCAATTCAAAAGCCGAAAGTGTGTTACCACGTTCGCCTGTTGGTTTCGCAACTCGCCCGAACAGAGCAGGGTTGGTCCTTACGTAGTTAATGGGAGACAGATCATCGATCATGTAAACACGCTCGCCATCGCTCGAAATTTGCCCGAAAGGAATATCATTCCAAATTCGCTGCATCAACAGTTGCTTGGGCCCTTTGTCTTCAACCGTACGTGAACCACTTGCTGCTGTGCTGTTCTCTACCTCTTCGCCGTTGGTCGTTCCCCACGGATAATTCCAAACGCGCAGCCCCGTTTTGTAGTCGATGCCATACAACAAATCTGGCGTTCGCATAATCAAATGGTCACCAACGCGAATCGGACACAAGCTAGGTGCGGGTAGTTTGCCGGATGCTGAAAGCTCGCGTTCCAATTCCGAAATCATGCGCATCTCTGAATCAGTCGAAAATGTTGGAACCATCCATTGAGGTTTTGACAAAGGCATTTGTCCGCTACTGACACCATTTCGATTGGCCGAAGCGCCCAAGAAAGCGTATGCCGCGGATTCAGTAACATCGCGACTCTCAATGATGTCGTAATGATCCTCAATCCATATCATGGCTTGGTCCTTTGCAGGCCATTCCACTTTCTTTGACCCCACATTGACGATTCCGCCACCATCTAACGCAAACTCCCTGATGTCGCGCTCGGACAAATGAGACGCGGTTGCGTGAAGCAACTTGACGCTCGGACCTAGATGATTGACTGCTCGAGGGCATTCAACGATTGCATCCAGCAAAAGCGATGCACTCAATGGATGCCCTTCCAAAATTTCGCGCTGCGCCAAAATCAATGACGCTTCATAACCTGCTTTCGTATGAAAGAATTTACGCCGGACGGTCTGAAGTGTTTCCCAGTCCCGATTCGCCGAAGCTTCGGTCAACATTCGCTGTGCAAGTGCACCGAACTGCAACTCATAAGTATCCAACGCCGATGGCGGTAGCTCGCCGAGCATTTTCCGAGCATGACTAAGAAAACTCTTGGACTGCAAAAACGAATTTGAGTTACCTGACTCGATCAGAAAAAAATCTTGTCCAGCAAGATCAGCATCGCGAGCTTCATTCATCTCGCGCTGCAGCAGGTTGCCCAGCCGAACAACTGCATCGCTGTACTCTTTCTTTTCAATGGACTCCTCGGCATCGCGCAGTTCTTGCTCGATATATCGAGGCGCTTCGATGAAGGCGCCCCCACGAGATCCATTGACTACTTGGGCGTTGGCTGCCAGTGGAAGCAACGAACACAAAACAACAAAACAAGAAAGGCGATACAAACAACTCACAATGAATCCTGCTTAGAACGGCAAGGGCACGATGGTGTGCAGTCGCACACACTTATATTGTAAGAGCCAGCCGCCGAGGTGTCGTCATTGGATCAGCATCGACAAACCAATTCTCACTAATTCGACTGCAATTCTGCACTAATCGCAGCGAACACGGCGTCAGGAGGCTGAGCACCATCAATCTGTCGCACGATCCCACGTTGGGCATATCGCTGAATGATCGGTGCACTTAGGGATCGAAAGATCTCAAACCGAGCTCGAATGGCGTCTTCATGGTCATCCTTTCGGTTCTCCGTCTCAGCACGCTCCATCAATCGGCCCATCAAAATGTCTTCGTGGACTTCAAGCGAAAGCACCAAGTCAATCGACTGATTTTGCTTTGCCAAATATTCATCCAGCAAATCGACCTGCACGACTGTTCGCGGAAATCCGTCAAACAGACAGCCTTGCTCCGCTTTCGGATCCGACTCTAGCTGCTTGGTCACCAGGCGCATCACCATGTAATCTGGCACTAGCTGGCCACTATCGATGTAGCTCGAAATGACCTTTCCAAGTGACGTGTTTTCACGAGTGTCACGAAGGATCTCACCTGTTGAAAGGTGAGGAATTTTCAACCACTGAGAAAGCCGCCGGCACTGCGTTCCTTTGCCTGCACCGGGCGGACCGATGAATACGATATGCATCATCCGCCCTTTCAATTACTGGTCCAATCAGACTACCGGTGAGACACCGCCGCCAGCACCTTCTAGCAGTCCGCGATAGTTTCGCATCACAAGGTGACTGTCAATTTTCTGAACCAAGTCAAATGCAACACTCACACCAATCAACAGGCCTGTACCACCATAGAAGCTTGCGATCGAGAACGGCACACCCAGCGAACCGTAAATGATCGTTGGCACGATTGCGACCAAGGAAAGGAACGCTGCACCAACATACGTGATGCGGACCATCACCTTTTCTAAGTAGTCCGTTGTTCGCTTTCCTGGCCGATAGCCTGGAATGAACGTACCACTGTCTCGAAGGTTATCTGACATTTCTTTCGGGTTGAACGTAATCGCTGTCCAGAAGTAACAGAAGAAGAAGATCAACGCGACGTACAAGAGATTAAAGAAGTACGACGTTTGATCGCTCATCGTCAAACTAATCAAGTTGAACGCTTTGAACATCGTTCCGCCGGATTCAAACATGCCAGCCATGAATCCCATGGCGACACCAGGAATCATCAGCAAACTACTTGCAAAGATGATTGGCATCACGCCAGCTTGATTGATTCGTAGCGGCAAGTGCTGCCGCGTTCCACCGTAAACACGACGGCCACGGGTGAACTTAGCCGACTGCGTAGGGATTTTGCGCTGACCAAGCGTGATAAACACAATCCCAAACACGACGACCACAAACAAAAGCACCAGCAAGATGACCGTTTCTATCCCCGTCTGACCCTTTTGAAGTCCGGTCAATTCGGGCTTCATCCCCAAGACCAACTCGTACAACGCAACCGGCATCTGGGCAAGAATCCCAGCCATGATCAATAGACTGATCCCATTGCCAATCCCGTATTCATCAATCTGTTCACCAAGCCACATCAGGAACACAGTTCCACAGGTCATCACCAGGACGGCTACAATCTGCCAGCCCCAAAAAAGGCCAGTGCCGTCATCGTTCAAGAAGCTTGGGTTAATATTTCCAAAACCACCACTTCCTCCGCTCATCAGCATGAATCGCAGATACATATAGCTCTGCACAATGCAAATCGCGACGGTCAAGTAGCGTGTGTATTCATTCAGTTTTTTACGGCCGGCCTCGCCTTCTTTCTTCAGTTCTTCTAGCGGCTTATAAACGCTGCCAAGTAACTGAAAGATAATCGATGCCGAAATGTAGGGCATGATTCCCAGGCCAAAGATGGTGGCCTGACGAAGATCGCTTGCCGCAAAGACGCTGACCTTTTCAAAGAAGTTCGCAGCAGCCTCACTGCCTTCTCCCAGATTGGTTGCGATCATCGGCAGCGGAATGTGAAATCCAATGCGATAAACAGCAAGCAAACCAAGGGTCAGCAAGCATTTTTTGCGTAGTTCGGGAATCGACCAAATGATCCGAAGCTTTTCAAACATGTGACGTTATTCCGTCAATTTATTGAGGTTCGCGAATTTCGATTCGCTTATGGTGCAGTTTATCGCTTCAGCGCCGCCTACGCGATAGCAACCTTGGCTACTGAACCAAACTCCAAACTAGGCATCGTGCCTCAGTTGCTATGTCGTTGCGACCGAGGCCGCATCTTGAGCAGCGACAAAGTCGCAAACCGTTTGACTACTTGCTCTTGGACTCTTTCAACGCTGCGACACGTTCAGCCGGAGTACGTTTCGGAGCAATCTTGTTGACGGTTCCGCCCGCCTTCGTGATCTTTTCTTCAGCACTCTTGCTGAACCGGTGAGCGTTAACGGTCAACTTTTTTGTCAACTCGCCATCGCCCAAAATCTTGACTTCGTCAAAACGTCCTTTCGCAACATCCTTGGCCGCCATTGACTCAAGTGTCACTTCAGCGCCGTCTTCAAACCGTTCGTTAAGTTTGCCAACGTTTACGGCAAACACGGTGACAGACCAACGGTTGTTGAAGCCGCGTTTAGGCACGCGCCGAAACATCGGCATCGCACCACCTTGAAAGTTTGGCTTGCGGCTATATCCACTTCGGCTCTTGTGACCGTTATGGCCACGACCAGAAGTTTTCCCATAGCCACTACCGACACCACGACCGATCCGCTTGCGCTTTCGGTACTTGGTGATTCCGCGGTGTACATCGTTCAGGTTCATCTGAAAACCTTTTCCTGCAATCTTGTTTCTTCGTTAGCCGATCAAACGGTCAATTCTTCGGGAGTCAGGCCACGAAGCGCGGCAACTTGCTCGCGTGTTCGTAGGCGTGACAAAGCATCAACGGTCGCTTTGACCAGTGTTACTGGATTGTTCGTCCCATAGGACTTCGTCAAAATATCGTTAATCCCAGCTGCTTCACAAACAGCACGGACTGCTTGGCCCGCGATGATACCAGTACCAGCACCCGCCGGTACCAACAGGACCTTAGCGGCTCCGTAATGTCCCCAAACCTGATGAGGAATGGAACCTTCAACGATCGGAACATCGATCATTGAACGCGAAGCTTGCTTCTGAGCTTTCTGTACACTTGGAGGAACTTCGTTGGCCTTGCCGTAGCCCCATCCGCATTTGCCGCTGCCGTCACCGACAACAACCATGGCAGCAAAACTAAATCGCCGACCACCTTTCACAACCGCTGCACAACGTTTGATCTTGACCACGCGATCAATCAACCCCTCTGCCAATGCTGGCTCTTCTTTGGGGCCTCTACGTTTGCGACCACCGCCGCCACCGTCACGTTTGTTACCTGAGTTACTAATCGTTCTATCCTCGATTCAGAGGTTGCTGTGTGTTGTTTTTAAAACTCGAGTCCGGCTTCGCGGGCCGCTTCGGCAAACGCCTTGACACGACCATGATACTTATTGTGTCCGCGGTCCAAACGCACAGTTTTGATACCCGCTGAACTCGCTTTCTCGGCAATCAACTTACCGATCGCGGCGGCCGCATCGCAGTTACCACCAGCGTCCTTGAACTTCGCACGGACATCTTTGTCGCGTGTGCTGGCTGAGGCCAATGTCTTGCCTGCCGAATCATCAATCACCTGACAAGCAAAATGCTTCAGCGATCGTTGAACGCTCAGGC
This sequence comes from uncultured Pirellulaceae bacterium, assembly GCA_964398215.1. Taxonomy (GTDB): domain Bacteria; phylum Planctomycetota; class Planctomycetia; order Pirellulales; family Pirellulaceae; genus CAYNNP01. The sequence continues at coordinate 10,372 of CAYNNP010000042.1, read as the reverse complement.
GAGGCTGTTCTGCAGAGCCACGCAATTTATTGCGAACGTGATTACGACGTCGCTTACGCTGCTTTTGACTTTTCTTGTTCTTGTCCATCTCAATAACCGTTCTTTACGGTGCCACGAAATAAAATTCGCGGACAATTCGTTGTTCTTGGTGGCCAGCTCGAAAACTTTTCTCGCGACCAACCATTGTTCTGCTACGACTACTACTTAGTTGCTGCTTTACCAGGCTTGATTTTAACGTGTTCGCCCTGGTACCGGATTCCCTTGCCCTTATAAGGCTCAGGTTTCCGCAATGCTCTGACTTCGGCAGCAAATTGTGTGACCATTTGCTTGTCACAGCCTTGAACAACGATGTGCGTTTGATCAGGGCATGAAACGTTCAACTCTTTGGGGATCTTTTGGTGCAACTCGTTGGCAAATCCAACACGAAGCTGCAAAGTATCGCCAGAAATGCTAGCCAGATATCCAACGCCGACGATTTCAAGCTTTCGCTCATAACCGTTCACAACGCCTTCGATCATATTGGCAATCAGTGCCCGGGTTAAACCGTGCAATTCTCGCGACGTACGCTCATCACTATGTCGCTTAACGAGAACTTCCTCACCCGAAACTTCGACCTCGATCTCAGGACGATGCTCGTACGAAAGCTTCCCTTTGGGACCTTCTACGTTGATCTTTCGCCCATCCAACGACAGCTTCGCGCCGCTGGTGATGGGAATTGGTTTTCTTCCGATCCGACTCATAACAATTCTTGCTATTTAAAATGTTTCGCGTTGATCTGCTTGAAAAGGCAAAAACAAATTATGCCACTTCACACAACACTTCGCCGCCAACTTTGTCGCGACGAGCTTCTCGATCACTGATCACGCCTTTGCTGGAACTGATGATTTGAATGCCCAAGCCACCCAAAACAGGTTTCAGTTCTTTGCTACGTGAATATATTCGTCGACCTGGTTTACTGGTGCGTTGAATGCTCTGAATAACTCGTTCACCGTTAGGGCCGTACTTCAGCTCTAGGCGCAACTGATTTACAGGTTGCTCTTCAACGATCTTCCAATCCCAGATAAATCCTTCACGCTTAAGAACATCTGCAATTCCTTGCTTCACGCGGCTGGATGGAATATCCACGAACCGGCGTTCCACGCGAACTGCGTTTCGGATGCGGGTAAGCATGTCGGCAATGGGGTCTGTCATCATGGTATTGTCGTCCGCTTTTTGTTACCAACTAGCCTTACGTACACCTGGAATGAGTCCTTTATTTGCATTCTCTCGAAAGCAAATACGACACAGTCCAAATTTGCGGTAGACCGACCGTGGTCGACCACAAAACTTGCATCTGTTCTCGCGTCGAGAACTAAACTTCGGCGTCCGGTTTGCCTTGGCGATTTTTGATTTGCTTGCCACTGGGCATCTTTCAGTTGGTATGGCGAATAAAACTATTCAACTATTTCGATTCAAAATTCAAGCTACGAGCTTACGCAGCGTCCGTCTTTTTCTTGTCATGTTGGAAAGGCATCCCCAACAACTCCAGCAAATCACGACCAGATTCGTTGTCATTTGCTGATGTTACGATGGTGATGTTCATTCCCTGAGGACGAGTGTATTTATCAGGGTTCAACTCTGGGAAAACCAATTGCTCAGTTAAACCAAGTGTGTAATTCCCGTTTCCGTCAAACGCTTTACGACTGATCCCACGAAAGTCACGAACCCGTGGAAGCACGATTGATACCAATCGGTCCAAGAACTCGTACATTCGCTGACGCCGCAAGGTGACTTTGCAACCAATTGGCACACCTTCACGCAAGCGAAATCCAGCAATCGATTTTCGAGCGATCGTTATCACTGGCTTTTGACCACTGATTTCGGTCAACGCCTCGTAAGCGATGTCCAAAAGTTTCTTGTCGCCAATTGCCGAACCAACGCCCATGTTGATTGTGATTTTTTCAACACGTGGGATCTGGTGTAAATTGGTGTAGTTGTGTTTTTCCTTGAGAGCGTCGCGAACGCGTTCTTCGTAAGCGGCTTGCAGTCGTGGTTTTGTGTCTGACATCTTTATGCAACAAATGTGCGGTGTTGTTTATTGTCTAGTCGATCTAGCGACTACTTCTTGGTCGCGTACTGAGTTCGTGGCGGAGCAATGACTCCCAAACTCGTGCCACTCTTCTTTGCGAAACGCTCCTTGCTGCCGTCTTCCTTGAAGCGAACGCCAATCTTTGTCGGTTCGCCCGACTGAGGATCGACCAACATAACGTTGCTGGCGTCGATTGGCATTTCCTTGCTCAAACGACCACCCTGCGGGTTCTTTTGGCTGCGTCGAACGTGCTTCCAGACTTTTGCAGCACCCTCTACGACGACTTTGTTTTTCTTACGATCGATCGTCAGGATCTTACCACGGTGCTCTTTGGAAGCGCCTGTGATCACCTGAACTTCGTCATCTACACGGAACAACATGTCTGTGTTTCCAATTCAATCAAAAAATGTTCTTGTACGTTTCTAACTCAGCTCAAACCACTTCGTTGGCCAAGCTAACAATCTTCATGAAGCTACGCTCACGCAGTTCACGCGCAACCGCTCCAAAAATACGTGTCCCGCGGGGACCCTTGTCTTTGTCGATCAATACAACCGCGTTACTGTCAAACTTGATGTAGCTGCCATCAGTTCGACGTGTTGGTTGTTTTGTCCGAACGATCACCGCCCGAACAATCGATTTTTTCTTGATGTCGCTACCGGGAATGACGCTTTTGACGCTACACACGATGACGTCACCCAGGCCAGCGAATCGTCGACGGCTACCGCCTAGCACCTTGATGCACATCACTTCGCGTGCACCGGTGTTGTCGGCAACATTTAGTCTTGTTTCTTGTTGAATCATGTCTGGTCAAATTCGATTTGCGTTGAGGACCGCTGGTTGTGTTTGGGATGACTCACATCCGTACAACCAACAATGTTTCTCGGCGGCTTTTACTCTTCTTTTTCGGCAGCCGGTTCAGTTGCTTTCGCTTCTTCACCAACATGTGCCGCTTCAATGGCTTCGGATTCGGCTTGCGTTGCGCCTTTCTTACGAGCTGCGCGTAGAGCCGTCAAATCAACCGCTGTACTCTTCTCAATTACTCGAACCAATCGCCATCGCTTCAGTTTGCTCAGTGGTTCCGATTCAATGATCTCAACCACATCACCAGCGCCCGACTCATTATTTTCGTCGTGGGCATAACACACCGTTCGACGGCGAATGTACTTCTTGTACTTGGGATGCTGTACGACACGATTGATCTCGACGCGGCGCGTCTTGCTCATCTTGTCGCTAGTCACTATTCCTGAAACAACGCGTTTAGGCATGGGTATTTAACTGGTTACTTGGCTTCTGCTGTAGCAGCTTTTTCACGTTCGGTGAGCAATGTCTTCACACGAGCGATCAAGCGGCGATTCTTGTGGATTTCAGTTGGCGTATTCAAACGCTCCGACTGTGATTGAAAACGCAGACGAAACAGCGTCTCGGAAGCTTCCTTGGCGGTAGCTTCCAACTGCTCGTTACTCATTTCTCTCAGTTCGGCGATTTTGGTCATCGTTTGACCTCAATTAGTTGTCTTGTGTTTCGTTACGCAGGTCGGCGTTCAACAAAGCGAACCTTTACAGGCAGCTTGCTGGCCAAACGAGCAAAGCAAACTTTTGCTTGCTGTTCGGTTACACCACCCAATTCATAAAGGATCGTTCCGGGCTTCACGACGGCCGCCCAGAAATCAGGTTCACCTTTCCCTTTACCCATCCGAGTCTCCAAAGGAGTACTACTGACGGATTTATCTGGAAAGATGCGAATGTAAAGCTTCCCTTCACCACGCACATACTGCTGCGCGGCGATTCGTCCGGCTTCAATTGTCGTTGCTTTGACCCAACCTGGCTCCAATGATTGAAGCCCGTAGTCACCAAAGACGACCTTGTTGCCGCGGGTCGCATTACCTTTTATGCGACCTCTTTGGGATTTTCGATGCTTGACCCGTTTGGGCATCAGAGCCATCGTCGTCTCCGTATGTACCTTGGTTTATCCAGACCTGAATCCCGATGTGCCCCTGTGGCGTCATCGCTTCGTGGGTCCCGTAATCAATTTTTGCTTGGAGTGTGCTTAATGGAATTGAACCCATGCTTTGCTTTTCTCGCCGAGCCATTTCCGCACCGCCCAATCGACCAGCCAACTGGATCTTGATGCCTTTCGCACCAGCATCCATCGTCTGCTCTAGTGAACGTTTCATCGAACGCCTAAAACTTGCACGCTTTTCTAATTGCTGTCCAATGTCTTGAGCGACCAATTGTGCCTGCAACTCCGGACGGCCAACCTCTTCAACCTTCAAGTTGATTCGGCGACCGATCAAGTTCTGCAGTTCGGCCTGAAGTATTTCAATCTCCTGGCCTTTCTTTCCGATGATCAATCCTGGTCGTGCGACATACATCATCACACGAACTTCGTCGCGAGTACGCTCGATCTCGATGCGATCGATTCCCGCGTTTCTATATTGTGTTTTCTTAGGGTGCTTGAGGATGAAGTTTCGCAATTTGCGATCTTCCACCAACAATCCAGCAAATTCCTTTTTCGACGCGTACCAACGACTACCCCATCCACGAGTGACGCCGGTTCGGAAAGCAATCGGATTTACTTTTTGGCCCATCTGTTAGGACTCGTTTCTTGTAGTCGGTTTGTTTTGTAACGTTTGCAGGTCGCACTCAGACGACGCTGACTCACTTAAACTTCGTTGATCGGTGTTAGCCCAACGCGAATGTGGCTACTGCGTTTCTTAATCTGAAAAGCAGATCCACGTGCACGAGGACGAAATCGCTTGAACATTGGGCCACCATCGACACAGGCCAGTGTCACCACCAACTCTTCGATTCGATGGCTAACACCATTGTTCTGATCTGGATCCTGAGCATTCCCTACAGCACTCTTGATCGCTTTCTCTAACATTCGTGCGCCACGCTGCGACTGGAACCTCAATGTGTCCAGCGCCTCGTCAGCGAACATACCACGAACCATCGTCGCCAATGGCCGCACCTTGCGAGCACTAATACGCGCTCCGCGGTACGTTGAAACAAATCTTGGTTTCTGTGAAGTCATCACTTATCTCCCAGTTCCGGATGCCCGAAACACTTATTTCTTGCCTTTGCCGCTGTGTCCCTTGAAAGTCCGCGTTGGGGCGAACTCACCAAGTTTGTGTCCAACCATGTCTTCGCTTACTTTCACAGGAACGTGCTTACGGCCATCGTGCACCATGAATGTCACATTCACGAACTCAGGAACAATCGTGCAAGCACGTGCCCAAGTCTTAATCGGTTGGCTACCTCCAGTCTCCATCTGTTTTTGCACTTTGAAAAACAGCTTGGGGTCGACGTAAGGACCTTTCTTGCTACTGCGGCTCATATCAGTACTTTGTAGTTATCTATGTGTCTTATTTGTGCAACGTCAAAACGCCGTAACGCCGACTCTTGCGGTGACGAACGATTGACGAGTTGCTCGCCTTACGCTTCTGCCGGGTACGTCCACCCTTCGCACTCTTGCCCTGCGGGCTAACTGGGTGACGCCCACCCTTTGTACGACCTTCACCACCACCGTGCGGGTGATCAACTGGGTTCATCGCTGTACCACGAACATGAGGCCGACGCCCCAACCATCGTGCACGCCCAGCTTTGCCCAACCGGACATTCATGTGCTCACTATTACCGACACGACCAATCGTTGCTCGGCAAGCACTCGGGACACGACGAATCTCTCCGCTTGGCAAGGACAACTGTGCCCAATCTGCCTCACGAGCCATCAATGTCGCACTTGTCCCAGCCGACCGGCATAGAACAGCACCACCACCGATCCGCATGCCAATGCAGCAAATCGTCGTTCCAAGTGGAATATTTTTCAGTGGCAAGCAATTGCCAACCGTCGGAGGCGCCTCAGCACCATTCATCAACTCGTCGCCAGCTTTCAGACCAGCAGGAGCGATCACGTATCGCTTATCACCATCAGGGTACTTCAACAACGCAATCCGAGCGCTGCGGTTCGGGTCGTACTGAACCGAATCCACGATCGCTTTCACACCATCTTTAACACGACGAAAGTCAATGATTCTATATTTCTGCTTATGCCCACCGCCACGATGACGTGCAGTGATCTTGCCCTGATTATTGCGGCCACCAGTCTTACGCTTAGGGCGCAACAACGACTTCTCTGGCTTGTAGCCGGGCGTCAATTCCGCGAAGTCACTAACAGACGCATTACGTCGCCCAGCACTCGTCGGTTTGTAGATTCGAATTCCCATGACTCTATTCTGTTTCTATGCGTTCTTTTTTCGGCTTAGAAGAAGTCGATACGGTGATCGCCATCCAATTGAACAATCGCACGCTTCCAATCCGAAGTCTTGCCGTGCTTGAATTTGTATCGGCGAATCTTGCCCTTGCGGTTCTGCGTACGAACCTTAGCAACCTTCACGTCAAACAATTCTTCAATCGCCCGTTTCACATCCGCCTTCGTTGCGTCTCGATGCACTTCAAATGCGTACTGGTTATACCGAGTCGCTCGGTGCACACCCTTTTCTGTCACAAGCGGCCGAAGCAGGATCTGATGCGGCTCCAACTTGACCTTGCGCTCGACCGGTGCAGGAGGTTTGATTCTTGTCATTTCAAATTACCTTCGTAAATTCCCGCTTCACTCAGCTTGCCTGAGACGATGCTGCGAAAGAACCGTCCTTGATCTTGTCCAACGCATCCTTGGTCACCAACATCCGCTTTGGCTTGAGCACTGACAACGCGTTCAATTGCCGAACTGGCTGAACATCAACCCCAGCAATATTACGCCCGCTCTTGTACACCGCTGCGTCCTGATCAGCCGACACAATCAAGGTCGTCGTAGCATCCAGCCCCAACGCCTTCAAAATCCCCGCCATCCGCTTGGTCTTGGGTGCGTCAAAGCTCAAACTGTCAATCACAACCACTTCACCATCATCGATCTTGGACCGAATGGCCATTTTGGTCGCATTGCGAATCGCCTTCTTAGGCATCCGGTAACTGTAGTCACGGTGCTTGATCGTGCGAGCAACGCCACCGCCACGACGAACATTCGTTCGCTTGCCACCAGCACGTGCGTGCCCGGTACCTTTCTGGCGATAAAGCTTCTTCGTGCTACCGCTAACCTGACCACGAGTCTTTGCACTGTGACTTCCCTGACGAAGGTTCGCCTGGTACATCACAACTGCATCGTGCAGCAACTGCTTGCTAACACGATTGACGATCGCGTCGGTGTCGATCTCGTACTTACCGACTTCAGAGCCGGACTCATCAAATATTGTTAATGATGCCATCAGTTACACCTTGTTCGTTTCTTGGACCGTGACAAGTCCACCATTCGGGCCCGGCACTGCACCGCGAAGCAACAAAATATTGTTCTCCGCATCCACCTTCACAAGCTCCAGATTGCGAACAGTCGTCTTGGCGTTGCCATACTGGCCAGCCATCTTACGACCCTTGAACAACCGACTTGGAGATGCACTGCAACCAGTACCACCAGCGTGACGATGCACTTTCTTGACACCGTGAGAAGCTCGCTGACCAGAAAAATTATGCCGCTTCATAACGCCAGCAAAACCACGCCCCTTACTGGTTCCCGTTACGTCCACTCGCTTGACTTCCGCGAACTGATCGACCGTGACCGTGGCACCAACCTCAAGCTCGCTCTCACCGCGAAACTCTTTAACAAAACGCTGTGGCTCGCAACCGGCCTTCACGGGAAGTTCAACACCTGCTGCCGCACGTGACTTCGACCGCTTACTATCAAGCTTTGCGACATGACCTCGCTCTGCGCGAGGAGCCAAACGCCGTGGCTTATCCTCGAAACCTAACTGAACCGCTTGATAGCCGTCGCGATCCTCAGTTCGCACCTGAAGAACCTGACACGGACCCGCCTGAACGACAGTCACGGGTACAACCGTGCCGTCTTCTAGGTAGATCTGAGTCATCCCGACTTTCCGGCCTAGGATTGATGGTGACATAGTACGTCCATCCCGCATACACGGGACGCCTATCGTAATTCGTTAGGGTTCAAGGCTTATCGCACCGAACCTAGGCCAACCGACCAAGGTTATCGCCACGACTTCCGTTCATTCGGTGACCAGTGCTCTAGTAACCGGACAAAATGGTACAGGAAAAAGCAAACCAACTGCGGCCTACTTCGCTACCAGCATGGCAACGTCCCAAAAACTTCTATCTTCTCATTAACTATCTAGCCGATGCTTTGATCTTAATATCCACACCAGCTGGCAAGTTAAGTTTATTCAACGCGTCAATCGTCTTGGGATAAGCCTGGACGATGTCTATCAGTCGCTTGTGTGTGCGAATCTCGTACTGCTGCCGAGCCTTTTTGTTTACAAACGGACTGGACAAAACAGTGTATCGCTCGACTCGTGTCGGTAGCGGAATCGGACCGTGAACTTCACTGCCGGTACGCTTGACAGTATCTACAATCTCCTGAGCGCTCTGATCCAGAACGCTATGATCGTATGCTTCCATACGAATTCGGATAACTTCAATACTGCCTGTGGCCACGATAAATTCTCGTTCGTTACTTTGTTCCAGTGATTCTCCCGTGGAAACGCCGGGTTGACGTCAACGAAAGCACCCGCAACAACCAGTTAGCCTGCTGCGAGCGGCAAAATGTAGAGGTCAAGCCCTTGAGCGTCAACGGCTATTAATGTTTTCATGAGATCTTTTTGAAGCCCCACTGGGCAGTATTGCCGTTACGAACCGCGGAGGCATCTCATTTTGCCATTCAAGTCACCCGAATTTGCCAAGCGGCTCGTATTCGGTAGCTTTATCGCGCTCTCTTTTGGCCTATTGGGCGTGGCGGCTACGCTTGATCCCAGCCCAAGTGGCCTGGGAACTCATCAGCAACTGGGCCTTCCGCCATGCAGCATGCGACTAATGCTTGGAATTCGCTGCCCAGCCTGTGGAATGACGACTTCCTGGGCTCATTTCATGCACGGGGAGTGGTTGAGCAGCATCCAGGTTAACATAGGGGGGTTCCTGCTAGCACTGTACGTGATTTGGTTCAGTTTTGTGCTAGCCAAACCACTTTGGACGGGCCAGGCACCATCTTTGGAAGTACAAAAGTGGGCAGCAATCTGCTTGGCGGGAATCGCGGTGATTGCCTTCGTCAACTGGGGCATCCAGATGCTCGAATAACGAGATTGCGACGATTAGCGGAGGGTATGAAATGATTCAGTGTTTACGATTCTTGGCGGTAGTCTGTCGCTGCAGTTCATTCACCAGTAGATGCGCAGCAAAAGCCTGCCAAAACACTTGACGGCACAGTTGCTGATCAACAGGGACGACCAATCGCTGGGGCCAAACTGTGGCATCAGTACGCGTTTGATGTATCCCAATCCAAGTCAAGACAGGTCGTTTTGTCGTTCCAATGATTGCCGAAGGCGGAATGCGTATCGACCATTCGATCTTCGCAAATGACGTTCACGCACAACCTTTGTTTCCAAGTGCAATGATCGTTGAAGGTGTAACCACCAAGGTTGAAATACCAATGCAACGAATGGTTCCGATTCGTGGATCGATCATTGCCAAAGATACTCGCAAGCCGATGAAAGACATCAAGATCCATGTCTACTTTGGATCATCCCGACAAGGTGTTGATGTGGTGAGTGATTCTAAAGGCGAATTCACAACTTGGGTGCTACCTGGAACGTACGGTTCCAGCCGATGAACTTGTACAAAACCAAATACATCCAACTGGGGTCACCCAAACAGAACGAAGTGCCCGATGATGTACCCGAAGACGAAGCGTTTGAGGTTCCGCCAATTGAAGTCGTTCCAACCGAACCGATGAAGGGCCTGTTGGTTGATCAAGACGGAAAGCCTGTCGCTAAAGCACGCGTGATTACTCACTACAAAAACTGGCTTTGTTCCTCGGCAACATCTGATGCAAATAGAAAGTTCACGCTTGGTAAGATGCCGATCGGAATTGATTTTCGCGACGCAACGTATCGCGTGAAACTGGACGAGCACGAAACGCGCCACATGAGAGATGACGGTGTGCAGATCGCACCCACCGAAACGCTAAAGATCCAGGTGCGTCGCTAACGACGCTAAGCGGGGCGAAGACGACACCGACTATAAATGTGTATTGTCACCTTGCATGAAGTCGCACCACAAAAGACTACATGTCTCGATCGCGAAGCTGAGACTGAAGATCATCCGCAACGGACCTGAGTTCTTCGACACTCAAATTGTCCAGTGTTGTAACCTGCACTTTGAGCAGACTAGCCAGCGTTTCAATCTGCCCAATGATTTTGCCGCGCGCTTCACCTTCGGCTCTACCGCGTGCTTCACCACGTGC
>CAYNNP010000041.1:22475-35463 GCA_964398215.1 uncultured Pirellulaceae bacterium | reverse complement strand
GCCCGCGGCTAGCGCCGTCGGCTCAGTAAATCAACAAGCGTTAAGGATATTTGCTTTTGATGAACAGTCGCCCAGACCCGTCGTAATTTTCAAATTGGTCTGAGAACTTTTGAGGAACGTTGTGAACGTCGTCGAACCAATAGCTCTTGATGATTTTTTGCAAATCTGAGAGCGCGTTCCCGATAGGAACCGAGGGTGTGTCGTCGGAATGCACCCATGCTCGAATGGCAACACTACTATTCTTCTTCGGACTAGCATCTTCCTTCAGCGAGAAGTAGTGCTCGAAGAGCTCGTTGTGAAATTTGAAAGTCGAGTAAGCGTTGTAATGGTTTCCTGGAATGGCATTGGGATGAAACATTGCGAAATCCGCCCCATAGGATTGACCTGGATTCCGAAACGGCCGCAAAGGAAATTTACGATCGTATTGCTCGCCAGCCCTGACACTCAAAAAAGATCCCTCTGCACCTCGTTGAACTGCAAACACGATTTCATGAACCTTTCCCGGCTCCAAGTCTAACTCGTGTTGCTCTTCCCACGATCTTGGGTTACCCGCCAACAATACTGGAGGGACTGAAGTGTCTTCCAACTCCGACATCCAAGTAGAATTGAATGCATACCGAACTCGGTTTGGGCCAAGTGGAAGGTAAAGCAGAAGTCTGACTTCGGCCGCATCGCGTCCTGATCGCTTCGACCGAATCACTTGAGACACAACTGAAGGACCCGACTGCACCAGAAAATCTTCTGTTTCGCGAACACTCGTTAGATGCTGCTCAATCCAGTATTTTTCATCGCGTTCGCGAGATGAAATTTGCGCGACTAGCTCTTTAAACGCTTCCGAATCCTGTTGCTGAAGCGTTTCCATCTGCAATTGGACGTGGGCCTCCAGTCCAATTCGTTTCGCAACGATTGCGCGATATCGAATCCACAGAAACAGATTCACGAACAGCAAGAAAGAGAACACGATCGCGATTAACATTCGTTTCATTGTTAGTTCTCCGATCGACGAATTAAAATTTGCAGCGCCGACTCGTTTCGCCGATTCTTGAAATGCGTGAATCGGATCAACCTCGCAATCGGATTGCGGTCCACGAAAGCTTTGGTTTCCCGGTATTCCGTTATGGCTGGAGAAAGCCCTCGTTCAACTGGCGTGTAAGTTGTCTGGAAACCTGGATTTCCATTGATCGAAACGGTGATCCTTTCCACATCGGGAACACTGAGTGTTGGTGGAAGCGCAATGGAACCAGACGTTGGTTTTTGAAAGCCAATCTCGACCAAATTCTCGCCAACGGGAAGCTTGACCGCAGAATCGCTGGGCTGAAAGTAACCTGGGTTGATGACCTTTCCATCACGTGACACGACTTGGCCGACCACTTCAATCTCTGCGCCGACCGGCACATGAACTCGAAAGGCATAGAGTCGCGAATCAAAATCAAGTTCACGGATCGTCGGCACCGAGACGATGGCCACTTTGGTTTCATCCGATAACTTCAGCGCCCCATACTTTTCCTGCAAATTCTTGAAACGCTGTTTGGCCTCAGAGAACAGGTCATACGAATGGTTCGCGGCTTGATACTGTTCCGCCAACTCGATTCTGTACTTGGCCACCAAGTACCCATCGTTCTGTGACGCAACCATATTCTCCAAGTCGACGATTTTTGCGCGTTCATCACCAATACCGACGTGCGCTTTAGATGCCAGCATCCCAAGCGCGGAAACGAGTATCAGAACCAGCAATGCGCCAATCGAAAATTTCATCTCGCTTGAGTGCCCTGCACAACTAGAAACACGAACTGTCGAACCAAAACGAACAACTCAGAATTCATCAGCGTGTCAAACGAGCGTCTATTTGACCGACGAGATTTTGATGTCGTCAATGAGTAGAGTGTCCCCGTCTTGATAAGAATCGATCTTGCCAATCTGACTCCAAGCGAACTTGAAGCTTGGATAGTTCAAGTTTTTTACTGTCGCCAAGAACGCGTCATGATTCGTTCCTTTATCCAGCGTCATTTCAAAAGTCTGCCATTCCTTGGTGGATTCTAGTTTTCCAAAATCGATACGTGAAGCGAACGCATTGTCGACATCGATTTCGAAGCGACAGTTAACGGCCATGCCAGTGTTGGCGGGCTTTTTGTTCACGGCCTTATGCTTGAACGAAACGCGAATTTTCCCCAGCGTCTCTTTGGAGGCAACCGCCTTTTTAGGAATCGAAATCTCTCGGTTACTCGCGCCCAAATATGTAAACCCCGAATACGCTACGGACTTGGGAAGCTTGCTGAAGGAAAGAGACAGAACACCAGGTTTTCCATCAGGACCTTTCGTCTTTTTGTCCTCCGTTACAACCAACACTAGCTCGCCGTCTTCAATCTCGCCGCTCATGTAACTGTGAGCTTCTCGCATTCGCTGTTCGTAACTGTCTTCGTACGAATCATTGGTATTGGTCGAAACGAATCCGTCCAGCCCGCCAAAGTCATCCTGAAAAAACACTTCGTCAGCACGAGCGATTGAGCCAAGCAAGAATGCAATGCACAGTAAACGAAAGGTCGAATTCATGGTGAAGGATCCCGTCGAAATGAATACTTAAACAGAGAAAGGAACCCGTGATTCTACCGGAAACCTCAATGCCCTCGTCGATGTAAACAGCGATTCAGACGCTATGCTTGAAATTTTTGAGAGCCGAAAGTTGGCGACGTACCAGGGGCTGAGTTGGTTACAATGATAAGCCAAGCGACGTATTCAAAATCCTCCCGGCACTAAAATGCAACGATTGGTCCTACTTCTTGTCTGTCTCGCTGCGCCAATTAGCTCCGCAAACGCACAGACTCGTCAAAGCGACGGCCTTCTGGTTTTGTACAATTTCGCGTCCTCCAGCGGGAATCAGATCGTAGATCGAAGCGGCGTCGGTAAACCACTGAACCTGACCATCGTTGATCCCAAGTCGGTACGGCGATCGGCTGGAAAAATCGAGCTGACCGGTAGTGGCACTTTGATTCAATCTCGTCAGCGCGCCGAAAAATTATCAATCCCGATCAAAGCGTCCGGGGAACTGACTTTCGAGGCTTGGTTGCAGCCTGCCAATCTGCAGCAAAAGGGTCCCGCACGAATCCTTTCGTTGTCCAAGGATTCGGTCAATCGCAATCTGACTCTTGGTCAAGACGGTGACCACTATGACGTGCGCTTACGCTCATCCAAAACCAGCGCCAATGGATTACCATCGACAGCTGCTTCCAAAAAATCTGTACAGACCAAGATTACTCACGTTGTATTTACACGCACCAAAAGTGGGAAAACAACCGTCTACATCAATGGTGCGCCGAACACCACGGGTAACGCGAAAGGCGATCTGGGCAATTGGGATCTGAGTTACCAATTGATCTTGGGAGATGAAATCACCGGTCAGCGGCGTTGGCTAGGCACCTATCATCTTGTCGCGGTCTACGATCGAGCGCTCGCGAACAAAGAAGTCAAACAGAATTTCCTGGCGGGACCAACAGGCAACAACGCCAAAGCAATCGCTGCTGCAAAACAACGGCAACGTGAAAAATTGTTCGTCACCAAAATCGCGCCGCTACTCGCCGATCATTGCCTGGAGTGCCATGATTCGACAACACGCAAAGGCGGCTTGGATCTCTCACGGCGGGAATTGGCATTCGCCGGTGGCGAAAGTGGTCGTGGGATCGTTGCGGGCAAGTCGCTTGACAGCCTCGTTTGGCAATCTGTTGATGACGATAGCATGCCACATGATCGTAATCCTCTTAGTAGCGACCAAAAGGAACTGCTGAAGAATTGGATCGATGACGGTGCTGCGTGGACGCTGAAAATGATCGACCCCGCGGTCTACGTACACGGCAATCAATCACAAAGCCTGTGGGTTCAGAGGCTAACGGGTCCAGAATACATCGCAACGGTTCAAGCAACCGTTGGAGTCGATATCGCAAGCCGGGCGATGGAATTGCTGCCGCCGGATACTCGCGCAGATGGCTTCAATAACACCGCGTACAGTTTGAATGTTGACCTCAAACACGTGGACGCCTACTCGCAACTCGCGCGGTCGATCGTTCAGCAAATGGATGTGCTTAAATTTGCGGCGCGATTCAAGAAAGGCAGTCGCTTGACGGATAATCACATGCGTGATTTGATCAGCAAAATGGGCAAATGGGTATTGCGAGGCCCACTCACTGAAGACGAAGTCGTTCTGTATCGCGGAATTTCAACAACCGTGGCTTCATCGGGCGGTAACTACAAAGAAGCCGTTAGCTATATCATCGAAGCAATGCTGCAATCGCCACGCTTCCTCTATCGGGTTGAATCACATATCGGGGATGGCTCAAGTAATCCAGCATCGCCATACGAATTGGCTTCGCGATTCAGCTACATTGTCTGGGGAGCACCGCCTAGCAAAGAACTGATCGCAGCAGCCGAGTCGGGCAAACTCAGCGACCCCAAGTTTGCTCGCCAGTTAATCCAAAAGATGTTCAAGGATCCTCGCGCGGTCCAGCAATCCAAAGAGTTCATTCGCCAATGGATCAACTTGCCACGATTGCAGAATCTGAGACCCAACCGAAAGCACTTTCCGAATTGGAACCAAGCGCTGGCCGATGACATGAATGCCGAGACGCTAGCCTTTTTCGATGAAGTCGTTTGGAAGCAAAATCGCCCGCTTGCAGAATTGCTTAATGCGAAGGTTACTTTTCTAACTCCGCGTTTGGCAAAGCACTATGGAATTGAACCTCGCGGTGATCGACTGCAGCGATACGATCTGAGCGAAACGCCGTCTCGCGGTGGACTGTTGACTCATGGCAGCGTCTTGACGATTGGTGGTGACGAAGCATCGATGGTTACCCGCGGGTTATTAGTAATGCACGAATTGCTTCGTGGTGTGGTCAAGGATCCGCCTCCTTGTGTCGATACGACTCCAGTGCCTACAAAGCCAGGACTTTCACAGCGGAACATCGCCGAATCGCGGATCAAGAACGAGGCCTGCGGCGGGTGCCACAAAAAGTTTGAACCGTTGGCGTTTGGTCTGGAAAAGTTCGATGGGCTCGGTAGCTTTCACAACATCGATCATTTTCAAAACCGTTTGCGCGAAGACGGTGTTGTTTTGGTCCCTGGTGAATCCAAACCGCGGAGCTACAAAACTGTCGCTGAATTGATGAACTTGCTGGCTGCGAACCCTCGCGTCCAGGAAAGCCTTACATGGAAAGTCACTCAGTTTTCCCTTGGCCGCCCACTGGTCGCAGTCGATGCGCCGATTGTTGGAAAGATTCATCAAACGGCGATCAAAAACGGTGGCACTTATCAGGCAACCATTTTGGAGATCCTGATGAGCGATCTGGTACAAAAGACACGAACTGAGTCACAATAGAACGTTCCGAAAGAACAAACATTCACAAGTGTGATCCTATGAAACGATTGAATCGCCGAACAATGCTACGCGGTGTTGGTGCTGCAACGATCGCGTTGCCGCTCTTGGAAGAAATGATGTTGTCATCTGCGGTCGCCTCGCCAGTTACAGATGTTCCGGCTCGAGCTTTCAATGTCTTTTTCGGGCTTGGCATCCCTGCGCCTCTCCAAACCGAAGGCTATGACGGCGTCTTGGAACCGCTGAAACCACTCCGTGACAAACTGCTGATCATGCGAGGCATCGACCAAGTTCGTTGCGACGAATCGGGGATCAACGCTCACTTTGACGGAGCCTCTGGCGCGTTCACAGCCGAACCACCCAAGGGCGAAGCGAAATCTGGTGGCCCATCGATCGATCAAGTCATTCGTCAGTCCTGTTATCCAAAAGGGCTGCCGCCAAGCATGGTTCCAACGTTAATCGGTGGTACCTTTTTTCGTCGAAGTCGAATCAGTCGATACGTCCATAGCTACAACGATGACGGAACGGTAGCGGCCACGATCCAAGAAAAGCCGCGTGACCTATTCGATCGAGTATTTGGAATCGTGGCTGGTGACGGTGACTCGCGAGCCGATCGATTGCGCCGCAGTGTGTTGGATTCAGTCGTCCAGCAGTACCGGTTCTACACCGGCGCAAACTCTCCGCTTGGCAAAGCATCGCGGCGACGTGTGAATGACCATTTGGACCGCATACGCGAGTACGAGCAGCGCGCCTATGCGACAAACAAGGTCGACCCGAACGCGCCAAAATTGCCGCCACGATCAGACCTGCGACATGGTGGCCAAGCCGATCCTGGCGGCGAAGGCATCGATATGAAACTTGATGACTTGGTGGAAGAATGGCGATTGATGGCAGACCTGTATGCGATGGCAATCGAACTCGATCGCGCTAGATTCGGTTCGCTGACATTTTTGGCTGCTGGCGAACGACTGCGTGTCACCGGCGACTACAAATACGATGGGCGACTAGTCTACACGTTTGACGACGAACGTGAACTTGGAAAGAGTGGGTCGGGCGGTTGTTCGCACGAATGGTGGCACCAGTTTCATCCCAAGAAAAAGAACGAACAACTACGCGCTCATGCTCACATGAAAATGCGAGAAGTCGCTTACTTTCTAAGCCGCCTGGATGCCATCAAAGAATCCAACGGAAAATCGGTCTTGGAGAATTCGTGTATAACGATTTCAACCGAATCGGGCGACGGTCGGCATAACGATGTCAAAAGAGAACTTTCGGGTGTCTTCCATGCAATCACCGGCAGCGGCGGCCGATTCAAAACGGGTGAAATCCTGGATGTTGATCGCGAAGGCATCGATGTTTACAACACAATGCTAGGCGCGATGGGCGCCAAACAAAAACTCGGTCCAGCAAAACGTGAGTCCACAACGGTAGATTCAATTCTGTCTTAGCAACGAACCGACAGTTCGATGCCTACATTCCAACACTGAGAAAGGTCGCTGTTCATGCATCAAGGCAAGTTGTTATCAATCGCTACTCGCGAAAAATCGCGAGGAGAGATGCACGAGTTCGATTCGATCGGCATCACAACCGAACGTGGTTGCGATGGTGATTTTCGAGGCAAGCCTGGGCCACGCCAAGTGACGGTGATGAGTACCGAAGCGTGGCAAGCGACATGTGACGAAATCGGCAGCGTGCTTGACTGGAAGTCTCGTCGAGCGAATTTGTTGGTCGATGGCCTTGAGCTTGAGAATACTACCGGGGCAACCATCGCGATTGGCGATGTACTGCTAGAAGTCACCGGCGAAACGGATCCTTGTAGCCGAATGTGCGAGTTTCACCCAGAGCTTGAAAAAGCGCTTTCGACCAACTGGCGCGGCGGAGTAGTCTGCCGAGTCCGCCAAAGCGGCCACGTTACCACGGGCGACTCCGTAACACTCGAAAGTGCCGCCAGCAAAGATGCTTGATAGATAGCTTCATCCGTCAAGGCTTGGCACGTAGCAATCATCGGCATCGCGACAATCGCCGTAAAACGCAGTGCCCATGGCGGAACTTGAGCCTTTGAGCCCTGGCTCAATTGAGCTCAGTTAGCTTTTCTTGAGCGGCAAGGATACGAGCCTCGGTGGCTTGCGCATTTTCTGAGTCGCTTAGATTTTCGTATGCCTTGAGAAGCAGCGGAAGCACTTCAAGATTTTTGGAGATTTGCGATGCAGTAACTGGCTTGCTCAGCCTAAGGGTGTCGCAAACTTCGAGGTGCATTTCCAAGAACTTGGTGGCTTGTTCAAAGTCATCTTCTTCCAGATGCAGTTCACCCAGAATCCTTGTTGTATCGCGCAAATAGCTTTTTGCCAGGATGTTGATCTTCGTAACAGGCAAACTCAAATCGATCATTGCCATAATTGCGTTGTAGTGTGTTTTTGCGTTCTCCCTCTGCTTTACCGTTTGGAAATTCTTCCCGAGCCGCAGATGACACCTCAGCAGTTCTTCATAGACAAAAAGACTCGATTCATTCTCCTCGTACAAACGGGCAACGATATCAAGTGCCGCTAAGCCGCGCTTGATTGCTTCGCTGTTGTTGCCTTTAGCCGCCAGCAATTGGGAATGAAGCCTCAGGCACTTTGCATATTCAATACTGATTCCCAAGTTTTCGGGTTCTGCCTTGGTCAATTCGTGGCAGATTCCGGACGCTTTGATGACCCACTTCATCGCTTCGTCGGGATCGGTTTTCCGCAAAAACGCTGCATAACCCGTACAAGCTTGCACCTGCTCAAGCGGAAAGCCATGTTTCTCGCCGTAGGCAATCGCACGCAAAAAGAGTGCTTCGGATTTCTGCAATTCTCCTCTACCGCGTGCGTCATGTGCATGCTGCAGCAACGCCATTAAAGCCAATCGCAACATACCTTCGTTTTCAGGCCATCGCTCTGCAACAAACAACCGAATTTCCAGAGCCTTATCATCAAGGGCCTCTGCATTGACCGTATCTCCGCGACGAGCAAAACTGTCACTTAACAATTGATACGCGCTAGCCAGACTACTGTGTGCTTCGCGATTATCGGGCGCGCTGGCCACGATCTTCTCGCCAATGATGCGAGCTTGACTCAGGTATTCCTCAGCTTGGACATGAAATTCTGGGTTTTTGACTCCATGCCGCTGTAGGTTCAACCCCATCTCGATCAGGAGCCGCATTTGCCTGATATTGAACTCAGCGTTGTCGATATTCTCGGCAGCGATTTTTCCAATCTGTTTCAGTGAGATTGCCAGTAGCCGCCGTCGGACGTCAGCACTTCCAGAGACTTGCCGGATTTCGTCATGCAAATCGCGAATCACACCAGTGAGCGTATCGAACGCGACTTGGCTTTGCTCTTTCGCGTTCGCGGCTTCTTGGTTCGCGCGACTCGCTTCCTGACTAGCACGCACAGCTTCACCATTGGCACGAGCTGTTTCCAAATTCGACTTTAAAGCGAACCACGTCGTGCCAATCAACCCCAGGACCAATAGTGAAGTGGCCAAAGCTGCAGAGCCAACGAGCAGGCGATTTTTTCGAATGAACGTTGTGAGTTTGTAACCAATTGATGGTGGTCTTGCGACAACAGGCTCGCCGTTAAGGTAGCGACGAACGTCTTCAGCCAATTCGGATGCAGATTGATATCGTCGATCGCGGTTTTTCTCGATTGCCCGGGTCACAATCCAATCCAGGTCTCCTTTTAAGATCTGCACCAAACGCTTGGGGTCAATCTGCCTCTCTCTAGCAATCTGTTCAAGTGAATTTGATTCTGCCAACCGATGACTTGGACGAGGTGCTTCCTGCTCTTTAATCGCTGTAATGACAGTCAAGATCGATTGCTGATTGAGAGCAGACCGCGCTATGGGTGTTGAGTCTGTCAACAATTCATAAAGGACGACACCCAAAGAATAGATGTCCGCGCGCGTATCGATTCCATGATGCTTTGGCTGAGCTTGTTCTGGGCTCATGTAGAGAACCGTACCGACAACTCGACCAAATTCAGTGACTAGCGAATTGTCTGTTATCTGATTACCGGATTCAGTCGCCTTTGCCAGCCCAAAGTCAATTACTTTTGCAGTTGCCACGCCTCCGTATTCACACACCAAAATATTTGATGGTTTGAGGTCGCGGTGAATGACTCCTTTTTGGTGGGCGTGCTGAACTGCGTCACATACACTTGCAAACAACCGAAGCCTGTCTTGGATCGATGAACAGTTATGCTCACAGTATTGCGTTAGCGGAACTCCATCGACGACCTCCATCACCAAAAACGGCATTCCTTCGGCAGTTTCGCCTGCGTCGTACACAGACGTAATGTTTGGATGATCCATGAGTGCGAGCGCCTGACGCTCCGCTTCAAAGCGAGCAACAAAATTTTTCTGATCGCAATTTGTACGAATCAGTTTTATCGCGACTTCTCGTTGAACGGGTCGCGTCTGCTCCGCAAGCCAGACTTCTCCCATGCCACCCACACCCAGTGGGCGGACTAGTTTATATGGGCCGATGAGGTGCTCCGAGGCACCCTCCCAACTGCTACGGCCAAGGCCCGGCACGCCTTCAGTGATAACGGTTTCTTGGTCACCGAAGCGAGCTGCCAAACTGTTGATCACATCGGTATGTTCAGGAAATCGCTTTCGATACTCTTCGATGCCGACTGCCTCATTGGACTTGTGTCGATACTCAAGCTCGGTTCGAACGAGTTGCTCGAACAATGCGAGTCGATTCGGTTGATCGATTCGCTCGAGCAAATCCTCGATTCGCAATTCGTTTCCACTTTGAATCGCCGACTCGTATTCGTCATTGATTTGGTCAATGATGGAATAGTCATGAGCCATAGGAGCCGTCCGTAATTAAAGCACCTAATGCGCAGTGTATATGTTGGCTAGATTTCATAATTCCGGTCGCCGCCGTGCGGCCGCGTTGCGACTGGCGACCTCCGTAACAGGCGAAAGTGCTCCCAGCGATCACTAGTGTTCCCTAATTGATCTGCTATTCTAGTCTAACTCAGACGCCTGGATAACTGAGTACAACAATATCCGTGTGCCAGCTGGCCCAGGCGTTGTTCGCATCAAGCTAACGCTTCAGATCGTTATCACGCACTTCATCTAACTTGGCTGAAACTTTGGCGCGAAAGCGTTTTACGACGGCTTCGTACTTGGGATCATCAGCAAGATTTGTAAATTGCTTGGGGTCCTTGTGCGTATCAAATAGCTCGATGCCACCAGACGCATTTTCTTTGTATTGAATGAATGCGAATCGATCCTCGCGCAGCAAAAATCCCTTTCGCATAGGAGCAACGCTGAACGCGGCATCGCGAACGGTTTCCGTGGGATTATCCAACATCCCGGAAATGTCTTTCCCCTGAATGTTGTTTGGAATGGGAAGACCACATAGCGCCGAAATCGTTGGATACAAATCCAGCAGCTCGACCAGGCTATCGCAAACGACAGCTTTTTTTCCTGGCACAGCAACGATCAAAGGCACGCCTGCCGATTCGTCGCGTAGCGAAACTTTGGCCCAAAAGTCGTGCTCGCCCAAGTGGTAACCGTGATCACTCGTAAAGATCACGATGGTTTTATCCAGTAGCCCATTGTCCTTCAGCGCCGCCATGACCTTGCCTACTTGGCGATCCATGTATGCCACCGATGCATAGTATCCGCCAACGGCTTTCTTTTGGCGGCGAATATCCATTTGCATGCCTTTGCTGGTTTTGTAGTTGATCCCAGGCTTGGGAATGTCATCCCAGTCGCCAGGAACTTTTTCAGGCAAGTCCAGTTGCGCGTACGGCTTGAAATCCGCGTAGTACTCTCTTGGCGACACGAATGGGACATGCGGCCGAACAAAACCAACACCCAACCAAAACGTTTCGTCTTTGTGTTGCCGGATCAATTCCACCGCCTTCTTTGCAGTCTTGCCATCAGAGTGAACCAAGTCGTCGCCATCGGCTTCCACGACAACGAACGTATTTCCTCCAACCACCGGTTTCTTTCCGTCAGGATTTCGTTCGAGTGTTTCGCCATCACCAAGTGCTTTCCATTCTGGACCTTGGCTATTGAACCGCTCCGTCCACGAAAGTTCGTCGTCCGCACCATGGTCACCTTTCTCGATGCCACCAGGTACTCCCATGTGAAAGATCTTGCTGACGCGAGCGGCATAGTAACCATGGTTCTTGAAATGCTGAGACCATGTTGACCGATCGCCGATTTGCGGCCGCGGATTCTTGTAACCCAGCACTCCGGTCGCGTGCGGATAATAGCCAGACATGAAAGACGCCCGTGAAGGACCGCAATACGTCCCCTGGCAATACGCTCGTGTAAACCTCGCGCCGCGACTCGCGATGGAATCAATATTGGGAGTCTCGCAAATCGTATTGCCGTAACATGACAGTGCGGTTGCGGTCAGGTCATCCGAAATGATGAACAGAACGTTCAGCCGCTGATCATCAGCTGCTAGCAAGCTATTGCCAAGGACCAAGCCGAGCAAACAGAAAATGATCCGCATGGTGTGTTCTTCTTTAATGATGTCAAAGTTTTCCCGAGGGTTCGGCACAAGAAAACGGAAACTTGAGCCAATTGCTATTGATTCGCCTGAATTTTACATCTTACTGTCCCAGGAGTCTTGGATACTTCCCCAAGGACCGGAACAAGGACGTTTGTGATCAGACCAATGATCAAATTTTACAAACCAACACTCGCCATCGCACTTGTTGTGTCCGCATTGTTTACAGGTTGCAACCAAAATCCGTATTTGGTTGGACCGGGCAATCCGGCATGGCAACCGCAGAATTCGGCGGTCAATCCGAATGTGAATCCAACCAGCGCTCAAATCGCGGAACTCAGCCGTCGAGTCCAGCTATTGGATGATAACAACCGCCAACTGACAACTCAGTTGGCGCAAAGTGAACAGAAGGGCCAAGTTTATCGTGAAGAACTGAACCTCGTTCGAAAACAGCTTTCTGCAACAACCAACCAACTGCAAACCAGCAAAGTGGCAGCCAACACGGCTCAATCCCAAGTCCGTGGCCTGCAAGCTTCGACGCAAGTGCGCGGTGGAGCAACCATTCGGCCAAATACGAATCTTGGACAGCTTGCTGGGCGACTGAATCTGCGTGGTGTTCCAGTTCGCAAAGACGGCGATGTGATCCGAATCGTTGTCCCAACCGATCAATTGTTTCAACAGGGAACCGCACAACTTCTTCCACAAGCAGCGTTGGTCTTGGATCCAGTTGCCAGTCAGTTGAAAAGCATTTTCCCCCGGCAACGAATTGGCATCGAAGGCTACACTGACAATTCGCAGTTGTTTGGCGGACAAATGGCAACACCACACCAATTGGCCGCGGGACAAGCATCCGCAGTGCTGGATATGTTGACGCGTCGCGCAGGCATGCCAATTCAGCAATTGTTCACGGTTGCCCAAGGCGCAAACAATCCGATTCAGTCCAATGCCAGTGCACCAGGACGTGCTGCCAACCGGCGAATCGAATTAGTGATCTATCCAGAAACCTTCTAGCCAACAAAAAAAACTCCAGGCCATCGACCTGGAGTTTTTCGATATTGAATCTGGAAAGAGAGGCAGAGCTAGGCAGCGTCTTTTTTCTTCTTCTTGCCTTTCTTGTCACCACCTTTCTT